>JBGCEU010000030.1:0-140025 GCA_045106535.1 Akkermansiaceae bacterium | reverse complement strand
GCTCTTAATCAAAGATTGGGGACATGAGGCGATCAAGCCATCATGTCCCCTATGCTTAATAACCTATATCATATAGGTCTGAAGGGTTACGACCCCCTTCGTGTAGACCAAGGTAGAGAACTCGCCGTCCATGTCGAGTTAAAGTCATCTCTGGAACCCAAGTGCTGCCCGCATTGCTTTTGCTCACGCATCCGCAGCAAGGGTCGGTATCTGCGTAAGGCCCGGCACCTGGAGTCCTTCCGTCGACCGAGTGTGCTGCACATCCATACCAGGCGTTTCCAGTGCACCCGTTGCTTGCGCAGTTTCCTGCCCGAACTACCCGGCGTTATCAAGGGGCGCCATAGTTCCGAACCCTTCAGGCAACAGGTTTTCGAACACCATCACGATGGCATCTGCTCGAGCACCATTGCTCGTAACAAACGGCTCGGAGCTGCCACAGTCAGCCGCATCTACTCCCAGTTCACACGCCGCAAGGCCAATGAGAGACTCTCGCTGGACTGCCCTCAATACCTCGGTATCGACGAGCATACCCTGCACAAGGCCCAGCGCTTCAGCACCACGCTCTGCGACCTGCGCAACCACCGGGTTTTCGACATCAGGCCGGGCAGGAGCATTGCCGACCTGGCTTCCTACCTGGGAACACTGCGCGGACGGCACAAGGTGAAGGTGGTCTGCATCGACCTCTCCAGCCCTTACCGCAACATCATCCGCAGATACTTCCCCAATGCCAAAATCGTCGCTGACCGCTTCCATGTCGTGCGCATCATCTACCACCACTTCATGCACCTGGCCCGTGCCGTCGCGCCGCAGCTTAAGAGCTATCGTGGCGGCCTCGCCGCCATGCGCAAGAGGCCTTCGAGACTCACACCCGGCCAACAACAAAAACTTCACCGACTCTTCGAACAATACCCCGCACTCAAACCCATCCATACCCAAATGCACCAACTACGCAGACTCATGAACCGAAAACACCAGACCAAAAAACAATGCAGAATACATGCCAAGGTCTTCTACCGGCACATCCGCCAACTCCAGTACTCCGATCTCAAACCACTCAAGACGCTCGCCAGAACCTTGCTTGACTGGAAGGAGCCCATCGCCTGCATGTGGCGCTTCGCCAAGAACAATGGAATCACCGAAGGCTTCCACCGAAAAATGAAACTCATCCAACGCCGTGCCTACGGCTTTAGAAACTTCGAAAACTACCGTCTACGCGTCATCGCCCAGTGCGGATAACCTCATTATTAACTATCAAAAAAAATGCCTCGTCCCCAAACTTTGGTGTAGACCCAAAAAAATGCCTCGTCCCCAAACTTTGGTGTAGACCCGTTCTTTTGAAAATGGAGCCGGTTAACGGATTCGAACCGTTGACCTACTGATTACAAATCAGTTGCTCTACCAACTGAGCTAAACCGGCTTTAGTTTTGCTACATCGGACATGTGCCGAAAGCGGCGCGAGTATTTCCATTTTCGTCTACTATGCAAGTATTTTCGGTAGAATTACGCTATCGAATTTTCAGGGTTCAGCGTTGCTGACAATTTTGAATACTAGCCTCATAGTATTCCTAGGTATGAGTTACGCGGAGTTTTGATATCGCATCGATCTGCCCAGCCAACCCAGTAACCAAAGCAAGAGAGCAGCAACAAGGATAGTGGAAAGCCCTATGTGCAATACCTGCGCAAACGGCAGGATACCCACCTGAGAGAGAACCAAGCCAAGGATCATCTGCGCCACTACAGTTCCAAAAACAACGCCTTCAAGTTTTCCTTTTGCCGACCAGGCACGAGGGCTACTGAGGTAAAAAATCCCGGCAGCTAATAGCACAGCCCATGAACCACTGCGATGAACCAGATAGGCAGGACTTTCTTCTAGTTCTTCAACCCACTCTGAGCGCGGAGCATCATGGTGCGTTTTTTTGAGAGCATCGGTTTTCTCCCTGATTTGTGAACCCAATACACCTTCCGCGAGCACGAGAATCAGCAGGAGAAATCCAAGTTTCCCCAGCCCCTTAGAGACTGCTTGCTCGGGTAGTTTCCATGGTTTGTCACAACCACGCCATGCTACAAAAACCAACACGCAGAGCATCAATATAGCAAGTGCCATGTGGATAGTAATCACACCTGGTTTGAGCCCACTGTAGACTATTTGTGCACCCATCCATGCATTGACACCTAACAGCACTAGCGCCAGAAACGCCGCAATGGTTACCGATGGCCGCTTTTTCCATTGCCATAGCGACATCACAAAAGTGACCAAAGTCAGGACACTCAGTGGTAGCGAGGTCAGCCGATTAATATACTCAGTCCATGTATGCACTGGATTGAAACTAGCGATGACAGACTCCCGAGTAATGCTTTCAGGCGGGATACCGTATTGTGCTGCTTTACGCTGGAACTTTTCTATATCGAGTTTTGCAGGATCAATATCTGCGGCTCTGGTCGGCGGTATCAAACACCCCCAACAGGTCGGCCAATCTGGACAGCCCATACCAGCCCCTGACGCCCTTACAATCGCACCCACAAATATAAGCACAACGAGGGCAACACAGGCAGCAATGGCAACTTTTTGAAAACGAGTCACGCCCTTATCTAGTCGCAGTATGAGCATTCGGCAAGTTTGAGAATTGAATGAATTTAGTATTTTGTAATGAGTTATTACCAACTAGCTTGCCGCCATGCCTCAGCAATCACCCAATGTCCGACGCGCAGCTGTTTCCGCATTACGCGCGTGGGCAAAAGGACACACCTACATGGATTCATTGATTGAGCGCCATGCTGCACGAAATGGCTTGGCGCGACAAGATCGTGCTCTGTTGCAATCGATCGTCTACTCCGTACTCCGTAATCGACGTGTGCTCGACACTTGGATCGGCACGCTGCGCAAGGGAAAGCTCGACCACGAAACGCGCGATATTTTACGTGTTGGCATCAGCCAGTTATTACTTTTGGGCATTGCCGACCACGCAGCTGTCAATGAAACGGTAAATTGCGGAAAAGCCCCTGTCCGAGGACTCATCAATGCCGTTCTGCGGCAGGCGATTACGCGACGGGCAGATCTTCTTTCAGACCGTGAGAAATTTCCACCGCCCGTGCGTTACTCGCATCCAGACTGGCTGTGGAATCATTGGCGCCAAAAATGGGGAAATGAAAACACTCTGGCACTCATGGAATGGAACAACCGACCGGCGGAGGTTCTTGGCCGCATCAATCCACTTCTGCCAGAGGCTAGTGAAGCAGTTCTTGCCCATGAACAGGCAACACCGATAGAGGGACTCGAAGGATTTGTAAAAATCGAGGGCACTCCCCCCGGCGACTGGATGAAGCACGGATACGTCTACATTCAGGATCCAGCAACACGACACTGCGTTGAACTACTCAACCCGCAACCAGGTGAAACCATCCTAGATGCATGCGCTGCACCTGGAGGAAAAACAGCTCTCATGGCTGCCGCGATGAATAACGAGGGGCAAATCCTCTGCACCGACAGCAACGAAAAACGCCTTCCCCGCCTTGAACACAATCTGGAAAACCTCGGGATCAAGATTGCAAAAGTCGAGGCTCATGACTGGTGCACACCAGCGCCCGAGAATTGGCACGGAAAATTCGACGCCATTTTACTCGATGTCCCCTGCTCTAACACCGGTGTGTTACGCCGCAGAGTGGATGCCCGCTGGAGACTCAGTCCCGATAGTATTTCTGAACTCGGCAGTATTCAAAACGCCATCCTTGAAAACTCACTTCCGTGCTTGGCGGAGGGTGGTCGTATTATCTATTCCACCTGCTCAATTGAACCGACCGAAAATGAGGAATTGATCCAGGCATTTATTGACCGCCATTCGGACTGGAAGATAACAGAAACCCGTCAGGCATTGCCATTCCAAGATAAGACAGACGGTGCATTTGCCGCACGAATTGAACGAGCTTAAAGACCGCACCTTAGGTCTGGACGAGCGCCACCTCACACACTAATATTTTTTTAGATGAAATCCTGTCTCAGTATTATTGTTGCCCTTGTCATCTTAGTTGTCTTTCTCGGCACCGCGGGGGTATTGTGGTACACTAGTTCCAGCACTGAAATGAATACCGGTGCTGAAGCAGAAGATGTCGATCCATGATTACGATTCTTCACGGCATTGATCATGAATGAAATTAGTGATGGCATCTCGAACAACTTAGATTCACGTGCAGCCGAGCGTTTCAAGCGTGTCTGCCTATTTGGCGGCACGTTCGACCCCGTTCATCTGGGTCACACTCACATCGCCGCATCGGCTGTAAGATTACTGAAACTAGATCTCGTTGTATTTCTACCTTGTCGACAATCGCCTCACAAAAAAGGGCAAGATCATGCAGGTGAACATCACCGTCTGAAAATGTGCCAACTTGCTACTTCAGAATACGACTGGTCAAGGGTTGATGATTTTGATCTGACGGCTGCAGAACCTTGTTATTCGTGGCGCACCGCAGAAGCCATGCGGAAAAAGTATTCAAATGCGAAACTTTATTGGCTGATGGGCACTGACCAATGGGACGCCTTGCCAAGGTGGAATCGTCCAGATCACCTGGCTAGCTTAGTCGATTTCATCGTCTTTGAACGAGGCTATAAAGCTAAGCCTCGAGCAAATTTTAATATGACGTCTATTTCCGGTGACCATCCGGCATCGGCGACTGCGATCCGGCAAGGATTGCCCACAGGACTCAGGCAAGACTGGCTCAATCCATCTGTTTTAGAATATATCAAAGAAAACCGATTGTATTCTCATGGTAATGAATTGGCTTAAGCTGATGATTGACCTCAATCAAAAAGACGCGTAAATTCGATCCAGTTAGCGCATTCCAGACAATACGCCAGATATCTCAACCATCCCCATCATCCGCCATGAAATACATCTTATCACCATTCCTCACATCGACGGTTATCTCCCTGAGCTTGCTTTCAGGTATCCTTGCCCAAGAGGACACTGCATCTGATAAGCCGGATGATTCAAAGAAAGACACCGAGATCGTTAAGGTCTGGAGAGAATTCATGAATCTCCCCCTCGAAAAGAGAAAAGAATTCGGCAGCCAACTGCTAAAAGTCCAGAACCTCTTTAACCAAAAGCGAATCTTTGATGCTCTGGAGGGCATCGATAAGCTGGATGACATTTTCCCCGATCACCCAGCAGCACTCAATATCAAAGGGGCATGCTATGTAGAAATCAGAGCGTTTGATAAAGCCAACGCTATATTCAATCAAATTCTCGAGGTCGCTCCTGAAAATACAAACGTGCAGTTCAACCTTGCTGAGGTTGATTTCGTTACCAAACAGTGGGTCTCAGCACATGATCGATTCAAAAAACTGATTCCATTGTTAGCGGAGAATAACAAGGCAATGATTCGACTTTGCGAGTTCAAATTACTGCTTTGCAAACTCAAAACCGACAAAGTGAAAGAGGCCAAATTACTCACAGAAAAATATGACGAGTGGGATGACTCCCCTTTCTACTACTATTCACGTGCCGCAATCCTATATCATGAGGATGACAAATTAGAGGCTGAGAAAATGCTACGTAATGCTCGATTTGTATGGCGCAACGACGGAGCCCTGGCTGCATGGCAAGACACCTTGATAGAATTTGGCTATATTCGTAGCTTCTACGGTGGTGATATCGGCGGCCCACAGGAAAACGAGTGATTTTCACTCGTTACTCTAATCCAACGGGTATTCGGTAATTCGCTCGAAGTGAATATCATAGGTAGCTGCTATTTCTGGTGCCGACGACTCATTATAGACATCTCGGTAGTAGATTTCTTTGATACCATAAGCACACAATGTCTGCATGCATGAAGTACAAGGCATCGTTGTCGATGCCATAAGCTTAACCTCGCCTCGCTTAAAAAGACTGCAAAGGTTCACCTCGGCGTGAAGCATGAATTTTTGACGTTGGTCGCGATCATCCCAAAAACCATCAGGGGCATCAAACCCAGGGGCGAGTCCATTATATGCAGTTCCAATCACCCGATTATCGAAATCCAAAGCTGCTGCTCCCACTTTACGAAAAGGATCTTCAGACCTTAGGCTGGCCACATGTGCCAGCGCCATGGCATACTGGGGGATGGTAATGCGGTCACTCGCTGGAGTCTCTGAACTCTTCATAAACAAAAGCGAACACCTCGGGCATTGTAATGTCCAGTGATAACAGTTTCTTTAACCACAATGGTGAACTCTCATCATTATTTCATCCGTCGTTCATCAGAACTTCACGCCTACATGAATAAATACTTTCCATGCCAAGTAACTTAGAAAAAATACATGCCTAAGACGAAACACAAATTGTTCACTCGAAGAAATTTCATACGCACGAGTCTGCTCACAGTTGCTTCTTCCTACGGCTACGCACGTTGGATCGAACCTAATCAACTATCCGTTACGCGCAAAGAGCTCTACCTACCCCACTTGCCAAAATCATTGGACGGGCTGGTCATCGCCCAACTCACGGATATTCATTTTCAGCCTGATTCTCATGAGGAAATGATTAGTGAAGCTGTCAAAACAGCTAATGCAGCCCAAGCAGATATGATTGTCCTCACAGGAGACTATATCACTCATTCTTATGATGTATTCCCCCCCTTGATGGAAATCCTCTCGAAATTAAAAGCGGAGCATGGGGTATACGGTATCATGGGAAACCATGACGGTTGGCACGGGCGCGCCTACGCTTTTAACAAAGGATTCCAAAAGGCGGGCTTTGATTTTCTGGTCAATCAATCAACCCGCCTAGAGATCAATGGTGAAAAAATTCATCTTCTAGGAACCGACTCCATTTGGTCCGGCTCGGTGGATGCACCCGCATGTTACCGTGGGCACACCACCGAAACTGTGATCGCACTGGTGCATGAGCCTGATGTGTTCGATACGTTGCGTCAGAACTACCGCGTCGACCTCCAGTTATCCGGACATACACACGGCGGGCAGTGCCGAGTGCCACTGATAGGCTACGCTCCAGTCAAAGTTCGCTATGGACGCAACTACATCTACGGGGACTATGAAGCTGCCGACTCACGCATCTTCGTGAGTCGCGGTCTTGGAACCGTCGGCCAGAGTGTGAGATTCGCGTGCAAGCCAGAGGTCGCCATCTTGACACTTCGCTCAAAGTTATCCTGATCTATGCAAATGCTTTAAGAAACGCCACCTCCAGAGCTAGCTGCTCTTGTGCATTCGTTTCTAGATTAGCGCGTAGCTCCTCAAGAGCATCAACTCGCTGAAGCAAGTCTGGCAAAGTATGAGCACTGGCCGCTTTTTGAGTAGCAGCGACAGCCTCGGTAAGATCGAGCTCTGTGACTCCACATTTTTGTCGCAAGACATCCCCCATCCAGGCAATAATGGTCTCCAGCAGCCTATCGCGCTCGTTCAGATACTCCGACTCCGTGTGGGCGAGGTAAAACTTTTCTCGATCCTTGAGCCAATCGTCACTGTCTGTGGTGTTCTTGTATTTTTTACTCTCTTCTCTAAATGCCACATCATTGGCCTTGCTGATCTCCGCACGTTTTTCGGCAAGAATGCGGCTAAATGATGCTCGCAGAGTAAACGCGGCGGCAATCCGCCCAAAACCATCACGCGTAGAGCGGGCAAGCGCCTCTAGCATTTGCCTCTCGGCACCGCCTAGCTCTCGCTCCTCAGGTCGCGCCATCAATGATAAGCGAACGCAACGGGAAAGAATCGTAGGCAATAGCAGCTCAGGAGAATCACTGAGCAGCAATAAAAGACAATCAGCTGGTGGTTCCTCCAGAGTCTTAAGAAAAGCATTTTCCGCCTCTACTCCCATACGGTCGGCATGGAGAATCACACCCACCTTCCACTTACCAGGAGCTGATGCTACATGGAAAGATTTTTCAAGCGCTCGCATATCGTCTACGGATATCCGCCGGGATTTTGACCTAGGTCTCACTATCCTAACCAACTCCCCCTCCAGTTCTTCCAATGTCTTTTCCAGTGGCTCCTCGACTTCACCAAACAGATTTGCCCCCGAATCCTCCTTAACACTGTTTACTAGAGAGATAATTTTGGCAGCTAGGCTATTTTTACCACTACCGGGTACACCCGTTATCAGAAACGCATGAGCCAATCGTCCCTTCTCGTGAGCTGATTCAATCAAGTCAAATGCCTTTTCCGCTGTATACGCCATGCGAAATCATCCTGCCAAACCTGGTAAATTGGGCAATCTGAAAAGAAGATTCGGGCAATAAAGCGTAATAAAAAGTGAGACAAATAGTCATATCTACGACGATGTTGTTGGACAAAGGGGAAATAAAAATTCACTTTCCACGTCCTATCTCCAAGATTAAATAAAAATCATCATGAAAAAAACATTACTCGCTGGTCTAGCACTGGCTATGACAGCATCGATCTCTTCCGCCGGCGGTGAGGGTTGGATGACCGACTTTGAGGCCGCAAAAGCTAAAGCAGCCAAAGAGAACAAAGACCTACTCGTTGACTTCACTGGTTCTGACTGGTGTGGCTGGTGTATCAAGCTAGTCGACGAGGTATTCAAACACGATTCATTCAAAAAAGGCGTAGCTGATAAATTCGTTTTAGTAGAACTCGATTATCCACGTGACAAATCCAAGGTCGATGAGGCTACGACAAAACAGAATGCTGAACTTCAAAAAAAGTATAGCGTGCGTGGATTCCCGACTATTTTACTGCTCGATCCTGAAGGTCGACCATATGCTAAAACTGGGTATAAAGCAGGTGGACCTGAAAAATATCTTGAGCATCTAGCAGAGCTTCAAGCCAAACGTGTAGAACGTGACAAGGCTCTCGAATCAGCTGCTAAACTTCAAGGTGCGGCAAAAGCTGAAGCTCTTGTTAAAGCTCTCGAGGCTCTACCCGAAAATCAACTCAAGCACTATCAAAGTCTGATTGACAAAGTCAAAACACTCGACCCTGAAGACAAGACTGGTTTTGTCAAAAAGCAGGAATACAAAATGGCG
This sequence comes from Akkermansiaceae bacterium, assembly GCA_045106535.1. Taxonomy (GTDB): domain Bacteria; phylum Verrucomicrobiota; class Verrucomicrobiia; order Verrucomicrobiales; family Akkermansiaceae; genus Oceaniferula. Next base: position 131,055 of record JBGCEU010000030.1, on the reverse strand, counting down.
CATACGACGCTCATGAGTGAAATCCGGAAAGGATCCCAAGATGAAGTATTAGGAAAAATTGATAGCTTTATTAAGGAACACAATCCTCAAGACAAAGAACTCAGCGACCTTCAGGGTATGAAATTACAAATTAAAGTGGGTGGTATGCTTCGTGAGAAAAAAATCACGGAGGCTTTGGCTTTAGTAGACAAACACATTGCCGATCACAAATTAGAGGGTGAAGCGCTGCAAAGTGCTCTCGGCATAAAGATGGGGCCACTGATTAATTCAGGAAAATTCGATGAAGCAGAGCAAGTCGTTGAAAATATTGTTGCTGCTGGAGCCAACACACGGGCAGGCAAATTCGCAGAAAAATTCAAGACCCGACTCGCCAAGATGAAGGCGGATGCGGCTGCTAAAAAAGAAACAGAGAAAGAACCTGCTGCTGCAGAATAGTTAGCCGATAAATCTATTTATTTTTGTAAGCGGGCGGCTCAATCAGAGCCGCTCGTTTTTATGTTCTCTACTTGCTTGCCCAAAGAGAGGCTAATAAATCAATCACTTCAGCAAAACGGGGTGAGGAGCCCGCTGCGCGAGCTATCCGCATTCGATGGTCACCCATCTCGTGAGTCACCCCGTGTACGACAGCTCCTCTCTTAACACCCAAATCTGTAGGAATATCCCATCCACCATGCTGCCCGTCATTAAGTAAATAGGGCACGACTACGATCTGCCTTGCTTTCGCCAAACTCTGCCAGTCCCCCACTCTAGGTCGCTCTTCTAGCCACAAATCTTGAACTTTAGCCCACGTGTTGAGAGCTCGAATTTTTTCCAAATGATGCAGTAAAGTCTGTTTAGAACACGGATTCTTGCCAGACCCGTGCCCAACGACGAAAAGCTCAGTTTGGCAGGCTAACCAATCACCAAGAAGCTGCTGCGCTGCATCTTCGATAACAGATGCCATCATCGGATGAGTGCCGACCGGCGGACAGTAAATAACATTCTCATTTCTGCCTATCGAACCTAGTTTTTTAGGAATCACTTGACGGGTGAAATATCCCTCAGCCAGAAAATCGGGCACAATGATTACCCGATCCGAATCTATTCCTTTGAGGCAATCATCGATAAAAGGCTCTTCCTTCAGAAACGCCACTCGCACCTCGGCGAAATTTGATTTTTCAGCTAACAACTCAGCGTGACTTCGAACAGATTGTGACGAATCGGGGTGCTTTGATGATCCATGCCCTAAGATCAACAAGATTTCATGATTTCCTAGCATGCCCTTATATCTTTTAACAATTACGGTTACAGCAGAGGAATTTATTACAGCTTCCTTTGATGCGCATCGTAAGCCTCTTGCTCTTTTTTATTCCATGAAAAAGTGGGTAGTTTCTTTCTATCCAAGTTTTTCAAATGCTCCCGGTATGGCCGTTTACTGTCGTCACTGCGACGATACCGCCATGTGTTTTCACCATACACTTCAGCGCATAGCTTTGCCACAGCGGGGTCATACGCCACAAGCTCCTCACGAGTATTCACGTGATTGTGGTCGTGGTCATTCTCACGGTTGTTCCAAAACCAGCTTTGTGTCGCTTCAGCCCAATATTCATGGTGATTCTGCATGGCATACTTACCTTTCCAAAGGCCTTTTTTCTTGGCCGCTTCGTAGGTTTGCTTAAGACGTTGATCAAATGTAGGATCGACTGTTTTAAGCCCCATATCGTGAATTGCATGAGCAAATTCGTGCACCAAGATATTTTCTGCATCATAGGGATCACCCATAAAATTAAGTAAGTTTTCCTCGCCGCAACTGACGCATGGCCTGTGTGGAGTAGGGCCAAGACCTCGGGCTCTTCTGTTCCAAAACGCATGAGGTTTAAGATCGGAATGCTCTGGCACATCAGCCGTTCGCTCATCCCATGCCATGATCGCTAACCGAACCTTATTCTTGCCAAGAGCTTTCAAGATATCTGGCCGATTCTTCAGCATCGAACGTATAATCCATGCACTTTCATACAATGCCTCATCACGTACTTTGGCAGAACTCACAATCGGGAAACCATCCAGCACGAGTGACTTCTGGTAAAAGTTAGCTAACTTGAATTCTTTACGCAATTTGTCACTGACAGCTCCCAGATTTTTCTCAGACAAGTCTTTCTGATTTGGCTCCTGCGCATTAGTTATGAGAACCAGTGCCAGCATCGTGACAGTAGCAATAGTGATTTTCATATGCCGATTAGATCTCCACACTTAATTAATTTTCACTACATCGGCTCGGTGGAGTCTACTGAATTTCTTAGATCTGAAAATCAGAGGCGCTCGAATCGAGGTGCAGACCGCACTCGTATTTCGCTCCATCGAAGCGTGACTGCTCGGCAGATTCACCTTCACCTACCGGGCGGGTAGAGTGCCAATCACCCATCGTTTTGTAACCTTCGGCTTCAAGCGGGTGACGCGGGAGATCATGATCGTAGAAATAGGACGCCACTTGCGCGTCTGCCCAGTCAAGGATCGGGTAGACCTTCAGTGTGCGTTTTTGCTGCTCTGCGAACTGGCGGTCGGCACGCGTGCTCGAATGGCTTTTTCGTAAACCACTGACCCAGATATCCGCTCCAAGTTCGGTTAGAGCGCGATTCATCGGCTCCACCTTGTTGATCAGACTATAGCGGGTATTACCCTCTTCGCCTTGTTCCCAGAGCTTTCCAAAAAGTGCTTCCTGACGAGCGGCTGAATACTTGGGCTGATAGACTTTCACATCAATACCCAGCTTCTCGATGAGTTGCTCGGCATACTGGTATGTTTCAGGGAAAAGATAGCCTGTATCCAACCACACAACCGGAATCTCAGGCGCGTGCTCGCTCACCAGATGGAGCATCACGGCAGCTTGAAGCCCAAAGCTCGAGCTGAGCACAAGCCGCGAACCAAAATTCTTATGCAACCATGCCACACGCTCGGCGGCATTCATCGTCGAGAACGCGGCATTGATCTGCTCAATTCCGATTTCTTCTAACGGCGTATTTGCTTTGGCTTCCATGATTTATTTAATGTTGGCGTGGAAATTATTCCCAGCAGTCGTTTCCTTGACGTATCCGGCACGAATAACGAAGTCGCCGAAGTGCTCGCCATCGTTGCGGCTTTTGGCGTAGTCCTTGATGATGGGCGCTAACAGCGACTTGATTTCACTGTCCGGCACGGAGTCCTTGTAGAGCTTGCTGAGTCGCTCTCCGTGGAATCCAGCACCAAGGTAGACGTTGTATTTCCCCGGCCCCTTGCCGACAAAACCGATTTCACCAAGGTAGGGTCGGCCGCAACCGTTCGGACAGCCTGTCATACGGATGGTGATGGCATCGTGACGCAGACCTGCCTCTTCGAGAACTTCTTCCAACTCGGTGATGAGATCCGGCAGATAGCGTTCCGCCTCTGCGAGTGCGAGCCCGCAGGTTGGCAGCGCGACACAGGCAATCGAGTTCAACCTCATCGCAGAACGCTCATGGCTCTTGAGGATTTTATATTTTTCTAACAAAGCCTCGATTTCTGGCTTTTTGTCATCGGAAATATTTGAAATGATGAGGTTCTGGTTTGCCGTCATGCGAAATTCGCCATCGTGAACTTTGGCAATTTCACGAAGACCTGTCTTCATTGGATAGGCGGGCGAATCGACTACCCGACCACCAGAAATGAACAAGTTTAGGTGGTGCAGTCCTTTGTCGTCTGTCGTCCAGCCGAAGCGATCGCCATTACTTTCAAACTCGAACTCGCGAACGGGCTCCAGTTTGTAGCCAAGATACTCTTCTAGCTTGGCGAGAAAACCATCAGCCGTCATGCGCTCGACGGTGTATTTCAGTCGGGCAAACTTACGGTCACCACGCTCACCGAAATCGCGCTGGACGAGCATGACTTTTTCCGCAACGTCCACCGCTTTCTCAGGTGTGACAAAACCAATGACATCCGCGAGGCGCGGGAAGGTTTCTGTTTGGCCGTGGGTCATACCCATGCCACCACCTACGGCGACGTTGTAGCCGACGATTTTTCCGTCCTCAACAATCGCGATGAACGACAGGCAGTGCGCGTAGAGATCGACGTCGTTAGACGGCGGAATTGCCACAGTGATCTTGAATTTACGCGGCAGATAGGTCTTGCCATAGAGAGGTTCGATCTGCTCCTCGCTAGAAACTACCTTTTCCTCATCGAGAAAAATCTCGTGGTAGGCACGTGAGCGCGGCATAAGGTGATCGCTGATCCTGTGAGAAAAATCGACCACTTCAGCGTGGAGATCACTCTGGTGTGGATTGGCATTGCAGATGACATTCCGATTCACATCACCACAGGCGGCGATGCAGTCGAGCGCGGTATCATTCATTCCCTGAATCGTGCGCTTCAGGTTGTTTTTGATCACACCGTGTAGCTGCCATGTCTGGCGAGTGGTGATTTTGAGCGTGCCGTTAGCATACTGGTCAGCCAGCGAATCCATCGCAAGCCACTGCGCGGAGGTGGATACTCCACCGGGGAGACGGACACGGATCAGAAACGAGTATGCCTTGTCTAATTTCTTTTTCCGGCGTCCCGCACGCACGTCGCGGTCATCCTGCAGATACATCCCGTGGAACTTGCTCAGCTGTTGGCTGTCGGCAGAAATGGCACCATTACTCGTGTCCGCAATCTCTTCTGCGAGCGTGCCGCGTAAGTAGTCGCTGTTCTCTTTAAGTGGCTCGTTGGCCGAAAGTTTTTTTTCTTCGATCATGTTATATCAAATTGAAATTTTGTTAGTATACGTCGCGCTGGTATCGCTTTTCTTTTTTGAGTGCCGCTAGGTAAGCATCCGCCTCATCGGCATTCATGTCACCTTGGGTTCCGATGATTTCCAAGAGAGCGTCATGCACATCCTTAGCCATGCGTGTGGCATCACCACAGACGTAGAAATGCGCTCCTTTTTCAAGCCACTGCCAGATCTCGGCAGCATTCTCTAGCATCTTATGCTGAACGTAGATTTTCTCCGGCTGATCGCGAGAGAAGGCGACGTCGAGTCGACCTAACGCATCATTTTTCAAATGATCCTGCCACTCAAGCTGGTAGAGAAAGTCCTCGTTGTAATGCTGATCGCCAAAGAAAAGCCAGCAGTCACCTTTATCGCCGGACTCGGCTCGCTCTTCCACGAAGGCTCTGAATGGCGCAATGCCTGTGCCTGGCCCCACCATAATGATTGGCGTGTCACCATTTTCAGGAAGTCGGAAGTTCTTGTTCGGGTGCACGTAAACCGACACCTTGGAGCCAGTAGGCGCGTCATCAGCAAGGAAGGTAGATGCCACACCCTTACGCGATTTGTCATGCGTATCATAGCGCACGGCAGCCACAGTCAGATGCACCTCATCAGGGTGAGCTTTCGGGCTGGATGCGATGGAATACAAACGCGGTGGTAGCTTACGCAAAATATCTACCAACTGCTGCGCAGTAAGATTTTCCGCAGGGTCATCTTCTAGCAAGTCGATGATTTGTCGTCCATCTGCCCACTCTTTGAATTCACTCTTTGCGGTATCTTGAAGTAGGGATGCCAGTCTCTCCGATCCAGAAATCTGTTGCCACGCGCTGACCACCTTACGGGAGAGCCCTGTGATATCAAGTTGAGTCGTAAGTGCCTCGCCCAATGTCGTGCGGCCTATGCCTTTGATTTCAACCGAGGCATTGGCTGCTAATCCGCTAGCGGCAAGAACCTCATCGACCACGTCCTTCGCATTGCGCGGCAAGACAGCAAGCACGTCGCCCGGCTGGTAGTTGAAGCCCGATCCCTCAAGCGAAAGCTCAACGTGGATGGTTTCTTTGTTAGATCTATCACCACTCAGTAGTTGATTCTGGAGGACTTCCGCGGAAAATGGATTTTTACGGTCATAAGTCTGTGCAGGTGCTGCTGAAACGGCGGCAGTAGCTGAGGTACTCGCCTCACCCAGATTAGCCCAGATACTCTTGCTCCAGTTGGCAAACGCATCATCGTAATCGACATCACAATCGACGCGATCAGCAAAGCGCTTGGCTCCCAGTTTTTCGAGTTGAACATCCACTTCCTTACCGGTCTGGCAGAACTGATCATAGCTAGTATCACCCAGCGCGCAGACTGAGAACTCAACACCATCGAGCGATACGTCCGAAGCCATCAGCTCATTGTAAAACTCCTCTGCCGCCTCGGGTGGCTCGCCATCACCCCATGTGCTGACTACCACGAGCAGATTTCCCGCATCCTTGAGATCGGCAACCTTCGCATCCGCCATGTTGGTTACTCTCGGCTTGAAGCCCTTTTGCTTGGCCGACTTAAAAAGCTGATCAGCTAACTCCTCGCAATTACCCGATTCCGTCCCGTAGAGCACGGTGATTTTTTTCTGCGATACAGCCGCAGGTGCAGCACCCACAGCTCCTGAAGTGCCTGCAAAATATCCACTCACCCACGCGGCCTGCTGTGGTGTCAAAGTGGCGGAAAGCTCTTGGATTTTTTGTCTCTGCGCATCGTCTAGCGGCGCATGCTGTGGTAGATCAACCATGTTTAATCATTAGTTAGTTTATAAACTTACTCGTTTTCGGAGGTAAAATGTCTTATATCCTAGGTTTTTCAAGGCTAAATGCACGGAATTATCAGCTATTCCTTAGTGAATAAGTCAGGAAATAGAAACGCTTCCTCTAGTGCGTATCCTTGGCTAAAGTGACTCTAATCCGCATCGTAAGCGTGTCGCTGTAGCGCCGGGATACGATATTTTGTAGCCTCTGAGTCATTGCCTCATTAGGAAAATCTGGCCCCTCAAGGTGGATCTCAAGTTTTTTCTCCTGCCCAGACTGCCGGAGAATTCGCACACTGACTAAGCGGTAAGACGTGCCCGACAGCGTATCTTCGACTTGCTCAGCCACGGGAGCCGTGCGGGACGCCTTGGAGACAAGTACAGAAGCCAACGGCACTGACAGGCCAGCACAGGCTAGTGCTAACACGATGGCGATACGGTTTGCCCAGATTTGTGTCGTGGATTTTTTTCCCCTGATACCCGCGATGAGGAAATTCAATCCTGACCCGAGCACGATCGCTACCACGTTTGTGCCGAATAAAAGAGCGGCACCTTTAGCCGTGCTGTGCTCACCGAGTGCCAGACAGATACCCGTGGTCGCAATCGGGGGAACCAAGGCCGCAGCGATAGCCACACCTGCGAGCGCACTACTCAGCTTGGGTCGAGCCAGGCAATAGGACGCCGCGATTCCAGATGCGAATGCCACCCCGAGATCGAGAAGCGTCGGTTCGCCCCTCGACATTAATTCGCCAGTCATACTCATACCTATCACCCGAGCTGCGCCACCTAAAAGAGCACCAATAATAAGTGCAGAGAAAAAACCTAACAACACAGCTTTTTGGCATTGTTTCCATAGCGGCCAGTTTCCCTGCACCATAGCAAGCCCACCACCCAGCAAGGGCGTCATTAGTGGCGCTACCAGCATCGCGCCAATGACCACAGCAGCGCTGTCAGCCAGCAAACCTAATCCGGCGATCAAAGTCGCCAGCACCATCAGCACGGCAAAGTCAAAGCTCCAGCGTGCTCTTCCCTCAACTTCGGCGAAGAGCTGGATGCGCTCTTCCCTGTCAAGTTGGGGGATCGTCAAACTGAGTAACCTCCCCACTTTTTCCTTTACTCGGTGTCCCACAGGCCTAGCAGCTCGGATCACGCCCACGCAAACTCCCCCCTCACCCTTCATTAGCCGCTCAGGCACTGTGCCAAAAAGCTTACGCCTCAATGTGCCGCCACTTGCAGCCCCTATGAGCAATAGTCCGTAATCATGTTCATGTAGCTCATCTGCTATAGCATCTGAAATAACGCTCGATAGCCTAACACGTGTGGAAATATTATCGGTCGTGAGCCCAGCACGTTGAATGGAGCGGCTGAGATTAGCTTGTCCGACCTCCTCCGAGAGCAAATCGGCATCGGGTTCGACGTAAAAAGCCGTAGCATCTTTTCCCGCCATGCCAGAGGCAAGCTTAAGCCCAAGTCGCGAGTGCGGACCGCCAGCACATGGCACTAAGATACCCGGCGATGTATTGTCCTCTGTTTCAAAGCTGCACAAACGAAAGACCAGCAACGCACTATGTGCCTGATCCATCAGCTCACGCGCAAGCTTACCTGTCATCGAGCCGTCGCGAGCCGAATCGTGTCGACCTACGATAATTAGGCTTGGCGACAACACACGCTCCAGATCAAGCACCACAATATGCCTACTTCGGCAGCTCGTTTTACAGAGCTTTACTTCAGTCTTACCCGCACCAGCTAGAACCTCAGTAATCACAGACCACTCTTCTTCTTCGAAAGATTCCGCGTTGTAGTTTGCCCACTCTAACTCGGAAGCAATCGGCTGCTCAGCACCAGACTCAGCCCATAGGATGTGCAGTGGCTTTGCCATCGCAGCCGCCACACGCAGCCCCCACTGGGTCATGGCAGCGGCCTCGGATGTTTTGCGAATGACGAGTAGCATGGGAACTAATTACTTTCCAAATTTTCGATCCAGTTCGGATAGGGAAATATGAATAATGGTAGGGCGTCCATCCGGCGTGCAATATGGTAGATCGCACGCGAACATAGATTCCAACAGTGCCTCGGCGTGATCGATACGGCATGGTTCGTAGCGACCGACGCGGAGTGCTAGACTTGCAGCGAAGGTCTCAAATGCCACCGCCTTGGCTCGGCGTGCGCCAACGGTCTCGTGCAGTTCATCGACGAGTTCGAGGAGAAACTTTCTGACGTCCGAGACCTTAAGGAAATTTGGGATCGAACTCACCTGCACAGTGCTACCGCCAAACGATTCGACGATCATTCCAGCCTCGGAAAAATGATCCGCGTGACGCAGCACAATTTCAGCATCGAGCGCTTCAAGTTCCAGCAGCTCTGGAACTAACAATCCCTGAGCGTCAATACCGTCACCCTGCGATCCCTGCAGCAGGCTCTCGTAAACAATTCGTTCACGTGCAGCGACAGGATCTAACAAAACGACTCCTTCTTCTCCCTGCATCACGATGTACCGATCATGCAATGGGCCGATCAGTTCGAAAGCGGGTCGCTTATGCATGACTTGGCCCGGAGCAGAGGAAAGTGGCTCTTGGTATTCCGTCTTGTGCGGAAACTCTACGGGCTTAGGCGGGAGTGATGCCACTGATGGTGCGTTTGATTTGACTGATGTTTTAGCCTTCTCCTTATCAACGGCAGCAGCAGAGAGCTCTCGCGTAGCTGGCGTATATGTTTTAGCTACCTGTGCAGTCGGCTCTGGATCTTTTCTCAGTGCCTGCTCGACGGCATCGGCAATCAGATTACGTATTTCATGAGGACGATGAAACCGCACTTCGCGCTTCGCCGGGTGTACATTCACATCCACTAGCGAAGGATCCATGTCCAGCCACAGCCATGCTGCGGGATGATTACCATCTGTGATAGAGCCACGGAAACCATCACGCAGCGCACGAGAAATGGCGGCGTCTTCAATTGGTCTGCCATTGAGAAATACAAACTGCTGTCGGCGTCCTTTACGAGCGTATTCGGCTGGTAACAGGTAACCTAACACTTTTATCCCCTGCCCGACCCGAGCCGGAACCTCGATCAGTTTCCCGGCAGCTTCTGGGTTCGCCAAGCCCGCAATGCGCACCCGCCAGTCGCGCGTGCCAGGGAGATCAAAAACTGTTCGGCTATCCTTGAGATAAGTAAACCTGACTCCGGGTGCCGCTAGAGCGTGAAGCCTGACCTGATGCTCGACGTGTGCCGATTCTGTTGTTTCCGCACGGAGAAACTTCCTCCTTGCCGGCACATTAAAAAATATTTGTTTCGCTTCAACCGTGGTTCCCTCGGACGCGCCCGCTTCCTTCACCTCTTTAACCGTGCCTCCCATGACCAGCACCTCAGTGCCGGACACGCTACCTTTTTCCTGAGTCAGCATACGGAACTGTGAGACACTTGCGATGCTCGGAACTGCCTCACCGCGAAATCCCAGTGTCATAATGGAAGCGAGTTGCTCACTGGTCTTTAGTTTGCTTGTCGCATGTCGCTCCAGACTGAGCAAAGCATCTTCCCTGCTCATTCCACAACCATCGTCCGTCACTCGTATCAGAGCGGTGCCACCACGTTGGATTTCGACCGTCACATGAGTCGCACCTGCATCAAGACTGTTCTCTACCAACTCCTTTACCACACTTGCAGGGCGCTCGACTACCTCACCTGCAGCCACTTGGCTAGCTAGGGTATCATCGAGGATCTGAATCTGCGGCATGTTAACAGTGGGTAATGGATAGTTGAGTTGTCGGCCAAAGTCTATGGGGAGATGCGCGTATTAGCCAACAGTAGTTTTATCTGCGGACGGATTTTATCATTGTCCATCATCCATTATCCACTATCCATTTATTGCCAGTGCCCAGAGATCCACAGCCCAGCTTCATGGAGCAGCTCGCTACCCGCAGACCCCCGTGGTTCTGGTGGTTTTTGGCACTGATTCTGGCCTGCTGCTTCTCCATCCTCTGCTGGTCACTCGGAATCTCTATTTTCAACAACCCGGAGGTGCCGCGTAATTACGAGATTCTGCGGAAATTGGGTCGATTGCCCGAGCACAAGGCCTTCACCTCACAGACTGCTCCAAAGCATCCTGTCGGCTCTCCTGCCACATTGCGTAAGAGCTACCTTGAGTTTAGCGATAAGGAACTGGCTGTGGTGAATAGCAGCCTGATGCATAGCTACCTCATTAATTTCCGCGAAGCCACATTCTGTAGCTATCTTCAGGGGACTTACAAAGTCACCGCCACGCGGAAACTGACCAAGGACGACATCATCAGCCAGGGATTCGCCATACAGCTACGTGCTCACATCCAACCCGATGAATACAGCGAGCTGGCGCCTTACCCGGTGATCGCGGAAATCATCTTCCCCACGCCCTACGCCGATTCCTACAAAGGTTTCCATGAGAGAGACATGTTAGAACTGGACATCACACCGTATTTTGCATCGCTGCTGCATGTTGAAAAACTCGTACAGGATGATGATGAGACCATCATCGTGGCAACAGCAGTCAGCTTGGCCAGCAAACTGCGCCCACCACACGAAGGCCCTTTTGACTTGGTGCCACCTACGGAAGTTAATCTCAGTGCAAGTTATCCGCTGTTTCCAACGCCCTAGATTATCATGAAACGTGGAGTGATTCTTGTATCAGTAATTCTCGCCGTCTCGGTATCAGCTGGCTGGTATTTTAAAGATCAAATTTCTCCAGCAAGTAATCTGATTACCGAGTCTAAAACTGCGAACAAAGCAAACCACAAGCCTGATGCCAAAAATTATGCCCAGCTCAAGAAACAGCTTTCCAAGGAACGTGAAAATCTCGCCAAGAGCTACCAGATGCCGCCCCATAAACTGGACAGTTAGGTTTTTCTACTAATTAACCGTCTCATCAATGGAGAAGCTAACACTTCACAGTGAGGCCATCCTCATTTTACATAGCTTTTACAATTATCACCTATACATTATGAATTCTCGGCATTAATTTCTACTCCATGAAAACAAAACTGCTATTTATCTTCTGCCTAATTTTAACCTCAAGTATTTCTGCTTTTGGTGCCGCTGATTCGAATAAAAAACAAAAAGAAAAAGCAGCTCAGTCAAAAACTCTTCAAGAGTTCTACGCTTGGCAAACCGACGATGGCAAATGGAAGTATGCAATTCTAGACAGGAAGCCTGGCGTTCGCACCAAAAATGAACTAAGCTCACTCAAAAACGTGATAGAAGACTTCGACTCTTTGGCTAAGGCACTTAAGAAAGCAGGCAAAAATATACAACCATACCCTGGTATTATTTGGAATAAGCACAGTTTCGCACAAACGCCGGAAAAGCTGACAAGGAAAGTACAGTCAATTGCCTCCAAATCGGGTGTGCTCATTTTACCTGGTTGCTAACATCAAATTGGATGGCTAGACCAAAAAGCCCCCATCCTGCTAGAGGATGGAGGCAAAAAGAATTGCGGCACGTTAGATACCGTAGCGGCCTTCTTCGGAAAGAGTTTCCTCAATACGTAGCAACTGATTATACTTCGCAATACGGTCTGACCGACTCATGGAACCGGTTTTGATTTGACCTGCGTTGGTTGCTACCGCGATGTGAGCAATGGTGCTGTCCTCAGTCTCGCCGGAGCGGTGTGAAATCACGGAATTGTATCCGTGGATCTTGCCGAGTTCGATAGCATCAAGTGTCTCCGTAAGTGTACCGATCTGATTGACCTTGATAAGGATAGAGTTTGCGACGCCAAGATCGATGCCCTTTTGCAGGAAATCAACATTGGTCACAAAGAGATCGTCGCCAACGAGCTGGACTTTGTCGCCAACCTTATCGGTAAGGACTTTCCAGCCATCCCAGTCGTTCTCGTCGCAGCCGTCCTCGATGGAATCGATAGGATACTTCTCGCAGAGCTCGGCTAGGTAGGCTGCCTGCTCTTCGGAGTTACGCTGTGCGCCACCCTCGCCCTCGAATTTAGCGTAGTCGTAAACGCCATTTTCAAAGAACTCGGAAGATGCACAGTCGAGCGCATAAGTGATGTCCTCACCTACTTTGTAGCCAGCTTTTTCAACTGCCAGGCCAATAGTGTCGAGAGCATCTTCAGTGCCGTCAAATTTAGGTGCAAATCCACCTTCGTCACCGACAGCGGTGCTGAGTCCGCGGTCGTGCAGGACTTTTTTCAAGTTATGGAATACCTCGGCACCCATACGGATCGCCTCTTTGAACGATGGTGCGCCAACAGGGCGAATCATGAATTCCTGAAACGCAATTGGCGCGTCAGAGTGAGATCCGCCGTTGATGATGTTCATCATGGGAACAGGCAGCACCTTGGCGTTCGGCCCACCAAGATAGCGGTAGAGCGGAAGTCCAGCGGCAGAAGCAGCGGCACGGGCAGTTGCTAGGGATACACCGAGAATAGCATTCGCGCCGAGGTTCTTTTTGTTAGGTGTGCCATCGAGATCAATCATCGCTTTATCGATGAATGTCTGATCAGTGGCATCTTGGCCGATCAGAGCTGGAGCAATCTGCTCGTTGACGTTTCCGACGGCCTTGAGAACGCCTTTTCCAAGGTAGCGAGAAGCATCTTCGTCGCGAAGTTCGCAAGCTTCATGCTCGCCAGTCGATGCCCCTGATGGCACAGCTGCGCGGCCAAAGTGTCCGCTTTCGAGGTGAACGTCCACCTCAACGGTGGGATTACCACGAGAATCGATGATCTCGCGTCCGATAATGTGTGTTATGGTCGTATTTGACATAATGAGTTAGAAAAAATGATTAGTTGTAGGCTTCGATGGATTCGATGGTCAGGTTACGGATTTTCTCCGTTTCAAGATCACGCACCTCAACTTGGTCACCAGGCTTTGCGCCGATAAGTGCCATTCCGATGTTTGAGAGATAGGAAACAACGTTTTCCTCAGGAATGGAATCCCATGCTCCAAGGATGGTGTATTGAATTTTGTTCCCTGCATCATCCGCCAAGTGAACGATGGTTCCGATGTTTACCTCAGAAGTGTCAGCACCTTTGAATTCGGTCGCCTGAACGTGAGCGAGTTCCTTTTCGAGCTGTGACTTGCGGCGCATCAATACAGCCTGCATCTGCTTGGCTGCCTTGAACTCGAAATTCTCCCTCAGATCACCATAGGATCGTGCCACAGCAATTTCCTTGGTATTCTCTGGAATTTTGACTTTCACGATTTCATCAAGGTCGGCCTTGCGTCGCTCGATGCTTTTACTTGAGGAGATCACGCCTTCGACCTTTTTCTCAAACTCGCCGGTGACGAGATCCTGAGTCTCGGGGCGTGCTTTGATGACACGAGCCATCAGAGATTTCCGATCCAAATCTGTGAATACTGGGCTCGAATAGAGTTTCCGACCGAACTGGCGGGCGTCAGCCTCACTCGCGTCAGCCAAAACATCAGAGATTAATGTCTTATCGCTCATGAACATCGTCTTCAAACGCGCTGAACGACTTGGGCCGTCCGCAACGTGATCACGCTCAAGTAGATTGAGAATAGAGTTTCCGATTTCAAAGGTGAATACCTCTGCAGAGGCCTTTTCACGTTCGCGGCAGATCCAAATCAGAGCGTCTGGGCCAAGACTACGGTTAGAAATTGATTTACTGAGGTGCTCATGGAAGACCTCGTCCGCACCATTATCCTGCAAATACTTCGCGATTTCAGTGACACCACGCGATCCCACTTCATCAAAAACTTTGAGCATCTCCTCAGACCACGCATCTCCGAATGAGCTTGGGAAAGCCTCGAAAATCGCGCGCTGAGTCGCTGCTGAACGACCCTTCAAGCTTTTGGTGAGTCGGTCTTGCTCGGTGGTAATGACGTCCGCCAGACGCAGATCACTGTCATCTAGCTCAACGCCATCAATCTCTGCAATGATTTCATCACGCGCTACCAGAAACTCAAGCACCGTGCTTAAATGCAGTTTGCGCCCTTTGAGGCAGAAAGCATTGATTTCGTCGACAAGTCTTTGAATGTGGTCTTTTTCATCTGCGAATACGCCAATACTTTTCCGCAGATTTTCAAGTGCCTTGATTTTTTGCTTCGGATCACGATTGTCCGTAAAATCAGCCACCAGCATTTCTGCAGGGCTCAGTGAATCACTCCGCAAGACAAGGGGATCAGTCCGCTTACTCGGCACAGAGAACTGGTGCTGCTCACGCATCGCCTTTTTCGCCTTTTCCCACCACTTTTTGTAATCTTCTTCTGGCACCACGCTGCCGCAGAGTTCACGATCAAGTTGATCCAGCATCATGCTGCCATCGTGACTCTCAAGTGTCCGTTTAACGAGTTCAGCCGGGTCATTTTTGACCAAATCACGGAGCTCATCTATGTTTTCCAGTTTAATGGCACTGAAGTGCTCCGGGTCAAGCAGCTCGGTTTTTTGAATGGCAAACTGAAGTGCCATTTCTTGATTCGACTGTTTCTCAAAATCAATGACGACCTTGCCACGCTGGATATCCCAGCTTTTGACCTTACCAGCCCCCCAGTTTTTATGAGTGCAAAAATTTCCAGGGGATATTTCTGACAACCTCTCACCGACTTCTTGCGGGATACGTCCCGCCTCAACAAGCTTAGCAATGTCCGGATGCATGGCGTTAGTCTGAGAGACTAGACGCAAATAGCAATACTATTCTCTGAAACTATGAGGGCAAGGAGATTGTTAGCCCGACAAAAATTAAAACCTACGTTCAACTTAGCCCTAATCAGCGAGTAAGTCTTCGAAAATATCCTGTAACTCCCTTGCAGGTATGGCGAAAGTTGCCACACGGCTGGCTCTGGCGATATTCATTCCGATGCACTTGCCGCTCAAATCCAGTAATGGCCCCCCCACAGATTCACGTGTCAGCGGCGTATCGTGATGGATGACTCGAGGAAATCCGTCTCTCCGCTTCGATAATGAAAGCTGACCGCCACTCATTTGATCATTTCTGGTCATTCGCTGCGGACTATCTGGACGCGGCATCAATTCGACTTCGAATTTCATTTTCTTATCCTTGCGCATGACTTCCACCGCCAGCAGATCTCCGGGCTTCTTGCCCTTCATAGATTTGAGTAGGTCGATACGTTTTTTCAGCTCGGTTCCAGACGCGGAGAGGAGTCTATCCCCCACTTTCAAGCCTGCTTTTTCAGCCCCCGATTTCTCTGAAACTTTCTTGATTAGAAGTTGCTCTTTTTTCTCAGTGCCCAGCTGGACTCCAAGAATCACCTTAGTAGTAGCCGACTCGATCTCACGTGTTATTGCACTGATGATCCCTACACGTACACGACGCTGGGAGCGGGTTGTTGAACCATTTGAAATTACCCAGTAGCCTTGAGCTGCATCCTTTGCTACGGCGAGCTGCACTGGCTTCAGCTCCTTCTCGGATTCAACCTTGAGCAGAGCAACATCCCACTCGGCATCGACACCAATAAGTTTAACGTCTTCGAACACCTCCCTGCCAATTCGCAAAGTAATATTGTCTTTACCTTCAATTTCACTGGCTTTGGTCATCACATGACCTTCCGAACTGACAACGGTGCCATAAAGCGTTTTTATGCGAGATTTTCCGTCTGTGTAAATGACTGCACTGCTTTCCTGTAAAACAAGTCGCTGTGGCTCAAATGCCTTCCATGTGAGCTTGCCATTAATTCTTTCATCAGCATGAAGGCCAGTTTGCGGAATTTGGGCTGAAAGTGATTGCATCAAGCCCATCGTCAGGCTCACTGTTACTAATAATATACTAATAGATTTTTTCATCTGATAACTAATGAGTTGTGATAGGTTAACGCTTTCCGAGTTTCACATCGATTACTTTTTCTTCACCTTTGCGAAGAATTGTAAGAGAAATCGATTGGCCTTCCGCCATTTCCTTAAGCTCAGTTTTAAATGCGTCTTTCTTTGTGACTTTCTTGTCGTTGATTTTGATAATCACATCACCAATTTTAAGCCCCGCTTTTTCCGCTGCCGAATCTTTACCGACCTTGCCAATTAGCAGACCCTCGTCGACCTCTGTAGTGCCAACACCGAGAAATCCAGAACCTTTGACAGGACGCTTTGCAAATGGACCGTCACCGAGAAACTGGTTTTCCTCCATCGCTTTCCAATGCCTTAAATATTCACGCATTGGCACGTGCATGTTCTGCTCCATGGATTTCTGGACGCGACTGTGTATACCGATCAACCGACCATTCAAGTCGAACAATGGACCACCTGAATCACCGCCAATGACCTTACAGTCTGTATGGAGAGTGGTTTCGCTGTCTTTGACGATTCTTCCCAGTCTGACAACTGGCCCACGGGTCTTATCGAATCCCCCAGAGTGCCCGAGAGCCATGACCCAATGTGATAACTTATAGTTATTATCCTTGTTGATTTCAACGTAAGGATACTCACCTTCCTCGGTGATGCGCATCATCGCAGCATCAGTGTTTGAAACAAGCCCCATGGAAACGGCTTTGTGTTTTGTGCCGTCGTTCATGATTACCGTAAGCTCCTTGTCTACAGCACTCGTGACGTGAGCGGCTGTGAGAATTAGACCATCAGGAGAAACAATAACACCACTGCCGAAACCTTTTCCCAAGCTGATGCTCACAGTCGCTTTCCTTACGTGTTCGAGATGTTCAACCAGAGCATTTTGAATTTCCAAAAGGTCTTCAGTCGATTTGGGAACCTTCTGCTGATTAAAGGGAAGCTCTTTGGCCTGAACTGAAAAGCACAGTAGTGAAAAAGCAATAGAGATAGCAGAGATCTTTGAAGTGCGACGATTGGTGGTAAAACGGAAATTCATTTCGATTTATATAACGAAGACAATGTGCCTGTTCGTTCATCATTTTCCTGTGGACTGTTTGGAAATGAGTTACGTAGGCAGCAGCATCTACCGCTTCATGGGTTAAATCCATGGATCGGAAATCGAGGTGGCAGTCAAATTTGGCTTAATTCCACAGATATTTCAACCTCCAATCCAAAGAATCAAAAACACGAAAAAATAAAAAACAGTCCGACCGGCTAGATCACCAGGAAACCCCCTAACCTGTATGAACTAATGCCAATCGGACTGTCTCGCTCCCCCTGAGGGGAACGTGAGAGAAAATAGCACGGCTTTGCATTCGGTAAAGTGATTACCTGCAAATAATATCAAAAATCGAAAAACAGTCGTTCATTCGATTCTTAACACCCAGAAATTCACGAGCGCATCAGATAATCTGGCACCTGATCACGCTGATGAGATGGAGAACCAAACGTATCTCTGTATCCAATAACCGCACCCACACCGGCACCGTAATCAGCTCCAAGTCGACGAGGTAATTCGAATACAGGAAAGCAGTATTTTTTGTTTTTACGCCAAAGATACCAGATCATGGCAATCGCAATAAGTGAAACAAGGAAACTACTCACAGATATGGCAATATAGATCATGCTTGGCTTAACATGTGACAGCAGCCCTGGCGTAGAAGATTTTTTGGACCCAGCCGCAGACCGCTCAGGTTCTTCTACAGGCGGTATCGCAGCAATTTTGATATCCTCAAGTGACTTCTCAAGCCAATAGAGGCTGATAGATAGCTGCACTATGAATGCCTCTACCTGTGCCGAAGTATCTGATGATTCCAGCGATTTTATCCGTGCACTATCGAGGATGCGTGTGTTTTCCTGTTGAGTCACGTGCTCAGCACCACGACCTCCAAATGCGAGTATCGTTCGCGATGGATCACCCACGAAACAGAAAACTACGGCTGTGAGAGGGCTGTCGCGATATAGATTCTTGGCTACTTGATTAAGCGAATAGGGTTCTGGGATTTGCTGTTGGGCATCAAAAAGATATAGTCGGATATCAATCTCCGAATCCTGCGCGTGATAGTCGAGAAAACCAACCCGATCCTGAGTTTCCTGCATCGTTAAAAGACGCTGTGGATCCACCAAATAATTTTCCGGAAACGCGCGAAAATAACTCACCAGATGATCCGATGGAATCGTCCTTGGGTCGTAGGTAGGCTCTGGTTCTGGCTCGGGAAGTTTCTCCTCTATCTCTCCTTTTGTCGGATCTGGTTTAATCACTGGGCTTGCTTCTTCATTTTCCACAAGCAAGGAAGCGCCGGGAATCAGCTGACCTTCTTCCAGCCTCTTTCGCTCTTCTTCTGTCCATGATGGCAACGCTAGTTCAGCTAACCCGGACGCAGAGGACGCAGCCCAAACCAAAAGTAGAAGCATCACCTTCAATTTCTGATCCCCCTATTCTGTTCCCTAGATGTTTCAAGTAGTTCATCGACAGGCTGATTATTTGAACGAATTCTTTGCAGGATGTCTCCCATGCCCTGTTGCTTGTATCCTGCAATTCTCTCGTAATGATTTGGGTTCCTTCGGGCCTTGCTTGATCGTTTACGCAAAATTGACGACAGCTTTCTGACAACAACTCCAAGAGCCTTCAGATGATTACCCTGAAGCAAATATGGGTGAGCAGCAGAGAGAATCCTGAATGTGTCTTCCTCATTAAGAAAAACATCCACCAAATAGCCAAAGGAAATTGAAGCTGTTTGAGAATTCACATCCACGACTAAGAGAATACCTCCATCATTAGGTCGACTGAGTTCGACATCCTCGAAAGCACCGTGGTTTAGCAACCACATGCCGAATTGCCGAATATTAGACATTTCATCCAATGCTCCATAATACACGCTAAAAAAGAGTTGGGGAAAACTGTTCTCAAAACCATCCAGCCATTTACCTGCCTTCTTTCGTTCGTTGAGTCTCAAAACGCCTGCTGCATCGCTGAGCTTGCGCATCCGAACCTCACCACCACCGTATTGCCTCTCCAAATCATGCATCGAAAATCCACAGTGAGGACACTGCGCCGCACTGCGGTGGATTCTCTGAACACATCGGGGACACTTCATAACCCCTCCAGTATATCGGCATTCACGTATTTTCCAAGCCTAGATAATCAGGAAATATTAAATATGAATCCACTGTTCTCTTTTTCAAGAAAGATCAAAGCCATAATAAATGCCTCACCCCAATATCACTCCCATTCGATACTCGCGGGAGGCTTAGTGGAAATGTCATACAGCACACGGTTGATGCCGTCGACCTCGTTGAGGATGCGGTTACTGGTTTCGCGAAGCAGTGCGGGTGGTAGCTCAACCCAGTCGGCGGTCATGGCATCTTCGCTAACCACAGCGCGTAGGCTGATTGCCCACTCGTAGGAACGTTCATCGCCTTTAACACCGACGGTTTTCACTGGAATAAGTCCGGCGTATGCCTGCCAGACTTTGTCATACCAGCCATGGTCTTTGAGGCGGGAAATAAAGATGTGATCGCACTCGCGAATGATTCGGAGCTTTTTCTCAGTGATGTCACCAGGGCATCGAACAGCGAGCCCTGGGCCGGGAAACGGATGACGCTGAAGGATATCATGCGGAATGCCCAGCGATGTGCCTAGTTCGCGCACTTCATCTTTGAAGAGCTCAGCGAGTGGCTCTAACACTTTACCTTGTGCCTGAAGTTCGAGGATACGGTCAACCCGATTATGGTGTGTCTTGATTTTGGATGCCTTGGATTTGGCGTTAGATGCCGACTCGATCACATCCGGATAAAGAGTCCCCTGCGCTAGCATCTCGGCATTCCCAACGGTGTCCCAAAAGACATCGATGAATAGATTGCCGATGATTTTTCGTTTCTCCTCTGGGTCAGCCACACCTGCAAGCTTGCCAAGGAAAAGATCCGCGCAATCAACAGTTTCGATCGGCACTCCCATGCGGTGGAAGTTGTTTCGCACTTCATCGCCCTCATCAAGGCGCATGAGACCGTGATCAACAAAAATGGCGCGAACATTGACGCCGGCCTCCTTGAGAAGAACGGCCAAAACGGTGCTATCCACACCACCGCTGACACCGCAGACCACTTGTTTCTGACCCACCGTCTCCTTGATACCATCTAACAATTCTCGCTTAAAATCGTCAATACGGAACTCCTCGAGATTATTTGCTTGGAGTAAGAAATTATGAAGAATCCTGAGACCCTCGTGGCTATGTGTAACCTCGGGGTGAAATTGAATTCCATAGTGTCGATCGCCCCATTGCAGAGAAACAGGTGTCCCCTCGCTGTTAGATGCTAACACTTTGGCATTACCGGGCAGATCACTCACGGTGTCCGAGTGACTCATCCAGACTTGAGATGTGTGGGAAATCCCTTCGTAGAGTCCTGAGCTATCAGCAGGTACCAGCGCCGCGGGGCCATACTCACGACGGTTACTTGATTTCACTGAACCACCAAACTTGATATTCAAAATTTGCATTCCGTAACAGACGCCAAGCACAGGAACACCAAATGCATTGAGTGCCTCAAAATCGATGTCAGGCGCATCCTCATCGGAAGTGCTTTTGGGACCACCTGAGAGAATGATCGCGCCTGGTTTACCAATAATCGATAAATCGTCTGGCTCGTAAAGTTTGGCAAAAAAACCAAGCTCCCTCACTCGCCTAACAATTAGCTGAGTGTATTGGGAGCCAAAGTCGAGAACCGCAACGTGGTTGTTTTCCGTCATAAGAGAAATAGATAAGTATGAAAATGTTAGGTGATCGGCTGGTAGTTCACTGGCTCCTCGGTGATCGTGATATCGTGAGCATGGCTCTCTTTCAGACCTCCTGATGTGATACGTGTGAACTGCGCTCTTTCACGGAGTTCATTGAGGTTCGAGGCACCCACATAACCCATTCCTGAGCGAAGACCGCCCATAAGCTGAAAAACCACATCACTCAAAGGCCCCTTATAAGGAACCCGACCTTCCACACCTTCCGCGACTAATTTGCCCGAGCTATTCTGCCCATAACGATCGCCCGATCCCTTGCGCATGGCACCTAATGAACCCATACCGCGATAAGACTTAAAACGTCGGCCCTGGTAATGAACTGTTTGCCCAGGACTCTCACGTGTCCCTGCGAGGATAGATCCTAACATAACAAGATCCGCACCAGCAGCGAGAGCCTTAACGATGTCACCCGAGTAACGGATTCCACCATCGGCGATCACGGCCACACCTTTTCCACGGCAATAAGAAGCAACATTTTGAATAGCTGTGAACTGAGGCATACCCACTCCGGAAATTACGCGAGTTGTGCAGATTGATCCTGGGCCGACTCCCACCTTAACCGCTGAGGCTCCAGCATCTGCTAGGTCCTTAGCTCCCTCTTCCGTTACGACATTACCGGCAATCACTGGAACGTCACCTAGCTCACGGAGTTTTGAAATAACATCCATCACGCGGCTGGTGTGCCCAGTTGCAGCGTCAATAAAGAGAGCATCTGCACCTGCTTTAATGAGAGCCGCAGCGCGCTCGATACAGTCAGGCCCAACACCCACAGCAGCACCACAGCGCAGCTGACCGTTAGGATCTTTTGCGGCATTGGTAAATGTAATCCTCTTCTCGATATCGGCACCAGTGATAAGACCTGTTAGCTTACCGCTTTCGTCCACCAGCGGAAGCTTTTCAATTCGATTCTGATAGAGGATTTCACGTGCCTCACGCAACGCAGTCTTCTCATGAGAAGTGACGAGCCGTTCAAGTGGAGTCATCACTTCTGAAATTTTCGCCGAGTCATCAGCCATGTGCCGAACATCTCTACCAGTCACCATTCCTTCCAGTTTTCCATCGGCATCCACCACTGGGAATCCTGAAAAACCCTGCTCATCCATGATGAAGCGAAGCTCGCCGACACTCTGATTTTTTGCTACGGTATATGGTTCAAGAATCACCGCGCTCTCCGAGCGCTTCACCTTTAAAACCATCGCTGCCTGCTCATCGATGAGGTTATTACGGTGAATCACACCGATACCACCTTCTTGTGCGAGTGCGATTGCCAGTTCCGTTTCCGAAACTGTATCCATCGCGGCAGAGACAACCGGAATATTCAGACCAATCTGACTGGTAAGATCCGTCTGAAGTTGTGCATCACCAGGCAACACACCACTCATCTGCGGTGTCAGTAATACGTCATCAAAAGAAAGTCCAAGTGGGATTTGCGCCATGAGTAAGTCAACAGAAGCACCTGCTCTATGACAAGCGCAAATCCTTTCGCTGTGTCATTTTTCCACCCTCAGAGGTGGAATGTTCCCGAATAGAACTTTTAGCGCACTAGATATTAGTCACGGCCATATCGTTCGCGAAACTGTTTCAGCAGATCTTCCACCTTCTCGTGATCGTCGTCAGTCACACTGTGTGGCTCAGTCTCAGGAGAAGCAATCGGTTGTGCCTGCGGAATCTCAGAGGATACTGGCTGGACTGGTGGAGCTACCTCTGGGGAAGGTGCTGACTGAAATTGAGGCCGCGGCTCAGGCTGAACTGGCGTGAATGGTGATTCCACCGGCGACGAAGTATCAATGCTAAATGGCGAGTCGACAATATTCTGTGGTGGCACATCCAGTGGCTCAG
The DNA here is from genome assembly GCA_045106535.1 of Akkermansiaceae bacterium. GTDB lineage: Bacteria > Verrucomicrobiota > Verrucomicrobiia > Verrucomicrobiales > Akkermansiaceae > Oceaniferula. The sequence goes on along the minus strand of JBGCEU010000030.1, from coordinate 108,129 downwards.
TGGCGGGCGTATTTGGTTGCTGCTGAGCGAATGGCTGCGGAATATTATCAGCAGGAGGCGCAAATGATTCATTCGTCACTGGGCTCAATTCAGGAGTCTGACCGACTTCTTCAAATGGACTCTCTTGCTGCTGAGCATCTTGCTGCTGAGCAAAGGGCTGTGGCAAATTAGAAAGATCCGGCATCTCAGATTCGGCAGGCTGCAGCCGCTCGACTTGAGGTTGAGGACTTGCTGGTTGCTGGCTAACATCTTCAGGACGCGGCAAAAAACCCTCGCTAGGATCAATCGTATCGGGCTCCGTAAGAGCTGTCTCTATATCGACCAACTCCGGCTCACCCGGCACCCAAGAATCTTGAGCTACCGGCTCAATTTCCGTTGGCGGCGTTTCTTGTGGAATCACGACCTTTGGTGGATTGAGGTCGGGCTTAACCGCAGCTGGCTGATCCGATAATTCAGGATTAGACAATGAAATAGGCTCGGTCTTTGGCGCTAAGGTATTGTCTGTTACTGCATTCTCATAAACAGCAAGTTCTGGCCAAGCACTGGAAGCGCAACGAACAACCCCTCTGGCATAAACCACTCCAGATTCGAAATCGAGTTCTTCAGCGATTGAGTCAGCCATGTCCCCCGCCCTGTCTCGGATGAGCTTCATAGCAATCTCCTTGTTCATGGGTTTGAGATCGACCACGATATCGCTGAGTCGATCTTTGAGTCCGCAAGGTATACGTGGAAGAAAAGCTGTTTCCCAAACATCACCATTCACACTAATAATGAGAGCGAGCTTTTCACACGACTGATGGAGGGCGTTGAGGAAAGTTGCAACCTGAAGTGCTGCCGCAGGATTGCTGGAAAAGCCTTCAACTTCATCCAGAATCAAGACGGGAGATGTCACCAGACCCGTAAGATTGAGAAGAGCCACAAGCTTCTCGTGCATGTCAGTCTCGACAGCATCACCAGAAAAAACCGTTTCAAAAAGCGAACTGTTGCGAGTGGTCTGATCAACTGGAGCTGAGCTATACCGGAACAAAAGCTCAACCCACCAGGCGACTGGGCGGAATCCCGCGTGCGTACGCTCCGCGAGCTCAGCTGTTAGACGAGGCCCGAGAAGAGAGAAATTAGCCTTAGCCCACTGCGCAGTGACTGCCTCATCGTTATGAAAATCGAAAGTTTCGACGGGGCGAATCTGTAGTGCTTGCAGAGCTGTTTCACGATCCTGGCTCGGAACCTCTCCTGATTTAACAAGCGGCTCCAAACCTGATGCGAGGATTCGACGTGCTAATAAATCAAGCACCGTCAATCCACCACCTGCGGGAAGGATACGGGAAAAGCGGCGCAGCACAGCATCGAGCACCGACTGCGCATCAAGCTCTTTTCCTTTGGTTGGCTCAAGCGGAATAAACTCGTGAGTATGTGCTACACGCTGATGAAGGCGCATTAGTAAATGAGTTTTCCCGAAACCTGCTCGCGGCGAGCGCAGGAGAATCATACGACCTCTGTCACTGGCTCGCGATGTGAGAGCTCTAGTAAGATCTTCCAGCGCGTCTGCGTTGACTTCTTCGGTCGTCACCTGGGGCGTTCGGCCAAGCATTTCAAATGCATTGTCGAAGGGATTTGTGGGGAGATTTCCAGTCAGAATGGCCATGTTTGTGAAAATATGAGTAAGAGTGTCGGATTAACACGTATTGACAAGAGAGATTTTTACATGACTCCTAGATTCCGTCACTTAGAAAAAATCATTCTTTTCCTATCTCGACAAAATAAAACTCATCCTTAGCTTCGCTAATCAAGTCAGTTGCCATTCAATGCGCGATTCACTTATCAACAGCAAAAACTGCAACACTCTCGCTTCAAAAAAATATCATGGACACACAAGACGCCACACCAGCCGCCCCGACTGAAACTCCCGTTCCCTCGGAAGTAGATGCACCGAGTGCCAATAGCACAACAACTCTGCCACCTGATGACGTCGCTGCCATCGACCAGCTTGGAAAGGTTTATCAGGATTTCAAAGACGAGATTGGCAAGGTGATCATCGGTCAGGAGGAAGTTGTTGAGCGACTTGCTATTTGTCTTTTTTCTCGTGGTCACGCTTTGCTCATGGGTGTGCCGGGACTGGCGAAAACACTTCTCGTTTCCTCGGTCGCCGAAACCATGGATCTCAGCTTCAACCGTATTCAGTTCACGCCTGACCTCATGCCAGCTGACATCACCGGTACCGACATTATTCAAGAAACCGACACCGGTCATCGGGAATTTGAGTTCATTCAAGGCCCTGTATTCGCCAACTTGGTACTGGCTGACGAAATCAACCGTGCTCCGGCCAAGACACAGTCTGCTATGCTTGAGGCGATGCAGGAAAATATGGTGACCGTGCTTGGTAAGACATACAAGCTCGACAAACCGTTTTTCGTGCTCGCGACTCAAAACCCCGTCGAGCAGGAAGGAACCTACCCGCTCCCGGAAGCGCAGCTTGACCGTTTCATGTTCCTTATCGACGTCGATTACCCGACGCATGATGAAGAACTCCGTATTGCACGCGAAACCACAGGCACGGCCAAGGCCAAACTCAGCCATATTCTCAATGGTGAGCAAGTTCAGGAATACCAAGACCTTGTCCGCCGCGTGCCAGTTCCTGATCACATTTACCAGTATGCAGTCGATATTGTGCGCAAGACACGTCCCGGCACTGATGCAGCACCAGACTGGCTTGGCGAATTCGTCGGCTGGGGTGCTGGCCCTCGTGCCGTTCAGTACCTGATCCTTGGAGCCAAAGCTCGTGCTGCGCTCAACGGATCATATATGGCTCGTCTTGAAGACATAGAAGCGGTCGCCAGCCCCGTGCTCACACACCGTGTGCTGACAAACTTCGCTGCTGAATCGCAGGGTATGACTGCCGCAAAAGTGGTAGACCGTCTGGTTGAGGAAATGCGGGAAGATTAATCGATGAAGTATGACTTCCTAGACCCCAACGCCCTCGCGCGCTTGGGAGCTATTCCACTTGAGGCACGTCAGGCTATGACGGGCAACGTTGCGGGTCGACACCGATCGCCGCACCGAGGTTCATCTGTAGAGTTTGCCGAATACCGAAAGTATGTTCAGGGTGACGACACCCGAAGACTCGACTGGAAGGCATTTGCGAGATCGGATCGTTACTATATCAAGGAGTTTGAGGCGGACACCAACCTCCGCGCATACTTTGTATTAGACGCCAGCGGCTCCATGGGATTCAGTGCAAACGATGACGCACGCATCCAGTTTGCTCGGAAAATAGCCGCTACCCTCTCGTATCTCATCGTCGACCAAGGCGATGCCGCAGGTCTTTCTATTTGTCAGGAGAAAATTCATCTTGAAATCCCACCGACTCGCCGAGCGGCACACTTGAACCATATTTTTGAGGTGCTCGCACAAACCGAGCCCACGGGCGAAACTGGGCTGGTTGAAGCCCTGCATACGATCGCTGAGAAAGTAGCCCAGCGTGCCCTTGTCATTATTCTCTCAGACCTCTTTTGCGATACCAATGCCCTGGGCGATGCTCTGCAGCATTTGCGCTATAGAAAACATGATATCGCGGTTTTTCACATGCTCGACAAACAAGAAATCGAGTTTGACTTCGAGCGCCCCCATCGTTTTGTCGATATGGAGGATAAAACAGCTGTCGTAGCCGAGCCAGTTCTTATTGCAGATGACTATCGTCAAGCGATGCGCGACTTCATGCAGGAAGTTCGAAACAAATGCCACGATGTTCACGCAGACTACCACCTCATCACGACTGATCAGGACTACGAGGAAATCGTTCATGATTTCCTGACCACTCGCCTTCCCAAAAAAGGAAAAAAATAATTCCTAATTCACCATTCGTATTTCCTAATTCAACGTGACCTTTCTCCAACATTCGCTCCTCTGGGGGCTTTTAGCGGCCAGCATACCGATCATTATCCACTTGCTCAACCGTAGACGGCACCGCACGGTAAAATGGGCTGCCATGGAGTTCCTTCTCAAGGCGACTCGTGAGTCCCGCGGTAAGAAAAAGCTCAAGTATCTGATCATTCTAGCGTGCCGAACTCTCGCAATTGCGGCTCTAATTTTTGCTATTGCAAGACCACTCGTCGGTGGATTCCTCGGCTGGGGTGGCGCTAAAATCGACACCGTCATTCTTGTTCTAGATCGCTCGTCGAGTATGGAGCAACAAGCACAAGGCAGCCGCGAAAGCAAACGCCAGAGTGCCATCGCGAGTGTACAAAAATCGCTTGAGGGGCTGAACAATCCACGTCTGGTGCTGATCGACAGTGCGACAGCCACGGCTCAAGACGTGCCATCCCCCGATGTTCTCGACGAACTTACCGCTGCTGCCGCTACCGACACACGGGCGTCAATCCCCTCGCTGATCTCGTCTGCCATAGATTACGTGTTGGACAAGTCACCGGGCCGCACGGAGATCTGGGTTGCATCGGACATGCAGGTCTCTGACTGGGCACCGGAACAAGGACGCTGGGAAGCTATTAAGGCGGGTCTCAAAGACCTACCACAAAAGACAACTCTTCGCGTTCTATCGCTATCGTCTCCACCAGAGAACAATGCTGCAGTTCGAGTGATTTCCTCGCGACGCAAGGGTGATGAACTTGTTCTTGATCTGGAACTATTCCGATCCGAGGCAGAAGGACCAGCGGCCATACCCATAACTTTTAGCGTCAACGGAGTGCGCACTGCAGAAAAGGTCACTATAAATGGGCAATCATACAGATTCCAGAAACGTCTACCGCTGGGTAACCGCGAAGGCGTAGGGCATGGTTTCGTCTCTATCCCCTCTGATACGAACGTGCGCGACAACGTTTCCTTTTTTGCCTACGGCGAAGACTCCCCGACGCATACATTCATTGTTTCCGAGGGCGGTGAAGCATCTGACTGGCTCTCGCTGGCGTCGGCTCCTCCCGGATTTGAACGTAGCAAAAGCACCGTCGTAGCGCCAGCTAGCGCTCACGAAATCGACTGGGCAAGCGCCTCACTCATCGTTTGGCAGGCTCCTTTACCTGAAGGACCCGTTGCGCAGGAATTCTCAAGATTCATTGAATCTGGTGGTGCAGCTCTTATCATGCCGCCACGCGGAGAATCGGATACGGCATTCCTTGGAATGAGTTGGGGCGAAATGACGACTTCGCCTCGTGGACAATATTTTATAATCAATGAGTGGGACGAAGCTGATGGCCCTTTGCGTAATGGTCTGGAAGGCACTCGCATACCAGTGCCCAAACTTAAGTCTATCAAGCGTCGTGCCATCCAAGGTGAAGCTACTCTATTAGCTAACTGGGATGATGATAAGCCATTCCTTGTAAGACGTGTCTCAGGAGATGGCACCGCAATTTTCGTGAGCACTTTGCCCGACTACACATGGTCGAACCTCGCAGATGCTGATGTATTGCTCCCCGTTACTCAGCGCATGATTGCCACTGGCGACACTCGCTTCGGGTCTGCTTTTGCCGCAATTGCTGGCAGTGAAAAAGCGCAGACGGCTGAGGGTGAAATACGCTCACGGATCGACTCTCACGCAAAATCCAACTCTGCCAACGCTGCATACGAGGCCGGCGTCTGGAAGCTAGGAGACCGCCTTCTGGCAACGAACAGACCGAAGTCGGAAGATCAATGGCAGATTTTAACTAACAGCAGACTCAGCGACCTGTTGGACGGCACGGATTTCAAACTTTTCGAAGATAAGGGACAGTCCGGATCACTCGCACAGGAAGTCTGGCGCGCTTTCCTCATTGCCATGCTCGTTTTCCTCATCACAGAAGCTATTCTCTGTCTCTCGCCCAAGGCTTCCAAAACAAAGTCTTAAACTCTAAATTCCAAGGATTTCGAATTTTGAATTTCTCCATTTCCAACCTCACATTTTCTCCTACCCCGACCACCTTTTGGATTGGTCTGGTTGCGATGGCAGCAATCACATTTTTGTGTATTACAGCCGTCAAACGGTCAAGCAGACCCAAGCGCACCGCTGGCCTTGAAGCTCTGCGATTCATCTGTGCGCTGATCGCAGTCTTAATGCTATGGCAGCCCGAGTGGAGGGTAGTAACAGATCCCGATTCTAAACCTGAGATTGCGATTCTTTACGACGCCTCAAAATCTACAACTACAGCCGACGCTGTTCTACCGAGTGAGCTAAGCGCTAACGAAGAAGTGGTTACCCGAGAGGAATGGATTAAAAAAGTCCTTGAGAGTGATTCTTTCAAAGATCTTGGAAAAGACACAGAAAATCGCGTCTTCGTTCAGCCTTTCTCCGCGCCCCCAGAAGACGCAGACCCGGCCACACTCGCTCTCGCTGGCACCGACATCCATGTCGCCATCGATACATTGCTGGAGGAGCACAATAATCTACGTGCTGTCGTAATTCTTTCGGATGGTGACTGGAACACGGGGCAAGCTCCCGTAGTAGCCGCACAGAAAATGCGCAGCCGTAACGTCCCACTTTTCGCGCTACCCACAGGGAGTGACCAGAGACTGCCAGACCTCGATATTTCCAACGTCACCGCTCCTACCTATGGGATCGTCGGTGAAAACGTCCAAATCCCCTTCACCATTAATTCTTCTTTAGATCGCGATGTTCGGACCTTGATCCGGTTACGTGATACAAAGACTGGCGTTGAACGCACTAAGACGATCACCATCCCAGCAAATACTGAGTATTTCGACTCCATTCTATGGCGCCTGAACACCGAAGGATCTTCCACTCTTGAGTTATCCCTACCCGTCGCCAATGGCGAGATGGTCTCAAAAAACAATAAGCGCAAATTCAACATCGCCGGCCGCAAAGAATCACTTAATGTATTAGTCATCGAGACTTGGCCGCGCTGGGAATACCGATTCATACGGAATGCGCTCTACCGCGATCCTGGAGTCAAAGTCGACTGCCTGCTGTTACATCCGCAGCTTGGCTTGGGTGATGGACCAGGTTACATCCAAAAGTTTCCGGACAAACTAGAAGACCTTCAAAAATATGACGTTGTCTTCGTAGGAGACGTTGGCATTGATAAATCAGGTGTTCAAGGCCTCACTGAGGATCAGGCGAAGCTACTCAAAGGATTGGTCGAACAGCAAGCAAGCGGCATCGTATTCATACCCGGATCAAGAGGCAACATATTTTCCCTAGAGGAAAGTGAGCTCGGCAGCCTGATTCCAGTCATTCTTGATGATAAAAAGAAAGAAGGCTACAGCGACTCCACAGCTTCCAAGTTAAACCTAACATCTGACGGTAAGGGCTCACTGCTCACCATGTTAGGTGATACCGAAGAAGAAAACCCAGTCATTTGGAAAAGCCTACCCGGCTTCTATTGGCACGCGCCGGTAACCAAAGCAAAGGGTGGCACCGACGTGCTCGCAGTTCACGCCAACCGATCCAACGAATTTGGCCGCATCCCAATGCTTGTTACTAAAACGGCTGGTAACGGCAAAGTGCTATTCCTTGGTCACGATTCCGCATGGCGCTGGCGACGTGGCGTCGAAGACCTCTATCATTACCGATTCTGGGGGCAAGTCGCCCGCTGGATGTCCTATCAGCGTAACATGGCTGCCGGTGAGCGAATCCGACTCTACTTCACACCTGATCGACCCAAACCTGGCGACTCAGTCACCCTCAATGCGAACGCTTTTGATCAATACGGCGCTCCGCTGAAAACTGGCAAGGTGCTCGTCGATATCACCTCCCCTGATGGTAAGACACGCCGTATCAGCCTTGATAAGGCCGAGGGCGCTTGGGGAAGTTTTAGCGGTCGTTTCAAGGTCGCGCAGCCTGGCGCTTGGAAAATTGAAGCAGCTATCGGGGAAGATACCACCCACGGCATCAAAACCACTCTGTTAGCCCAAGGATCGGAAGTTGAAAAAACCGGCATGCCCGCAAGAGCCGATGTTCTAGAGGAGATGACCCGTGTTTCGCGTGGCAGACTAATGGCGGGCGACCAACTCAGCTCTCTGCTCAAGGAAATCCGCGCTCTACCTGAACCCACCCCGATGGAGACACGTACCCCGCTCTGGTCTCACTGGCTCACTGCGGCAATTTTGATTCTACTTCTTGCACTGTTCTGGGTAGGCAGAAAATTGAATGGCACTTTCTAGCTTGTTTGTTGGGTGTCACTCAAACAGATAGATGACTCGATAAGTTTAGAACTTTAGTCTAGCAGTCAAAGAAACCCGCACAGAAAAGAACATGCTAAAGAGTCTTAATACTATCTGTGCACTGCTACTAGCTTTCGCATCAGTCAATGCTGAGAATCCTGCAATTGTCGCTCATCGCGGTGCCTCTTCAGATGCACCCGAAAACACGATACCTGCGTTTCGCCTTGCATGGGAGCAAGGAGCAGATGCCATCGAAGGCGACTTTCGCCTAACTAAAGAAGGACATATCGTCTGTATCCATGATTGGAATGCACTAAGAGTCGCCGAAAGCACTCTTGTTGTTAGTGAGTCGACTCTTGAAGAGCTCAAAAAGCTCGATGTGGGTATTTTTCATGGAGAAAAATTCAAAGGTACAAGAATACCAACCATTGCCGAAGTCTTCGCTACTGTGCCCGATGGAAAAAAAATATATGTCGAATTAAAAAGCGATACTGAAATAATTCCAGCACTACTAGCCGAGATCAAAAAATCAGGCCTGAATAATGACCAGATTGTCATTATCTCCTTTAAACCTCAGGTGATAAAAGAACTCAAATCCAAAGCTCCCCAATTCACAGCTTACTGGCTCTCCAGTTACATGAGGGATGAGCTTGGAAATGTTATCCCATCGATCGAAACCGTTTTATCAACGCTCAAAGAGATTAATGCGGATGGCTTTAGTTCATGCCAGAGCATCAACGATGAGACTTATGCCAAGCGCGTTATCCAGACAGGATATGAATTTCATTTGTGGACTATTGATGATGTGAAAACTGCTGAACGTTTCACAGAGTGGGGTGCAAAATCCATTACCACCAATGTGCCCGGAAAAATTAGAGCACAGCTTTCCAAGGGAAAACAAGCACTCTCACCTTGAACAACTTCGACGTAGTGAGAACGCATGCTTCACTTTCTTCGCCTACCACGCTTGTCCTGCCCAATGCCTTTGTTTACTCCAGCGGCAACGTGCTCTTTGTAATTTTTTGTTTTTCAGTCGCGGCAAATTTGCGATTCGCTTTTACCAGAAGTTCCTCAAGCTTCTGAGGTGCCGTTCCCAGTGGTGCTTTTGCTATGACTTGCCCAGCCAGGCCGAAAGCCCCGAGCCGAATCACATAGTATCCTGAACCATACATTCCTCCCTCAATTTTTTTCAAAATCTCACCATCATCCTTACTCAATATACCAAAGCTTTCGCTGTTTCCCAAGTCGTGTACCACTTTACACCCTCAGATCCAATCGGCATTGGATGAACCTGAGTTCCTTTGACCTGTCGCTTGGCAGCTAGAGATGTCACAAATGCCAAACTCAATAAAATGCACGTTTTTAGTATCCGTTGATTATTTTCCATGCACCCATCTAACTCCGTTACGACTGCGTAGTTGCACATGGGGCTGAATCGCCTCACTTCTTTGGCTTAGCGTCTTTTGCACGCTGCTTGAGGAAACGCTGGTGCATTTCGTCCAGCTTATCAGAGTGGCGTGTAGCGAGATTCTCGTTTTCCTTCGGGTCATTTTTTAAATTGTAGAGTTCCCAGTCGGAAGGTTTTTTGGGCTCATTTTTTCCATAGTGGACAATTTTCCACTCGCCATGCAGCAATGCCCAGCGATCCACGCGTGCACCCCATGTCCAATAGAGTTCGCGATCGGGCAAGCTACCTTCGCCGATGACAACAGGAGATAAATCAATCCCATCTCCTTCAAACTTACTCCCAACCAGTTTAGCCAGAGTAGGAAACCAATCAATAATGTGCACCGCGTCATTCACTTTTTTGGGTGTGATTTTCCCGGGCCAAAACGCGAAGCCTGGAACACGGGTGCCACCTTCCCAAACCGCGAGTTTTTTACCTTTCCACGGCATAGGCTGATTAAAATCAGTGAGGCGCAGATCATCGGGGTAAGCATTTCCAGCCCAACTGCCTTGAGGTCCATTATCAGATGAAAATAGAATCAGTGTATTTTCACGCTGACCACTTTTATCAACTGCGGAGACGATTTCTCCAATGGCATGGTCGAGGTGATGCACAGCGGCTAACAGTAAGCGTTTTTCATGATCCGGTTGGCTTTGGATTTTTCCATCAGGGTCATTGAACCAGCGGATCTCTTTTTCATTGAGCCATCGACCCGGCTTCTTTGGATCTACTTGAGTCGGGCGATCAACAAACTTGCCACGCTCGTCTAGTGGGGTGTGGACTGCATGAAAAGGCAAATAGAGAAAATACGGCTGATCACGCTTCTCGCTTATCACGCGAATAGCCTCACGTTTGACTAATTCCGTCGTATGGGTGCCATTTTCAGAACCCTCAATTAGTTTTCCGTCTCGATGCCAAGTGTGCTCAAATTTTCCCTTTCGGTAGCGATGATCGTAGTTACCAACAGCGCCTGCCAGTGAGCCGTAACTACTATCAAATCCAAAGTGGTTAGGCCCGTGCGCGGGGCTCGAACCGAGGTGCCACTTACCCGCCATGAATGTCGCGTAACCCGCTTTCTTAAGCATCGCAGCCAGCGTCGGTGTTCCGAGCGGAAAAGACGGGCTATTGCTTGCGCTCAATGCCGCCCCACCAAAGCGCCCAGGATATTTACCTGTCATCAAAGCCACACGCGTAGGCGTGCACTGAGGCATGACATAGTGTTGTGTAAACTGAGCGGCTCCCCCCGCTAACTTATCAATGTTAGGAGAGTAGACTTTCGGGTTGTGATAACCAATGTCCGCCCACCCCATATCGTCGATTATGATAACGATGATGTTTGGTTTTTGATAGCCATAGCTAGATGATGCCAGAGCCATTAAGATAAATAGAGCGATGTAATTTTTCATGGCTAAAATACTTAATTTGGGTTTTCAATTTGCACTTTTATTGCGTCTGCATTCGTTGCGGCAGTGATCGCTGCAGGAAGTTCAGCAAAGGGCATCGTTCTACTAATCATTGCGCGAACATCAATCGCCCCTGAGCTTATGAGCTCCATAACGCGGTCGAAGACATTTGCGAAACGCCAAGAGCCTAAATAGGTAATCTCGCGCGTTAGGAGCGTGTTCGCGGGTATTTCCACACCGTTATCGAGCGTGCCGACCTGCACAACAGTGCCTCCCTTGGCTGTGAGGTTAAATCCTTGGTTGAGAGCAGCCGCGACGCCTGAAGCTTCAAAGACTACCTCAAAACCATCTGCAGCCTGATGATCCGCATGTATTGTAAAATCCTGATCACTTGGATCGAGTGCCGCTGTGGCGCCTTGATCGACAGCAAACTGGCGAGCGAACGGTTTCACATCTGTAATCACCACCTTACTTGCTCCAAATGCTTTTGATACAGCTAGAATCATCTGCCCAATGGTGCCCCCACCTGTTATGAGAACGGATTTTCCAGCCACTCCACCTGACCGCATCACGGCATGCGTGGCCACACTCAAAGGCTCTAACAACGCGCCCCATGCGAACTCAAAATCAGTAGGCAGAGGTACACAATTTTTTGCCGGAGCCACGACGTATTCAGCGAAACATCCGGCGCTTGGCGGAGTCACACTTGCGGAACCAAAGTAAACCATGTCCGGGCAAAGATTGTATTTCCCCTGTCGGCAAATCCGGCATTGCCCGCATGGACGTGAAGGATCGACAGCCACCCGCTGCCCCAAGCGTGAATGATCACCCCCCTCACCTATCTTGGCAATTTCACCAGCAAATTCGTGGCCGAGGATAAAAGGCTCACTGGGCACAAAGTTCCCACACTTACCGTGCGCGTGATAGTGTAAATCACTACCACAAATACCAGCAGAGCGTACCTTAACAAGCACTTCTCCGGCACCAGGCTTGGGGCAAGAAACCTCTTCTAGTCGAATATCTTCAGCACCGTAAAGCACATATGCCTTCATTGTCGATGGAACGTTCATGATTGTAATATTAAATGCCTACACGTGTGATTGTCAGGACAACGCCGACCTGAAACATTTCAGAAAGAGTAACGTGCGCAAAGGAGATAAACGAGCCGATTAGGCCTCGTCCTGCCCGACGTTGATTAGGATCTCTCGAGGTTTAGCGCCCTCACCCGGGCCAATGATGCCACGTTGTTCAAGAATATCCATCATGCGAGCGGCTCTAGTGTAGCCAAGCCGAAGTCTCCGCTGTAGTAACGAGGTGCTTGCTTTCTTTTCCTGACGGATGACCTCGAGGCATTTTTGTACGATTTCTTCATCAGCATCAGAGACATCTTCATCATCATCGCTTGAGCCACTTTTTTCAATGTGTTCCTGCACAGAGCTCTCAAATTTCTGCTTCACTTGAGTTGAGCAAAACTTGACCAGCTTTTCAACTTCGTCATCATCGATGAATGCTCCTTGGGCACGCTCCAGCTTGGCTGAACCGGGCGGCAGGTAGAGCATGTCTCCTTTTCCTACCAACTTATCAGCACCCGAGACATCAAGAATCACCCGGCTATCCAGCTTTGACGATACTTGGAATGCAATCCGGCTAGGAATATTCGCCTTGATGATACCTGTGACAACATCTGCACGCGGAGTCTGGGTAGCAATGATGAGGTGAATACCAGCGGCACGTGCCTTCTGCGCGATGCGGGCGATATTCATCTCCATGTCGGCAGGCGCGGTCTGCATCAAGTCGGCAAGCTCATCAATAATGATGACGATGTAAGGGATGCGATCGGGAATTGCCTCTTCCTCGTCGTCGTCATCCGAGCCATCCATGGCGGCAGGCCCCAGCTCACCATCAGTAAGTGCTTGAGCGATGGACTCGATATGCTCGGCATCGTAATTCTCTTCCTCTTCCTCGGTATCCTCCTCGCCTTCGGAAGGCTCCTCTTTTTCAGGAAGTTCACGTTTATTAAATCCATCAAAATTCCGAACCCCTACTTCGGCAAACATGCGGTAACGGCGCTCCATTTCATTTACCACCCAGCGGAGTGCAGCGATCACTTTGTTAGGATCGGTTACCACTGGCACAGCGAGGTGCGGCAAGACGTTGTACATCTGCATTTCCACCACCTTGGGGTCAACCATGATGAAACGCAGCTCATTCGGGCTGAACTTAAAGAGGATACTGGAAATGATCGAATTAATACATACGGACTTTCCTGAACCTGTTGCACCAGCGACAAGCAGGTGAGGCATGGCAGCTAGGTCACCGATTACTGTATTGCCATACACATCTTTTCCGAGAGCCAGAGGTATTTTCTTTTTGGCACTGGTGAATGCAGGATCTTGCAGTAGTTCGTGCAAAGGCACCGCGACTTTTTCATTATTGGCAATCTCGATACCCACGGTGTCTGAACCCGGCACGGGTGCCAAAATGTTAATTCGCTCCGCCTTAGTCGCGCGTGCAATATCAGCCTCTAACTGGGTGATACGGCTAACCCGAAGTCCGGGACTTGGATAGACCTCGTAACGCGTGATAGTAGGCCCACGGGTGATATTCCCCGCAGTCACCTCAACTCCAAAGGCCTTGAGTGTATCAACAATCGTATTCTGAGTGGCTACGAGTTCGGATTTATCTGCTTCAACCTCAGGCTCTTCGTGCTCTGGAATATCGAGTAGATCGAATCCCGGTAATTCGTAATTCTCATACTCATCGGTACTGAGCCCAGTATGCTCGGGCTTTTTCTTCTCAAAAGGTTTGGCTCCTAAGTCGCCAGTGGGTTTACGGCGCTGTGAAGCATCAATAATCTGTGGTGCAGGAATCTCACGCAATGGTAGCTCGGGCTGCGGAGCATCTTCCACGACCGGCTCTGGGTCGGTTGGTTGTTTTTTCTTTGCGGTTTTTTTCTTTGCCGGAGTTTTCGCTCCATCCGCTTCTTCCCCGCCCTTACCAAGTTTAGCAATGCGCTCGTCACGCTCACGTCGGCGCTGCTCTTTGGCATCGAGTTTTTCTTCAGCCTTAGCCTTCCTCTCTTTTCGTGCACGCAGCCATTGTATAGTATACTGAAATGCCCCGCGGCAGAATTCGATTGGATGTAAGCCCGTGAGCAAAATCAGGCTCACCAGATAAATACAAATCAAAACGAGAATCGCACCCGTTTTGTTGAGCAGTGCTTCAAGAAACTTTGTCCCCAACCACATTCCTACGTAGCCGCCTGGGCCATCGATGTGGACTCGCTCTGCCCAGCTCCACATAGTAACGCTCTGAACAGCTAATAAAGCGGCACCACTAAGGACAAAAATCCCGCATCCCAGCCAAGTGCGCCAGTGCGGACGTGCATCAAAGAGAAACTTAGCTACTCCCATCCATAACATGCACACTGGAATGAGGTATGCAGCTGCTCCAAACGTCCACAAAAATATACGCCCTAGTACTGTGCCGACAGGACCAATCCAGTTCACTTTGTCTCCCGAAAAAATCGAGGGCACCATGTCTGATGGTTTATAGGAAATGAGTGCAAGTAGCAGAAGCACAGCGCCTCCACAGAGCAAGATACCCAGCACTTCGTTAGGCCAGGGTTTACGGTCTTTTTTCTTATTTCGGGGCTTATTGCGGGGAGCAGCCATGCTAACGGACGGGAAAAGGAATAATGGGGGCGAAGCTCAAAGCAATGAAGATGGAATCTACTGAAGCTTCGATTCCTAGAGCATCCCCTAGTCAAAGCCTTGTGGCAAGGGAAATTCCACGTATTTGAATAGTCAGGAATGGTAAAGGAATTTAGCATTTAGCATTCCGTCTATTGTATCTATACATATTCATGCGTCTGTTACTCGTATTTCTGAAAGAGCCAATTCCCGGCAAGGTCAAGACACGGTTGGCGGCCGATGTCGGTGACGACGAAGCTGCTCGATATTACAAGGCGATGGTAGAAATTCTACTCAAGCAGCTGCGTGGCTTACAAGACTGCCAAATCCGGTTCTGCTATGCTCCTGACGATGCTGGCGACGCAATTAGATTTTGGTTACTATCAGAAATGGGCGCCACTTCCAGCGATCGCGAAGGCGTGTATTTGGCACCTGTCTATCCTAGCTCTCAAAAAAACCACCAAGAAATCGACTTCCGAGCACAAGGTGAGGGAGACCTTGGGGATCGGCTGGAGCGAGCTTTTGCAGAAGCTTTCGCGGATGGATTCACAAGTACCGCTGTTATTGGGACAGACTGCCCATCATGTGGTGCCCGTTGGATCAACGCTTCATTTTCAAGACTTGAATCTGATCCACAAAGAAATGGAGTCATTGGCCCGAGCCATGATGGCGGCTACTATCTTTTGGCTCTCCAATCCCCCGCTCCATGCCTTTTTCAGGAAATCTCATGGGGCGAAAGCAAGGTGTTGCGCTCTACGCTAAATGCTGCCGAGAAAAACAAGATAGCCCTGACACAACTTCCTGAGCTGGCGGATGTAGATCACCTCGCTGACTGGGAGGCACTCCTCGACAGCCCCTTGGGTCCAGCTGTAAGGAAAGCTCTCGGAGAAAATCTGGAAGAGGACGATAGCTTGCCACTCAGCGGATGATGCCACACTGCCAAGTATCTCGGTTTGCATGAGCCAGTATCCTGCACCACACTGTCAGCACCTCGATGGTATCGTCCACTCCAGAAAAGCCGGATCCTGATTCGGAAAAGAAAACTCGTCCTCCGAAGCGGAGGAATTGGCGTAAGCGATTTGTCATTCTTTGCACACTCCTACTCACTCTCGGCTGGTTGCTGAATGGTCCACTCGCGCGATGGGCCGTGCATTATGGGATCGAGGAGGCAATGACTTCTCTAGGTATGAATGGTGATGTCACCGTTAAAGGCTCGGTGGTCTCGGGCATTTCACTGCACAAGCTGAACTACCGAGGAAATGAGGGAATTGAGTCGATTACCCTAACACATCTAGATCTTGAGTATAAAATCAGAGAGCTTTTCGAAGGTAAAATACGAGGATTGGACATCAAAGATCTCAATCTCGTCATTGACTACGCCAAGTTTCCAAAAACGGCGCAAAGTGAAGGTGACGGCGCTGCTGAACTCAGACAATCACTCGCAACCTTACGTCCTTACCTCACAGCTCCCCGCATCGGCTTGTCAGGAGTTCAAGTGACCCTACTAGAAAATGGGAAAGAAAACGCTGTTTTTAAAATCGGAGATTTAGCGCATTCGGCAGAGTCAGGACTCTATCAGCTAACTAACTTTCAAGCGAGTGATGCCAACAAGCAACAAACCCCGATACAAAACACCACTCTTACCTGGCACACAGAGTCTGCAACCGTAGACCGGCTCGAAGTCTTGCCCGGAATTTCTTTAGAAGAAGCAAACTTCGACTGGTCGAATATGTTGCGAGGTGAAGCTAGCCTGCTCGTGAATGGTGCAGCAATCCATCTCACACTGGCGGAATCCCTAAAACTTGACCTTGAAAAGGGAGAGATACGCTCAGCTTTTTATAATGAAAAGTTCTCGCTCGACCTCCCTTTTGAGTTCGTTATCGATTCTCTCGACGCTGATATTTCCTTATGGGACAAGAATGTGCCGTTATGGCAGGTCAATGGTGCAATTAGTCTGAAATCGCTCAGCGTTGATGAATATAATGTGCAGAACGCGTCTATCAATTTTGAGCAGAAAAATTCAAAATACGACATCAAAATCAATGGTAGCATTAACAAGTCCTATATTAACGCCACTGTAAAAGGAGAATGGGTAAATCTCGCTATCGAAGAATGGTGGGGCGATACAAGAATGCAATATACAATCGAGGGCAACAAACTCGCCACACTTGCGGCTTCTTGGATTCCTCAAGATAAAATTATTGATCTCGATGCAACAACTCTCATTGCTTCCGGATCGATAGAATTCAAGCAACTCGCGTTAATTGGAGCAACTGCCAAGGGCTCCTCTACTGGCACTCAAGTCAAAGAAGCAGCAATTCCAAGTTTGTCGTTCGATGGCAGCTACCAACAGGACGGCAACGTTTCTCTAAGTGCTTATCTTGGGGCGGAAAACTCTCCACAAGTTAACGTCACTGGAGTCTACTCTCTAGAAACCGACAACTACGAGGGATCATTAGAGATCAACGAGGCCGAGCCTGCGTGGCTGAATTCCATCGCTTCCGTCTTCGATGCCCCAGTATCAGTTAGTGAACCTGTTCACCTCACTTGGTCAGGCGAAGGAAACATCGATTTAGAAAAGCCCCAAAAAGGTGAGCTAAAAATACGCAAACTGACGTTTTCCACTCCTAAAACACCACAAATTCAGGCAACTGGTAACGCAGTCTACGAATGGCCAAAGTCTATTCATGTGAGCAACCTCGAAATTCGTGAAAGCGACTGGTTAGCGAAAACGAACATCTTATGGGATGGCAAAATGCTAAACATCGAAAAAACCTCCCTGAGCAAAAAAGGTGACTCTGTTTTAAACCTCGCAGGGACATCACCACTCACACCTGAAACACTCAGCACGGCGGATTTTTTCAATCAAAAGCAATCTTGGAAATTGCGTATCAACTCTGATCCCATCGCAATTAAAAAATTAGATTCGTGGTTTCAGCTGGATCTTACAAAAGACCTCGCTGGTAATGTCTCAGTCGATCTAAACATCACAGGTAGCCCTGCTGAACCAATTATTAACGGACAGGCCAAGGTGATGAACCTGACAGGCCTTGATGCCTCACAGCGAGATCCACTGGGTGCCCTACTGACTTTCCGTTCGGAAGACAAACGTCTTTATGTGACTAGCAATATCAGTGAGGGGTCTAACCAGAGACTCAATGGAACCTTTGTCTTACCTTTCGAACCCACTGAATTAATTAATAATCCCAATACGCTAAGCAAGTGGCTAACTGCCGCTAAGCTTGAAGGCGATGCGACCATCAACTCGCTAGCCCTTGAACGTTTTTCCCGCTTTATCCCTGGCCTGAAAAAAATCGAAGGCACAGTCAGCGGCACAGCAAAGTTGTCAGGAACACTCGGCGACCCTGACTATTCCGTGCAAATTGAGGCAAACGCACCACTAATAAAACTACGTGAATCAGACATCGGTGACATTCGTGACGTCAGGCTTATCGCTACTATCGATGAGACTCAGAAAGTCAGCACACAAATAACAGCGCAGATCAATGGCGGGAAATTCGAAGTCAAGGGAACCACTGATTTAACCGACCCCGAGAATCCAGGCATAGACCTCAGCCTTGTTACTCGTTACGCATTGATTCACCGAGATGATTTGATATCAGTGCGCGCCAATGCCGATTTACAAATTAAGGGAACTCTAACCGATGCCATAATAAGCGGCAAAATAGGCGTCGTCGAATCCATCATTTATAAAGACATGGAATTAATACCTATCGGCGTCCCTTCGTCTGAAGTTGCTAAAGTGCAGCTCCCGGCGCTCGATGCTGAGAAGGCTGCCAATGGGTTACCGGTGCCAGCGCCATTTGACGGCTGGAAGCTAAATGTCACAGTCGACACGACTGACCCCATCTTAATTCGCGGAAATATCGCAAGCGGACAAGTGAATGGCTCACTCAAGATTGGGGGAACACTATCAAACCCGGAGCCTAATGGAAAATTGATAGCAAAAGACGTTACCGCCAAGTTGCCTTTTAGCATACTGAAGGTTAAGCGTGGGGAAATTCGTTTCACCCCCGCAGACGGACTTGACCCCACACTAAGTGTTCGTGGCAAATCTACCGTTGGGGCACACGATGTCAGTGTCTTTGTTTACGGTAAAGCATCCTCCCCAAAGACCACCCTAACATCTTTCCCTCCACTGCCTGAGACTGAAATCATGACCTTATTGGCCACAGGCACTACTACAAGCGGCCTTGAAGATCGAGATGTCGCCACCTTCAAAGCTTTTCAGATATTTTTGATGAAGCTAAAAAAACGAACCGACAACCCTAACGGCAACCAGTTATTTAGAAAGCTGCTAGATGGCGTTGATGACCTCAATATCAACGTCGGTGAAAAAGACCGTTTCACAGGCAGGAAATTTTCTTCTGCTACGATCGAACTGAGTAAGCATTGGCATTTTACCGCACAAGTTGATGCTCAACAACAAACACGGGGACTGATCGTTTACGTGCTTCGTTTTAGATAGAATGCCTTCACGCATCCATATTCTCATAGCTGCTCTGATCTCCGCGCTCTGCGTCTCAGCGGATGCTGCGGAGCTCCGGCTCAGTGGTATTCCACTCGATAAGCGTGAAAAATTGGTCGCTCAATTAAGCCCAAGACTCGACTTCATCAAGACAAGAGAACCCTCGGCATGGCGTGCTGATGACGCCGCATTTTTTCTGAAACGTCTGCTGATTAGATCGGGTCATGCCGATGCTCAGGTGGAATGGGAATTGCCAGGAGGTAATGTTATCCTACTGAAAGCGAAGTCTGGCCCACAATATCGATTTGGGCAAATTACAACCAATCAGAGCGAGATCATCAAAGGGAGTGAGTTGAGAGACTACTTCCTTCAGCCACTCGTCGAGACCGAAGTGGTTGATGCCGATGATGCACCTTACATCGCGAGCTATGATGACGCGGGTGCCGAGAACGTAGCCAACCTGCTAAGATCTCGTGGTTACTGGAAAGCATCGGTTAGAATTGCACGCAAACGACATGACAAAAAAGATCGCCAAGTCGATATTCATCTCGATTTACAACCAGGAGCTCAGCATCTCTATACGTGGCCGAAATTCTCAGGCACTACACCTACTGAAATTGAAAAATTTCGAACTGAAGTTCAACCTTATGTGGGCAAAGTTGCGGATACTGAAGCATTGTCTAAGACACGCCTAATTGTTGAGAATTATTACCACGAAAACGGCTACGAGTTCGCAAGCATTAGCGTTATCCCCCGCCATAACAGCGGTCTAACACAGCTCACATTCAAGATTGATCGTGGTAAATTATTCAAGGTAGACGACATCATTATCACAGGAGCCAATAACACCGAGCGAAAGCGCATAAGGCGCTACTTTGACTCACTACGCCACAAGCCATTTAATAAAAAGAAAGCAAACGCAGCACTCAGCAAACTGCTTTCCACCGGCAATTTCAAGAGGGCTAGCCTAACACCCATTCCAGATGAATCTGGAAAACTCGACCTTCAGATAGAGGTCAATGAATCACGCGCGCGATCATTGCGCAGCTACGTTGGCGTGGGCTCGTATGAAGGATTCATTCTTGGAGCTTCATACACAAATCTAAATTTCACAGGCAGGTTGCTCAGGCTCAACATTCGTGGAGAACTCAGCGGACGAGGATTCCTCGGTGAAACCAGCTTGACCGAGCCACACTTCGCGGGCGAGGCAATCCAATTGAACATGCGTGCATTTTTGCTCCAGAGAACTTATGAAGGTTATGATAAAACTGAAGGTGGTATCGAAGCCTCACTATTATGGTCACCCGCCGATACTTTCTCTACGCGGCTCTACGCAGGTGCATCAGCGGTATCAGCGAGCTCTACTTCTCTCACAGCCATAGAACTAGGCCCCGAAAACTACCTGCACACACGTGCTGGAATACAGCAAACCATCGATTACCGCGATAGTGTCACGCTGCCTACCAAGGGATTCTATGCCAGTGCTTTGTTAGATTTCGGGTCTGTTTCTGGTGATGCTTCAACCAGCTACTTACGAGCTCAAATCGATAGCTCATACCGATACCCGATCAATAAAAAGCAACACCTCATGGCAAGGCTTAGCTCTGGAGCCATACAACCAAGTGACAGTCTGGATCTGCCAATTGACCTCCGGTTATTTAGCGGCGGCGCTGACAGTCTACGCAGTTATAATTCTCGCGAGCTTGGCCCAAGATCATTTTCGGACGATCCTTTAGGAGGCGAAGCCTATTGGAATGCGAGCCTTGAGTATATTCGCGAAGTTAGTGATCCCATTAAAGCTGTGTTTTTTTTAGATGCGGGCCAAGTTTACAGTGATTTTTCTGACCTCAGTTTCAACGATCTAAGCTACGCAGCCGGCATCGGCCTGCGGATCGATCTACCGATCGGCCCCGTTCGTTTAGAATACGGACACAACCTTAACCGGAAAGATGGAGAGCCCAGCGGGACACTACACTTTGCTATCGGCACAACGTTTTAATCAACTGGCCGGATACCAGACGCCTGACCAAATCGCTTAACGCCTAATTCAGTCCTAACAACAAGGCTACCATCCCCAGCGATGTCCTCGACCACTCCCACGTGTGGTTTTTCGCCTGAGAGGAAGGTTATTTTTTTCCCATTAAGCCACGAGATGGTATCGATTCGGTAGAGCTGAGATGGAAAGTCTTCAGCGCACGTCTTTACCTCTGACATAATCGCCGCAATCATTGCAGCCAGTGTTCTTTCCCTCGAAACAGGTTCACTGCTCAGATCACTGATAGAAATGAATTCCGCATTCTCTGGAGACTTCAGAACATTGATACCCACGCCTAACACAACATAATTGTCTCTGGCTTCTACCAAAATACCGCAGCATTTCCTGTCTTGGATTAAAATATCGTTAGGCCACTTTAATTCGGCAGCTATGGAAAATGATTCACGTAAAGCTGTCGCTATGCCCAACCCGGCAGCCAGTGCTATCTTGCTGTAGTGCTCCCCGCCAAAATCAGGCCGAAGCACCACGGAAAACGTAAGCCCTTCACCCGGTTCACTCAGCCAAGCAGCACCTCGGCGCCCCCTGCCCTTGGTTTGCTTTTCCGCGAGTATTACCGTGCCATGCTCAGCACCTCCTGCCGCAATGCGATGGGCCTCGTCATTGGTGGATTCAAGTTGCCCGTGATATTGCAACTTTTCAAATAAACCCGGAGCAATAGCCGCGAACTTTGCAGTGTCAAAAATCGCCACAGCTACCGGCGGTTAAAACGGGCCATTTCACGCTGTGCCTCACGCATCTCAGTGCGCTTCTTCAAGTCCTGGCGCTGGTCTGAATGCGTCTTGCCCTTACCGACGCCGATCTCCACTTTCACACGCCCGCCTTTCCAATACATTTTCAGACACGGCAACGTACAGCCTTTTTGTGAGGTCGCTTCATCCAGTTTAAGAATCTCCTTCTTATGCAGGAGCAGCCTGCGGGGTCGAGTCACACCATGTTGAAACCACTCGCCGGCTGTTTGCCACGGTTGAATGTGGCAACCATAGAGAAATACCTGGCCGTTTTCCACGCGAGCATAACCATCGGCGATGTTCGCCTTGCCATCACGTATTGATTTAACCTCCGTGCCCTTCAACTCAATTCCACATTCGTAACGATCCGAAATGTGATAATCTCGAAGTGCTTTCCTGTTCGTAGCTATGTCCGCGCTCATACAAATAGATGGATTGTGGGCTCGAAACCCGCGCAGTAGCCGAAAAAGGACGAGATTACTCGCCCTCGCCGTCAGCAACCACCACTTTGCCCTCGATGATTTCGCTCAAGGCAATATCAGCAGCACCCATACTAGGAACAGTTTCGATCAATGGAGAACGCCCCTGATTAAGTTGAGCAACGCGCTGGGAAACGACATTGATGAGGATTTGAGGATCTTCGATGATCTCGGATGCTTGATCGACAAGGCTGCTTTTCATGGATTTTGCGGGATACCCGGAAGGCTGCTTCGGTGTCTCAAACGGTACTATGTTTGAGTCATCCATGGCTTGATTCCGGGCGGTGTTGTTGGGTAAAAAGGTCGTGGTGTCAGGTCTAGACACAAGGCGGGGTGAAGTGGAAAGCATCTAGGGCTCGAAAAATCAAGCCAAATATAGAAAAATACGCTATTTTTTCCTAATATAGAGAGTTTTCTCCACAGCAAGATATGCTGCCATAATCGCAAGGAATGTCACCATTTTGCACAAGACAAATGGCATGTTCGCCTCCATGATAACTACGCAGATGATAAGCTCCGCTACACCACCTTCTTTACAAGCTTCGATTCACATCGGAGCTAGCTCCATTTCTATGCTCATCGTCGAGAACCACGCCGACTCAGAGCATGATGATGGTGATTTTTTGGAACAAACGATCCCCCTCGCTCGCGATATTTTCCAAAACGGAGGTGTCAGCCGATCCACAATCGAGCGCTGCGTCAGCATTCTAAGAGGATACCTTCAGACCCTGAGGGAACTGGGTGCCACCGATGAAACTCCTATCCGAGCTGTTGCTACTAACATTCTCATGGAGGCCAACAACCTTGATGCGTTCATCAACCGAATCCAGATAGGCTGCGGGCTTCACGTTGATACTCTCGATGAGGGTGAAATGACTCGTCTCATTTACCTCAAGACACGCCGACGACTCCGTGACACACCGTCGATGAAAAAGCGTACGACACTTGTTGTCCATATTGGTCCCGGAAACACGCGTGCTCTGCTGTTTAAGAACGGACGCATCTCAGACTATAGTAACTACCGATTAGGGATATACAGAACAAGTGAAGGGGTTGAAGCGAGGCAAACTGATTGGGACAGCGGTGCCGACCACTCAAGACTAATCCGGGAGCACGCACGCAGCCAAATCAGCCAAATTCATCACGACTATGATGATGCTAACGTCGAGGAGTTAGTGATCATCGGATATGAGATCCAGCATCTCGCCCATGAACTCGCCAAGCCAGGAAAGACCAAAAGCACGTTTACTACACTAGCTGACACGTCGGCTACTATTGCCTCAATGAGCGAGGACGAACGAGTGAAGGCTTATCAGTTCGACTACAATACAGCTCAGGCAATTGTTCCGGCTCTGGAGATCAATCTAGCGATTGCCGAGGCTCTTGACGTTCAAACTATCAGACTTCCGGGCAGTGACTACGAGCGCGGGCTTTTGCTAGATCTCACATCATCCTACTCACTCACCGAGGGTTTCCAAAAAGAAGTTTTGCGCTCAGCAGAGAGTTTGGCGCGAAAATACCGTACGCACAAAACACACTCAACACATGTAACTCAGCTGACCGAACTGCTTTTCGATGCAACTTCTGAGCTGCATCAGCTTAATGAGCACGATTCACTCTTATTGAAATGCGCCGCCATCTTACACGAATGTGGTAACTTCATCAGTGCCCGAGCACATCACAAGCACTCGCACTACATTATTTCCAACAGCGAAATCTTTGGTTTAGGTCAAAGCGATATAACGCTGATCGCCCTCATTGCCAGATACCATCGCCGCTCAGGCCCCAAACCCAATCATGCGGACTACCGTGACCTAACATCAGAAAACCGTATGCGTGTCTCAAAACTGGCCGCCATTCTACGCATTGCTGATGCCCTCGATCGCGGGCACGCCTCACGCATTCAGGAGGTCAGGGTAGAAATCAAAAAACAGAAACTGATTCTGCATCTTCCTGATATCACCGATGCGACTGTTGAGCGGCTCGCTATGCGCTCAAAAGCTAATCTCTTCACAGACATTTACGGCCTCAGTGTCACTCTACGAGAGAGCAAATAAATACCTCACCATTCACTTCCCCCATTTTCAAAATGCCATTCATTAACCGCGAATTATCCTGGCTGGAATTTAACCAGCGCGTCCTAGACGAGGCACTCAGAGAGTCACTTCCTCTGCTGGAGCGTCTGAAATTTTTAGCCATCACTGCCTCCAATCTGGATGAGTTCTTTCAGGTACGCGTGGGCGGCCTGCATCTCATGCGCACAAGCGGTTCGCGCAAGCGGGGCATCACCGGCATGACGCCCTCGCAGCAGCTCGTCAAAATTCGTGAGCGCGCAAGCCGCATGTACGAGGATCAGTATAATTTACTCAATACCGATCTGCTGCCCAAGCTTGAACAGGAGGGAATCATTCTAACAAAAAAAGAAGACTACACCCCCTCGCAGCTTCAACTTCTTGCGGATCGATTCGATGACGGCATCTTCCCTCTTCTCACTCCCCTGGCATACGATCCAGAGCTGCCCACACCCTCCTTACCGGCTATGAAAATCATCTTAGCATGTGAGCTAAAAAGCCAAGATGATGAAGAGAGCCGTAATGTGTTCATCCCCATGCCGGATCAACTCCCTAGATTCGTTCACCTCCCCTCGGAAAGCAGTAGCGATTCGAAAGAATGCATAGTCCCAATCGAAAACCTCGTTGCCCAGCTCTGCGGCGAGCTTTTTCCTGATGAAAGCGTTGAAGCTACCATGCCCTTCCGCATCACACGTAATGGCGATATCGCAGTGCAAGAAGAGGACGCTATCGATCTTGCCGGAGAAATGGAAGAAGTGCTCGCTGCAAGAAAAACCAGTAACACCGTGAGATTAGAGCTACCCGATAAGGCACCGTCGCGATTGAAGCGTGTCGTTCGTGATATCACTGGGGCAGGCTCGTCTGAAATATATTCCGTCATGGGACCACTCGCTCTCAGTGACTTCATGAGTCTCGCCTTCATCACGGGCTATGACAACTTACGGGATGAATCATGGGAGCCTCAGCCGTCACCTGCTGTTGGGCCTAACGAATCCATTTTTGACGCACTTGCAGAGAAAGACATATTACTCAATCATCCTTACGAAAGCTTCGAGCCAGTATTACGCTTTCTTGAAGAGGCTGCTACCGACCCAGATACCATCGCGATCAAACAAGTACTATACCGCACTGCTACACATTCGCGTGTGATTGACGCACTGATCAAAGCCGCAGAGAATGGCAAACAAGTCACCGTCTTGATTGAACTTAAAGCGAGGTTTGACGAAGCGAGAAACTTGAGTCGTGCGGACGAGCTTCAGCGAGCTGGCGTCCAGATCGTTTACGGAGTCAAAGGCCTTAAAACCCACGCCAAAATCGCGTTGGTCATCCGAAATGAAGACGGCCAGCTAAAGCGCTACGTTCACCTTGGGACAGGCAACTACAACGAATCAACCGCACGCCTTTATACAGACATTTCATATCTAACTGCCCTCCCCGCCTACGGCAAAGACGCATCGCTATTTTTTAATGCCGTCACGGGTCGGTCTAAGTTAACACGCTTCCGCAAATTGGTTCCGGCACCCACACACATGAAACCAAGGCTGATAGAGCTTATTGAAGCAGAAGCAGAACGCGCTAAAAATGGCGAGCCTGCAGGTATCACCGCAAAAGTAAACTCACTCCAAGACAAGGAAATCATCGAGGCTCTCTACGAAGCGGCAAAAAATGGGGTGAAAATCCGGCTCAACATTCGTGGCATCTGCTGCCTTAAAACAGGAAAGCGGAAAGAGGCAAAAAATATCGAAGTCGTTTC
This sequence comes from Akkermansiaceae bacterium, assembly GCA_045106535.1. Taxonomy (GTDB): domain Bacteria; phylum Verrucomicrobiota; class Verrucomicrobiia; order Verrucomicrobiales; family Akkermansiaceae; genus Oceaniferula. The sequence continues at coordinate 81,907 of JBGCEU010000030.1, read as the reverse complement.
AGTCATTGATCGCTACCTCGAGCACGCGCGTATCTTTTCTTTTCATCACGGCGGAAGACCCTTGGCATTCATCGCCTCGGCCGACTGGATGACGCGGAATCTCGACAAGCGCGTCGAACTCATGATACCCATCGAAGACGCAGCCTGCAAAAAACGCCTACTAGACATCCTTGAAGCCGCATTCAGAGACAACTGCAATGCCTTTCAGATCATCGATAACGGCTCAAGCCAGCGCATTGAGCGTAGCAAAGGAAGGAAAAAATTCCGCATGCAAGAGCATTTGCAAAAACTTGCCCGCAAGGCGGCTAAAGCCAGTGCCCACGAACGCAGCACCACCTTCGAGCCACACCGCCCAAGCGACGATTAATTTCATTGTGATGAAAAAAGTGATTGCATATCCGTCGATTTTCCGTCCATAGTCCGCGCGTCTTCCCGAGACAATTTGCAGCCTATTTATTCAAAGGCTCATTCAGTGCAGGAATAGCTCAGTTGGTAGAGCATCTCGTTTACACCGAGGCGGTCGGGGGTTCAAGTCCCTCTTCCTGCACCATTTTTTCATCGCCTTATGTCCACTACCTTTGATGTAGTGCCGGAGGCTCAACCGCAATTCAATGATTGCAAAAAAGGCAGTCTCGCGAGCAAGAAAAAGCTGCTACCAGAGGAGAAAGTGGGCTTGGCAATACTTCCTGCTTATCAGGCTACATACGGAGGCGAAGCATCAGAGCAAGTCCGCTAGCTAGATTTAAGTTTGTAGTCATATTGACTAACCCCTGTGATGCCAGTTACCATTTAGTCATTCACTTCTAGAAGTGATGACCAGCTGACTACTGGGCACCCCCACCGACCACCGACTCGAAAGTCGGCCCGATGCGGATTTCGTCGAACTGTCCTTCGCCGCTGAGTACGAGACGGCTAAGTTTAGTTTGATCAATATTGCCCGCTGGTTTGAAGTGACGACCTTCCTTTTCCGGCAGCTTGAGGTCTGGACCCACATTAGGGAAAGGCACGATACTGTCGCCCTCACCATTCTTACCCCAGGTAATACGAGCCACCACCAGTGTGGGGTTGTCCGCACGGGCACCGGTAATCCGAACACCTCTCTCTTTGCCTTCCCGCACCATGACCGTCTCATACTGACGCCCGCCACACCTTAGTCCGACGCCCTCCTGCATGTCTTCTGTGCGCAGGGTCACCACTCCGCCACCGCCTGCGCGATGGGCGTGCTTGGGATTCTTTTCCATGATGAAGACATAGCTGATCCACATCGTAGCCCCGTCCTCAAGCAAACCGGCCTTTTTTAAACTGTCATCTAGTTCGATGTATCCGCCCGAACTCCAGCGGTTCGTACTGCCTCGGTTACCAGTTACCGGCAGCTCTCCGTAGGCGATACTTTTCACCAAGGTGGCCGGCGCACGCTCTGGATTTTTTTCTGAGAGGTAAACGTAGCTGCCCTTGGTGCCGAGGGCACCACTCATACCAGTTAGCAATTGGGGTTCCTCTGCATCGGCCGGGTAATCGAATGGTTCATAGACAAGAGCGCCTCTGGCGTCGGAAGGCCCGCGGTTGACTACCAGGGTTGCGGGTGTTGCCTTACCAGTGCTTGGCTCAACGCTATAGATGACCTTGCCCTTGTCCGGTGCTTGGGTGTCCTCATAGCTTCGGACATCTGCGGCAATATTGTCAGCAATCACCTTGCCGTCCCGCTTGATACGAAATGCCGCGTATTTGCCACGTGCTTTCCAGCTTAGCATCGCTCCGTCCATGCTGCGATATGCGGACAGGTTGGTGACTGATGTGTCGCAGGAAACACTCAGTTCCTTTTTGCCTGAGGGCATGCTGAGCACAACCTTGTAGTCATTGGCTCCCGGCAGGGCAGTAACATCAAGGTAAGTAGTCTGCATCGGGGAGAGCTTCGCACCAATGCTCTTGCCATTACGCATGATGTCGATGCTCTTGGGCTTCTCTCTACCCAGCTGCCACAGCAGTTGAACCCCTTCTACTCGACCGTGTGCAATCAGGTGTGATGGAAGCTTGGGCCGTTCAAGCTTATTCATCATAGAAGCCATGGCCCGGCCGATGTTGAAGTAGCTCTTCGCCTGACTGTTCCAGTGGTAGCCAACTTTCTTAGACTTGCCTTCTTGATAAAATTTGAACTCCATCTTGTCGGAGCCAAAGGGCTTGTCGGTATCGACCACCGCAACGTTGCCGTTGAAGTCAGGATATTTCTTGGCGTCCGCCATAGCGCGTTGACCACCCTTGATCGGTGTCTCTTTGTCGATGTTGCCGCTGGTGGCAATGACAAAGGGCAGCTTGGGAATACCAAGTCCGTGCTCCGCACTGCGAATGTCCTTAATGAAGGCTTCCATATTGCGCTCGTAATTCGCTTCGTTACCCTCGCCATACTGGTCGTTCCAGCCCTGGTGCCAACCAATACCGGCGATCTCCACACCTTGCCCCTCGTATCTAGAAAAGAGGGTGTCAATGTTTTGTGTAACTTCCTTGACCAGGTTGAGCAGCTGATTGTAATAGTAGCCTGCATCACTGGGTATTTGCGGCTTTGGATACTTGCCGATGCTTGGAGGCTGGAAATCATGGTATAGACTCTTGCCGCCCCATGCTACCTTGATTAGAAGCACCTGATTCTCTTCCGCATCGCCCATCACGTGTCCGAAGCCGAGTTCGGGTCCGATCTGACCGCTCGAGGATCCGTATCCCGGCTTCAGATGACCATGGCGTAGACCTCCCCAAGGATACATGTCATAGTGAATCCAGACATCTTCGCGCTTCACCCACTCGCCCTTGTCATTCACCAGCGACTGAAATTCCTTCTTGGGGTCGTTTGTCACCATGTGACGAAGCGTATTATTGCCCTTGCCTTCGATACTGGCCTTACCCTGCATATTGGACTGGCCGGCCAGAATATAGATTTTGACGGGGTCTTTGGCCTGAGCTGTGGCGAGGCACAGCGCCACAGCGGCAGCCAGCATTGGTAGACGAAATAGCGAATATGAGATCAGCGTATTCATGGGATTCAATCAAAATAATACAGACACTTCTGCGCTTGGGACATGGCGCAACAAATTGTATTTCATAAATAAGCTATCGAGGCTTTCATTCTTACATCATTTTCAAGAACTCCAGCTAGTCGTACGATCAGGCTGTCCAATCGTGAGAACGAGCATCCATAATACTCACCTAAGATCTACGGCGGGCTTAATGAGCAGCTTGTTCACCAACTGTTAGATAGAGACCCGACCGTCTATTCATTTGCGTATGTTGCAAAAACAAGAATTCAATCGTGCTCATGTAAACTTCTTAAATTGTTACATTTGTGATATTTATAAATATTTTCAGGAGCAAATACAGGCTGGGTTCAGGTATCTCTTCCTTCACCATTTCCTCCAAACTCCTACCCGACAATATTGGGCATTAAAGTTTTCCTGACAGGCTTGGACAAGCTATCCACTATACCTGATTGCCAACACTTTTTCGAGGTCGGCGGAAACTTGCCCAGGGCTGATCTGATGCTGACAACGCATATCAAGTGGACATTTCGGCTGATAGCACGGGCTGCACGCCACGTGTTCGCGGATCACACGGCTTTGTTTGCCCAGAGGGCGCATCCAGTTTGGCTCGTTAGGACCAAACATCACTGTCGCCGGCAGGCCAACGTGAGCTGCTAGATGAGCAGTGTGGGAATCGCAAGCGAGAAGAGCACTGCAATGAGGCAGCGCAGTAAGTATCTCTCGCATACTCCACTGCGATGCGTAATTATCAACCGACTGGTCTAACATTTCAGCCAAATCTGCACAGATTTGCTGGCACGACTTCAAAGTTCCATCGCCGAGAATCACCCATTCTATCTCACCGTAACGAGATTTCATGTTGTCCACAACCTCTTGGTATCGATCTAACGGCCACTGATAAGACGCACCCATTGCAGAAGCTGGGGCAATGGCAATACGTAGTTTCTCCGGTGCTGGCGCTAATAATGCCGTAGAAAAATTCTCCTTCTTGTAGGCTTCAACTCCAAGTTCTTGAATGAAATTTAAGTAATGTCTGACCCGATGCTCAACCGGACTGGGAGTAACCACAACAGACACAGGATCCGTGAGGTGTTTTTCTAGACCCGCTGCAGGATATCCAAACCGCTGAATAACCTCTGCTCGGGCTAGTGCCTTAGCGCTCTCACAATTCTCCCAAACGATTGATGATTCAAAAGTCATATCAAAATCACTGAGAATTTTAGCAATCTGTCGGGAAGATGATTTCTCTGGAAATGTGATAACTTTATCGACTTGAACCAAAGTGTCCCACAAAGGCGACTGGCTTTGCTCACAGAGAACCACTAGTGTGATCTGAGGCCGAGCGTGCTTCAATGCTCTGACTGCCGGTACAGAAAAGCACGCCTCTACCAAATCAAGCGGAGCTACAACACACAGAGCACCACTATTTATAAGCAAGGCGGAGCTATCTGAGCAAGCATCTGCTAATGGAACATCCGAGGACTTGGACATAAAGGCAGACTAACGAGTGCGCAAGCTGGCGCAAGGCGAATACATATAGTTGAAGGCATTTTAGAAACAAATATTCCCCACATTCCCGCTTTCAATCACAACAATAACCACTAGTTTCCCACCATGAATATGAAGCCGTGTTTTTCAGCCTTCGCCATGCTATCCTTAGCTCTTGGCTCAGAGTGCTATGGTCAGCGCCTACCCGCCCCTACACCATTGCCCGCACCAGTCCCGTCATCTCCGGCGCCAGCCAACGTCATTCCAGCCCAGGCTCAGACCATTTATAGCTCAATCGTTAGAATCGAAGCCGCCACACAAGTTCCCAACTACCGAGAGCCTTGGAAAGCAGGGCAATTTAGCGGTGGCATCGGCACAGGATTCATCATTGGAAAAAATCGATTTCTAACCAACGCGCATGTTGTATCGAATGCTCGCCGACTTCTCATTACCAAACACGGCTCGCCACAGAAGCATCCCGCCAAAATAGTTCATATCGCCCACGACTGCGATCTCGCGCTATTGGAGGTAGAAGACTTCAGTCCATTCGAAGGACTCAAACCTCTAGAAATTGGTCTCGTTCCCAAACTTGAGACTCAGGTTCGAGTTATCGGATACCCTGTTGGGGGCAATCGCATCTCGGTAACGCGAGGTGTCGTTTCAAGAATCGATTTTAGCTCCTATAGTCACACACGCTCTGACCAGCATCTCGTGGTACAGATCGATGCCGCCATTAACCCCGGAAACTCCGGAGGCCCAGTGCTTCAGAACGGTCGCGTTGTCGGTGTCGCATTTCAAGGTCTACGCTCCGCGGACAATACGGGCTACATGATTCCCCCACCCGTCATCAAGCGTTTCCTGAAGGACATTGAAGACGGAAATTATGATAAGTATGTTGACCTCGGCATCTCTGAGTTTGCCATGTTTAATCCCGCAATGCGGAAAAAATTCGGTCTAGGCCGAACTGCTCCAGGTGTTCTTGTGGCATCGGTCACACCTGACGGCCCTTGTGATGGAGTGCTAGAGGCAAACGATATTTTGACAGCCATTAACGGAAACCCAGTGGATGCTGCGGGCAATATTCTGATCGAGGGAGAAAAAGTAAATATGAACGAAATCGTAGAGCGAAAGTTTTCAGGTGATCAAATCAAACTCGATATCATCCGTGACGGTAACAAGCTTCAGAAAACAGCAACTCTTAAGCCGTTTCCGCCCATGCAAATGTATGCGGTTCAGTACGGAGTTCAGCCGCTATTCACCACATTTGCTGGACTTGTTTTTCAGCCTCTGGATCGCAACCTCTACGCAGCCCACAGTTTCAAAAACACCCGTGTCCGGCGGCTCTTTGCGCACTACATCGACGAAGGGATTTTCAAAGAACGCGAAGATATCGTGATTCTGACCCGCATCCTCGCAGACCCAGTAAACACGCATGTCAGCGGACATGTCGGCACAGCAATCGAATCGATTAACGGTCAAAAAATCAAAAACCTTAAACAGGTGCACGATCTTCTCCATCCGGACAAAACGCCTGAGTTCTTTGTCATTAAGTGCGAAGGCATTGAGCGCCCCATTATTATCCCAGGAAACAAAGCCTCAGAGTCGAGCGAACGCACAGCTACCAACTACGGAATCAGCCGGAGTTATCGCCTTACTCAATAATTTTTCATCAACCATCAATTTACTTCTCAGAATGAAAATATTCCTATCACTCACTCTACTTATCAGCACAATCACCTGCCATGCGGTAGCCCCCGTGCAGAACCACGTTGTACGCATCAACTCGACTTTACAAAAATGGAGTGCCTCCCAGCCATGGGACAAATCAGCACCAGGCAAACGACGCGCACTTGGTGTGCTAGTTGGCGAGAACCGCATTCTCACTACTGCCGAAATGGCTGCTGATGCGACTTACATCGAACTCGAAAATGCTGACAGCACACGGACTGTCCCCGCCAAAGTGGTCGCAATTGATTACGAGGTCAATCTGGCCATCCTCGTGCCCGAGCAAAGTGGAGCCGCCGAGTTCATGAAAGACCTCAAGCCAATCGCATTAGGGCAGCCTGCAAAGATAGGCGAAAAAGTAAGTGTCTGGCAGCTCGAGGACAACGGTGTGCCTCTGGTGACCGAGTTAACGATCCAGAGTGCCGATATCGTATCAAGCTTTGCTCAAGGTCATTACTTTCTCACCTACGAGGCGAAAGGCTCCATGCAGAGCGCATCTTCAAGTTTTTCATTGCCCGTCATAAAAAACGGCAAGCTACTGGGACTCCTCACCAGCTACAACTCCAAGGATCAAATCACCGATGTTCTCGCACCAGAAATCATCAAGGCATTCTTGGAGGATACGAAAGACGGAGACTACAAAGGGTTCCCCTCCCTCGGCATCGCAATCAGCAGTACTGTTGATCCAAATTTCCGCGCATGGCTAAAACTTTCTGATGACATAGGCGGACTTTACATAACACTGGTGCGCGAAGACAGTGCAGCAGAGAAAGCGGGCTTAGAAAAAGGAGACGTCATTACCGAGATCGAAGGCAAGAAAATCAGCCGTCGTGGTTACTACACCGACAGCCAGTATGGCCGCTTATTTTGGAGCCACCTCGTCCGCGGCAGCCACAAAGTAGGTGACGAGTTAAAAATCACAGTATTACGCAAAGGAGAAAACAAGACACTAACAGCTAAGCTCGAACGCCCAGGCAACCGTCTTGTTCCAGCCTATACATACGACACTGCACCGAAGTATCTCGTCAAAGGCGGTTTCATATTCCAAGAGCTAACCGCAACCTACTTGAAAGCATTTGGCAAAGACTGGCAGACAAAAGCGCCATTAGACCTTCTTGATGTGTTGACCTCGCCAGAGGATTACGAAGAGGGTCGTAACCGAGTAGTTTTCCTCAGCGCGGTAGTTCCCACTCCTGCGACAACTGGCTATGAACGTATGCGTAATTTGATCATCGCCAAAGTGAACGGCAAGGATATCGCAGACATTCCGTCGCTCGTTAAGGCCTTTCAGTCGCCTAACTCAGATGGGCTGCATACTATCGAGTTTTCCGATGGAAACCCAAAGACCATTTATCTTGATGCTGCTACCGCAGACATAGTTGATTCAGAGCTTTTGAAGCGAGGTATACCGAGATTATCCAGAGAGTAGAACTGATCAATTGATTCCATGAATGTTTATCGACTAACTGCGTGTTATACGAGTTGTTTGATACTACTCAGTAGTATCTCCGCCGCTGATGAGCACAATGTAGATTCGGTAAAAAAACCAAACGTCGTCATCTTTTACACCGACGACCAAGGCACGCTAGATGCGAACTGCTACGGCTCCAAAGATCTCTACACCCCAACAATGGACAAGCTTGCCGAGACCGGCATACGCTTCACACAAGCTTACGCCCACACCGTATGCTGCCCATCCCGAGCGATGCTCCTAACAGGCAGATACCCGCAACGCAGCAACGTCACCGCATGGACTCAAAGCAATGCCAAAGGAAAAAAAGGCCGCAATATGGCGCGCGAGGAAATCACACTTGCCGAGGTGTTAAAAAAAGCAGGATACAAGACAGCGCTGTTTGGCAAATGGCACTTGGGTGCCGACTTCGCACATGGCCCGACTGAGCAAGGCTTTGATGAATTCTATGGTCTACGTGGTGGATTCATAGACAACTACAAGCACTACGCTTTGCACGGCACAGGCTTTCATGACCTGTATGAAGGTAAAAAAGAGGTGTTTGAAAAAGACAAGTATTTCCCAGACTTAGTCACCAAGCGCGCTTTGAACTACATCAGCAGAAACAAGGCCAAGCCATTTTTTCTCTACGTGGCCTTCAACATACCACACTATCCTGAACAGGCTGATGCTAAGTTCGAGGGCCGGTATAAAGATCTAAAGCAGCCGAGAAAACGTTATGCCAAGATGATATCGACGACGGATGATCACATGGGGCAAATTCTAAACCGACTAGAATCGGAAGGTCTCCGAGACAACACCATCATTCTCTTCATGAGCGACAACGGTCACTCGCCGGAGAACTACGAAATCCGGGTCGATCACCATACTAGCGGACTTGCCAAGGGAACAATCTACGCTGCTGGCGGAGGCGGTAATACGGGTCAATGGAAGGGACACAAGGGAACATTTCTTGAGGGCGGCATTCGAGTTCCAGCCATCATCAGCTACCCCGCCAAATTGCCACAGGGAAAAGTCAGAAATCACGCCATCACAGCAATGGACTGGATGCCGACGATATTAAAACTGTGTGACATTCCTCTTCCAGAAGTAAAACTCGACGGCAAATGCCTTGTAGCCAGTTTACACAAAGAACCCAAAGAGCCACTGCACCAAGTCATGCACTGGGCGTGGAGAAGCTCATGGGCAGTACGTGATGGCGACTGGAAACTAATCGGCAGTGGTGATGAAGCGACTCATCTAGTCTGCCTCTCCGATGATGACCCAGAGGAAAAAAACCACCTTAAAGAAAAGCCACACATCGCCACCAAACTAAAAGCCTTGCACGATTCATGGCTCAAAGAAGTCACTCCCTAGACTTCAACCATTTCCTTGAGTGCTGTGGACAGCAGAAAACAGGAAATTTTTTCTGGCGTGAGGCTGTAAATGTTAGCCACAGCCGTACGATACAGCGCGATCTGATCCTGATATTTCTCACGCAATGAGTCAACTGTCTCACCCGTGTCAGTTTTATAATCTACGATGGATACTGACATAGGCTTATCATCTTCTAACATAATAACAGCACGATCTATCACACCGCTAACCCACTCTCCGTTGATACGGGTTTCAATCGGTTGCTCACGAAGTAATTTAAACTCTCCGCTTGGGCGCTCAAAATGTGACCGGATACTCGTTGCTTTTAAGCAATCAGCCACCAGTTGGGCAGACGCCTCATCACCCAACTGCGGCATTTCATCGATCCATGTGATTTTTTCGAATATTTGGTGCACCACATTTCCAAACCTCATGCCCCTACCCTTGCTAAGAAGCATACCAGCCTCATATTTTTTGGTTCCACTCGCGACTCTTCGGCTGATGCGCGGCACGCCTGGAAGGAGATCAATCTTCTCAAATTTCTTAGAGCTGACCTTTGGCTTTTTATCCTCTACGAGCCAATCACCAGATTCGTAAAGTGTTGTGTAAGTCTCTTCGCCGATCTTCACCGAGCCCACGCCATCTCGCGAGGTGGCCTCACGAATCCAATCAGCAAACCGTGCCACTGGCTTCCATTTTTCATTTACTGGATCGAGAATGCAGTAGGTAGCATGCACAGCCCGAGTGAGAGCTACGTAGAGATTACAGAACCTCTCGTAGCACTGTTCAGATTCCCATGCCTGCATCATATTCGTCAAAGCTGGTTCCGCATCACAGATTGCTTTGGCAGGTTTTTTAATAATGTAATCCGTCACCCCAAGACGCCCTTTTCTCTCAAGCACACTGACTTTCCCAGCATCAGTGAACTTCTTGCCCTGATCAAGTTCAGGAAGAATCACGATATCAAAGCCAAGCCCCTTGCACTTATGCACGGTCATCACCTGAATCATTCCATCGTTTGTGGTTTCACGTAGTCTTCGCGACTCAAGCATATTTACCCAATCCGAGATACTCCCCCCTTCGTTAGAAAAATCATTGGCCGCAGTGAGTATTTCGTTAAGACGGGACTGACCGTAAGGGGAAATATCACACTCCTCAAAAAGGAGATCAACAATGCTCTGCACCAAGGATGCTACGCCATGCCTAGCTAGCTGATTCGTTAGCCAGCGCCACTGGTCGTTACTATTATCCGTTTCGGTGATCTGCTCGATAATCGGTTTCAATGGCGAAAGCTGCACATGGATTTTACCGAACTCATGCGCTGGGCTCTGCAACCAGCGGAATAGATCCAGAATAGCAGCCCCCTCGGGTCCGTCCGCCACGGTTGTTTCAGAATCAGAGGCCACAGAGATATTAGGAAACTCGTTCCGCAAATAATCAACCACTGCGAAGACCTGAGCATTTTTACTAACAAGCACTGCGCAGGTTAGACCTCTAGCAAGCGGGTTAACCTTCTCGATGAGGTCGCTCATAGCCTTGTAGCGAGCCTGCGTTTTTTCATCAGTTGTCGCACTGGGCTCAAGAGCTGATTCGAGAACAAGTGTGTGACCTGATTTCTGGTGAGCCGCAACATGCGGGTGATAATCCCAACGTTCGATCGCTGAAACAGGGAATATCTCAGCCCATTTCGCACTCGACAGGTCACAGACCGTATTTACGAGATCCAACACATGGCTTGATGAGCGATAGGACGCATCCATGTCCCACTCGGCTAGCCGGTCACCATAGTAGTCCTTAATATCTTCAAACAGCCTCGGCTCACCACCACGCCATCCGTAAATGCTCTGCTTACTGTCTCCCACCACGAACAGCGATCTGTTGCCGTCCGTATCCTGCATAATCTCATCAATCAAGTGGTGGATCGCCTGCCACTGTGGTTGACTGGTATCCTGAAACTCATCTAGCAGCCAATGGTCGTATCGGGCGTCTAAACGGAAATCAACCAGGTTACGATCCTCATGCTCCCATAGCTGCATCGCGCCCTCACCTGCGAGCAATAAAGTAAGATCGGAAAAACACAACCTACCTCGGCTACGCACATGATCATGATATTGGTTTTCGTAGGCGGAAATGATAGAATACAGCCCTTGCGTGCGCTTCATTCGTATTTCGATTTCATCTCGAAGAAAAGCTCCACACATTTCATAAACAGCCTGCGCAAGCGCTCCTTTGATCACTTGCTCACGCTTGGAAAACACCGTCTGGTAGTGCCCGCTTTTCAAACCCTCTAATACTTGCAAAGAATCCGAGATACGTGCGGGGACAGTGCCCGTCGGGGAGCCTGGCATCCTTCCCTCCATCCAGTCACATGCCTTTTTCCATGAATTGATATAGCTGCCGTGGGCATTTTCTATCTCCCCTAACAAAGATCTAACCCTCTGAGCTTTTATCTGATAATCACCCCCAGCGGGCAATGGACAGCCATCTGGCCAAATTCCTTCCACCCCGCCCCATTTTTTTTGCTCCGGCGCGGTCAACCAACGGTTCTGATGCTCTATGACAAATTCCTCGAGGGTCTTGCATAGTCGGTTTTCTTCCTCACCCCATGTCGCTTGTTTGAATGCGTGAAGAAAAGACTCCCGCTCCTCTTTGCGCGTGTAGCGATTGGAAAAAATAGTCGCCATTACATTGAGACGCTCACTGGTGATGGCATTATCCTCCAGCAAATCAAAACCGCTCAAGCCAAGCTCCAGTGCAAAATTCCGAACGATTCGAACGAAATAGCTATCAAGCGTCGATAGAGCAAGGCGGTCAAGCGACGCCACAAGGTCGCTCAACAGGTCTTGAAAAAACTTTTGATCCATAACGGGCAAACCAGACAGCTCGCCGTCAACAAGTGATGGAATCGACTCTCCGCCACGGATAACCCCCTCTAATTCATCGGAAAGCCTACCCGCTCCTTTTTCAGTCGCAGCCCCTTCAGCGAGGCGGGTCATTATTCGACCCGTAAACTCGCCTGCTGCCTTACGGGTAAATGTAAGCGCGATAATTTTCTCCGGAGAAACACCCAGGGCCATGAGTGCAAGAAAGCGATTCGACAATTGAAATGTCTTACCACTGCCCGCCGATGCGCGGATCATGGTGCTCTGAAGAGTGGCTGGCATACATGCACAGTGAATCGTGCCCTGACGAATCACGCAAGTTTACAGTTGGGCGTACCAGCATTTCAGCATAGAAATCTTCTAATGCTCGCTGCATTCCAGCTCTATGGAACAGGACACATCGGTGTTCTGGCCGTCCTAATCGTCGTCACCACGCTACTCATTCGTCGTTGCCGTAAGGGTGAGCATCTGCCGCGTGCACGTGCATCACTTGGTTTGCTGACCTTCTGCTGCTTCGCCGCATTCCCTATCAATCAAATGGCGTGGCAAAACTATGCGGATCACGTCACACTCGATGCGATTGTACCTCTGCATCTCTGCGATATTGCGGCATTCATCTGTGGGTTTGCATTGATTACCCGTCGGCCTCTTCTCTGCGAACTAGCTTACTTCTGGGGACTCGCGGGCACACTTCAGGGGCTGCTAACACCTAATCTGGAATACGACTTCCCTCATCCGGTATTCTTTGCATTTTTCCTCCACCACGGAGTGATTGTGACCACCGCACTTGTGCTGCCGCTGGGACTTGGATGGAGGCCTGCCAAAGGCGCGGTCAAGCGAGTCTTTCTGTTGATGTTACTCTACGCGACCATGGCAATGACCGTGAATTATATAGTCGGCACCAATTACGGATTCCTCGCACAAAAGCCTGAAGAGGCTAGCATACTCGACATCATGCCCGGATGGCCGTGGTATATTTTTATATTGATCGGAGTAGCAGTATTGATGTTCTGGCTGCTGGCACTGCCGTTCCGAAAAGGAGAACAAAATTAGCACGTGCTTTTTCTCGGTAATCGCCTAGTTTTCTGCCACCAGCCATGAGCGAATCCACACCACAACCAGCTTCAGGAAAGCCCAAAAAACGCAAGCGTGTCAACGTCCGCCGACCCGATGTTATGGCGCTTGTCCAAGCTGAGGTGGAGCAGCATTACCGCTCAAATATTGTTGAGAAAATCCGCAAACGTGGCGGCGAAATCACCATCGGTAACACCACGGTGCGACTCGCCAAGCAGTTTGGTTTCTGCTATGGTGTGGAGCGCGCAATCGACCTTGCCTACGCAACACGCAAGGTATTTCCCGAACAGCGTATTTTTCTGATCGGCGAAATCATTCATAACCCCGAAGTCAATACCCAGTTACGTGACATGGGGATTGTTTCCCTGCCTTGGAGGAAAATGAGTGAGGAATACGATGACCTGAACGAGGAAGACGTGGTAATCGTCCCTGCATTCGGTGCACCAATGAGCTTTATGGATCGCCTCGGAGAAATCGGTTGCCATGTCATTGATACTACGTGTGGCGACGTCATGAAGGTGTGGCGTCGAGTTCGTGACTATGCAAAGAATGAGGTCACTTCCATCATCCACGGTAAAGCCGATCACGAAGAAACTCGTGCCACAGCCTCACGCGCTCTGGGCACGGAAAAAAATGGACACTACCTGATTATCTTGAGCCTCGCGGATGCCGACTACGTAAGCGACTACATTCGTGGCAAGGGTGATCGTGACGAGTTCATGGCAAAATTTGATAATGCTTGTTCGGAAGGCTTTGACCCCGATATTCACCTCGAACGCGTGGGAGTGGCTAACCAAACCACGATGCTTCAGAGTGAAACCGAGGAGCTTCAGAACCGTATCCGCAAAGCTGTAGTTGACCGTGATGGCACCGAGGAGAAATACCACGTGTTCGATACCATCTGCGGAGCAACCCAAGAGCGACAGACCGCATTATTTGAAATGCTGGACACTAAGGAGCAAAAACCTATGGATTTACTGTTAGTGGTAGGTGGCTACAACAGCTCTAACACAACGCACTTGGCTGAAATCGGGGAAGAAAATCTGCCCACATTTTTCATCCGTAATGCGAAATGCTTAGAATCACTGGAACATATCATCCACTATGACTTGGAGCACAAAGCTGAGATAAAGAGTGACTACCCAGGGCTGATGCTCAAGGAGCAACCTGTAGTGATTGGGGTGACGGCCGGAGCCTCATGCCCAAACAACCTGATCGAGTCCACTATCATCCGGGCGATGGAATTACGAGGCATCAGTAAGGATGAACTAGCCGCTGTCTAAAACACAGTTCGATGCACTGTAACCGCCTACTTCTTCGGGCTAACCAGATCGATATGTTTTTGAATTTGCTCGGCTTCTTTATTTTGCCCCATAGCAAGGTAACATTTTTTAATACCTCGCAGTGAATCCATATTGTTAGGGTATAACCCAAGGGCATCTTGATAGGCTCCGTAGGCTTCATTCTGCTCGTCGATTTTCAGGTAATACTCAGCTAACCGGTTCTCCATGTGTGTGATCACCAATGGGGGCATCATCATCGATGGGGTGATTTGTTTGTCACGTGCTGACCTAAAGTGATTAGCAGTCGTTACCTTCATGATTTCTTTCTCCTGCATTCCCCTGAGTCCATAGAGTTCCATATCATAGACTGCCAATGCCCCTGCAGCCCGATAATAATGTGAATAGTCGGGCGAGCGTTTTGCGCCATCTAATACTCTGGCTACTTTGGCGACCAAGCCTTGGTAAGATTTTTCGTGTAAACTTTTAGCAGCAGCAAGATCGTTTTTTTCTAATGCCTTACGGCACCCTATATAAGCTCGCAGAGAATCAGAAAAACTCCCTGCTAGGGTTGGGTATACGCGATGATTCAGAAAAACATCCAGCTCCTTCGCGTCCGGCAACGACGCCAATGCCATGTTGAAGTCACCTTTTTCTGCACGCGCAACATACAATCGGGCTGGAAGATTATAGGCTCGCCATAGGAGGATATGGTTACCCTCTGAGGCAGGACGTTTTGGATCTAGCTTAAGAGCACGGAGATCTTTGGCTATTTTCATTGCCCCATCGAAATCGCCGCGGTGATAAAGAGTATTTGCCAAATAGCACTGTGCTCTAACATAGCCCTCACAGTCGTTTAGAGATACCAGCTCGCGCGTCATCCAGTCACGATACAATTCAGAGGCTTTTGCGAATGCACGCTGAGCCAACAAATAATTCCCAGCACGCCACTCGAAATGCCCCAATGCATGATGCCACGAAGGCACGCCCGGGCATTTCGTTACTAGCTTTCGAGCATAGGGAAGAACTTCCTTCTTGAGGGGTACGATGTCGGCAGGTGACTCAGCATGAAGCGACAACCAAAAACCCAACACCATCGGGTTATCAGGGTATTCATCCAGAGCTGCCCGAATCGTCTCGATTGCTTGCTTTCGTTGATTCGAAGCATTACCCGCCATGTCATATGCCCCACGTGTTAGGAACGCCCCCAACAGTTTTGCCTGCAGCACATTCGGATACGTCTTCGCCATCTCTTTCATCATCGCACCCGCCCTTGCAGGGCTACTTGTGATGAGACTGGCCACAGCATAGGCAAACTGTTTTTCAAGCTTGGGGTATCTTGCCGGCTTATCTGCTTTTAAAGATTCCTCATCCGCTTCGATCAAATCAACCATCCGGGAGACAGCGGCATTTCTGTAGCTGGTATACTCGCCATTCGGCTTAATAAGGGATAATGCCACACCGCAGTATGCGAGCATACAATCTGGATCCTCAGTCAGTGCTGCACAAAAATGCCTGTATGCCTCAAAATCCCACTGAGCATGAATCAGTGCAAAACCCTGCCGGACATGCTCACGAGCTTTGGCCGATGGAGAAGACACCGTCATTTTGACGCCAATCATCTCGGGTCGAATGACAGGAACCGCCATCTTTGCAATTCGCGGACTAACAACCGTATCAAGCTTGAACTTCTCAACATTTTCTTGAGCAAAGAGGCTCATGGCGCATCCAGCGTATAGTGATATGGTAAGCTGTCTCAACATGACGGGACTATTCATTATATTCTCAGACCTCACCAGAGGAAAAGCGTTGAAATTCTGATGCGGGATCGCATCTTTTTTATCGGCAGGAGTAATCGCGCATTGATTGTTTACTCTAATCTGCCAAGTTTTGTCTCCAGATATGTCCAACAGTTTCGGCCAAATTTTCCGTATTTCTACTTGGGGTGAGTCTCACGGTGGTGGCGTCGGCGTAGTTATCGACGGCTGCCCGCCTTGTGTCCCCCTCTCCGAAGAGGATATCCAATATGACTTAGACAGGCGCCGTCCCGGTCAAAGCGATATCGTCACCCCACGCAAAGAAAACGATACCTGTGAGATCCTTTCAGGTGTCTTTGAGGGACAGACTCTCGGCACCCCAATTGCCATATTGGTAAGAAACAAAGATCAACGCCCTTCTTCCTACAACGAGATGAAGGACAAGTATCGCCCCTCACATGCCGACTACACTTACGATGCAAAATACGGCACCCGAGCTTGGCATGGTGGTGGTCGTGCCTCCGCTCGAGAAACCATTGGCCGAGTTGCCGCAGCAGCAGTCGCAAAAAAGGTTCTCGCTCAGCTTTTTCCAAGAATGGAAATTCTCGCGTGGGTGCAATCAGTCAAGCATCTCGAAGCAAACATCGACCCCGCGAATGCCAGCGCAGACGTAATCGAATCGAATATCGTGCGAACCGCCGACCCCGATATCGTCGAGCCCATGACCGAGCTCATTAAGCAGATGCGATCTGAGGGGAATTCCGTAGGTGGCGTAGTTCAGTGCTTAGTTAGGCAAGCACCCGTTGGCTTGGGTAGCCCAGTATTCGGCAAGCTTGAAGCTACTCTTGCACATGCCATGTTAAGCCTCCCTGCTACCAAAGGGTTTGAAATTGGGTCTGGCTTTGCCGGCACTCAACTCACAGGAGCCGAGCACAACGATGCCTTTTACATGGAAGGTGAAAAAGTCCGCACCAAGACAAACCGCTCTGGCGGTGTTCAGGGTGGTATTTCCAATGGAGAGAACATCGAGTTCAAGGTCTCATTTAAGCCAACTGCTACCATCATGACCGAACAAGAAACGGTTAGTAGCGAGCGCGAAGATACAGAACTCAAAGGGCGAGGCAGACATGATCCATGCGTGCTGCCACGAGCCGTCCCGATTGTGGAGGCTATGACTGCTCTAACACTAGTCGATCACGCACTACAGCACCGTGCGCAGTGCGGAGACTAACCCGTTAACATGCGATGAGTTTCCCCGATATAGGAGCCACCGGAATCATCGCAGCAGTCATCATCGCGCTTGCGGTGATTGGTTTCCTTAAGGGCTTAATGCGCACAGTGCTTGCTTTGGTTTGTCTGGGCATCGCAGGTTACGCTGCTTTATGGGGTAATGAACACGCCAGCGACCTGACATCTCCTTGGATTGAAAATCCCGGGCCGTGGATGCCCAAGGTGATAGGAATTGCCACCGGCTTGGTTATTTTTTTCATATGCCGCTACATACTTCATTTTCTGGTAAATCCATTTAACCAATCCAAGACTGGAAAAAAAATCGGCTTCGGCCTGCCTGCTGCAGCACTCAGCCTCTGTGCAGGTCTTGCTATTTTATGGCTTGGGTTTACAGGCATTCGCTACGGCGGGTCACTGGCCGAACTTCGTCATATACGCGAGCTGATCAATCAGAGAGATGATGAAACCATGGATTACTCTCTACCAATATTGCTGCGCGCGAAAAATGCCTTGGATGCCAGTAGTCCAGGAAATTGGCAGCAAAGAATAGATCCGTTCAATGACCCCGAGCGCCTCAAGCTCTGCAAACTGCTCATTCTCTACCATCATTCGCCAACGCGACAGCAGATGCTGAACGAGCAGAACTTAAACACGCTGCTAAACCGCACCTCATTTCTTGAACTGGCATATGAAGAATCTGTCAGTGCGCTGGCTCAGTCGGGCAGTCCGCGTGATCTCTTTCACAGCCCACCAGTGAATACCTTCTTATTATCCGAAGCGCATCGCGAAACCATCATCCAGCTGCCTTCGAACTCAATAAGTAGCTATATTCCCGTTCCTGGAGATCAAAATTAGGCCTTTCCTGCTGCAAGAATCCGCACAGCGATATGCACGATACGCGATGCGGGTTTTTCTTTCCTTGATATGATGCTGTTCAACCAAGAGACACCCCTCTCTTAAGCAGCCATATGAACGTTCTCGCTCTCACTATCATGCTCAGCCTATGTTTGGCTGGAATCTTCGTAGTTTTCTTTATCTACGAACTAAAAAAGCCGAGACGCCGAGGCATCGAGCACCAAGCACTTATGCCGCTTGAGGAAGACAATTTTAAAACTGAACCCAAATCTACTCACAAATCATGAACACACCTAACAATGCAGCGACAACTACGATTGTCTATGACGATAAGACCGTCCGCCAATTCCTGATCGCATCGATCATCTTTGGCTTGGTCGGCATGCTCGTTGGCGTCATTATCGCCTTCCAGCTAAACTTCTGGGAAATGAACGGAAAATTCCTCGAGTGGATCACTTTTGGATATTTTAAAAGCGAAGGCGTTAGTTTCCTGACCTTCGGGAGGCTTCGTCCATTACACACGAACGCAGCGATCTTCGCATTTGTTGGTAATATGGTGTTCGCCGGTGTTTACTATTCCACCCAGCGGCTTTGCAAATGCCGCACTGCAAGTGATTTACTCTCAAAAATTCACTTCTGGGGCTGGCAGCTTATTATTGTAGCCGCCGCCATTACCCTACCCGCAGGTCTCACACGTGGTAAAGAATACGCAGAACTCATCTGGCCGATCAATATCGCCGTCGCTCTCATTTGGGTAGTGTTCGCAATCAACTTTTTCTGGACACTTCAAAAACGTCGTGAGCCTAACCTCTACGTCGCCCTCTGGTTCTACATCGCGACTATCATCACCGTGGCGATGCTTTACATCGTTAACCACCTATCAATCCCTACCAGCCTGACTCACTCCTACCCGATTTTTGCAGGTGTGCAGGATGCACTAGTGCAGTGGTGGTATGGACACAATGCGGTCGCCTTTTTCCTGACTACACCAGTTCTAGGTATCATGTATTATTTCATGCCGAAGGCTGCGGAGCGACCTGTTTACTCATACCGGCTCTCTATCATCCACTTCTGGGCACTTGTGTTTATCTACATCTGGGCAGGCCCACACCACCTTCTCAACACATCTCTGCCACACTGGCTTCAGATGCTGGGAATGTATTTCTCGCTCATGCTCTGGGCACCTTCATGGGGCGGTATGCTCAATGGACTACTCACCCTACGTGGTGCATGGGACAAGCTGCGGACAGATCCCGTTATCAAATTCTTCGCTGCGGGCGTCACCTTCTACGGCATGGCCACGTTCGAAGGACCGCTGCTTTCTATCAAAGCAGTCAACGCCCTGTCCCACTACACGGACTGGACAATCGGACACGTCCACTCGGGAACACTCGGTTGGAACGGCTTCATGGCTGCTGGCATGTTCTACTGGCTTGCACCCCGACTTTGGAAAAACGACAAGGGTGAAGGCGGCAAGAGCGTGCTCTGGAGTGATAGCTGGGCGAACATGCACTTCTGGATCGGCACCGTGGGTATCCTGCTCTACGTCGCATCCATGTGGGCTGCCGGAATCATGGAAGGTCTCATGCTGAGCGCTACCAACGAGGGCGGAACTACGCTCAAATATACAAACTTCGTCACCGTCACAGACGCCAAGCAGTGGCTGGGAATCTTCCGTGGCATCGGCGGTGTTCTCTATCTAGCCGGATTCATTATGCTCGCCATCAACATATTCAAGACCGCCAAGATGGGACAGGTTGTTGAGGCTACGGCCGAAGTTCCTGCAGAGGCACCTGAAGGAAAAGACGACGCACGCGGATGGTCACTGATTTTCCGTAATGACCCCATCACCTACACCTTCTGGGTTATTATCTTTGTCATCTTGTGGATTTTCCTTCCACGTGGCATGGACATAGGAGCCCTCGTGATTGCACTTGGCCTCAGCGCTCAGGCTATCTGGGTATTCACTCGCAAGAAAGATCGCTGGGCTGAGCTCTATGATTCCCTGGAAAAGAACTGGGTGCCATTCACCGTTCTTGTTTTTATTGCCGCTGCCCTCGGTGGTGCCGTCCAGATTATCCCCACCGTCATTGCCCAGAAAGGTGAGCACGTTGAGGAGCGGGTGCAACAGCTTTACACCCCGCTCGAGCTTGCTGGTCGTGACCTCTACATCACGGAGGGTTGCTACAACTGCCACTCACAAATGATTCGCATGCTCAAAGGAGACATTCTGCGCTACGGAGATTACTCACGCATCGGTGAATCAATCTATAACCACCCCTATCAGTGGGGATCCAAACGCACCGGACCAGATCTCGCTCGTGAGGGTGGCATCAGGTCAGACGGATGGCACTACGATCATATGCTCAACCCGAGAAACCTCTCAAAAGGTTCAATAATGCCGAGCTATCACTGGATGGCTGAGAAGGAAACAGACTTCAAATCATTGCCGAAAAAAATCGAGGTTCTCACCACTCTCGGAGTTCCCTATGAGGCTATGAACAAGCACGAGATCGAGCAAAGTGCCCGCGAACAGGCACTGGAAATCGCCAAGGGTCTGGTAGCTGCCGAGGTCGACCTTCCAGAAGACATGCAGGACATGGATGATGAGGGCGAAATTGCCGCAGCTCTATCCGAGCGCCAAATCATAGCTATGATCGCTTACCTCCAGAAACTTGGAGCCTACGACGAAGTTAAGAAGGGCGATTCCAAAAAGACTCCTGCCCTGATCAACCCTGACAAGAAACACGACTCCGCATCAAACTAACAACACTAAATACACTCAATTATTATGATAAAGAATATTGTTCCAGATGACGGAGCCGCTCTCCAGGCAATCGTCGCATTCATCATCACCTTTGCTGTTTTCTCTCTGATTATGCTCAGGGCATGGCGGATGCGCAGTGAAGACGCCGATAAAATGTCCCGCCTTCCATTGGAGGGCGATTCCGAAAACTAACCTAACGCCTTCGAAAAAATGAGCCAAGAAACCAAAAAACCATCTATCAAAGACGGGCCCGTCCTGCGTGAGCACGTTTTTGACGGTATTCAGGAGTATGACCAGAAATTACCTAACTGGTGGTTATTCTCTTTCTACAGCATGATCGTGCTCTTCATCTGCTACTGGGTTTTCTACTACAGCTTCGGTGGGCTTGATACTCCCGAACAAGAAATCAAGGCAGAGATGGCCACTATCGAGAAAGCTAAGCAAAAAGACCTGGAAGCCATGCTTAACAAGCTGGATGACAAAGTACTCGTAGAATGGAGCCAGAACCAAACCATCACTGCCGAGGGTCAGCAAATCTACAACACTACCTGTGTAGCATGCCACGCACCAGATCTCAATGGCGGTGTCATCGGGCGCTCACTCATTGATAAGCATTGGGAATATGGCGGCAAACCAATGGATCTATTTGATATGGTTCTTAATGGTAGCCCTGCCGATGCAAAAGGCTTTAATGGACAGAAAATGCAGCCATGGAAAGATCTGCTAGGTGCTGAAAAATCTGCTAAAGTAACTGCTTTTGTCATCAGTAAGAGCCCGCATGTTGTAAAAGGCGACACTGGAGAATAATGTTAGGTGCTTCACAAGCACGAAGCCATGGCAAAAAACAAACAACCGAATCTGGCATCCGTCACCACCATCAATGAGGACGGATCGCACTTCAAACTGCATCCCTCGGATGTTTCTGGAAAGTTCACGGCATGGCGTCGGGTAGCGGCCTACCTCCTGATTCTAGTATATGCTGGACTACCATGGATACCCATTAATGGGCAACCTGCGGTATTTCTGGACACAGCCAATAGACAGTTTCACCTCTTCGGTCTGACTCTTGCCGTGCAGGATTTGTGGGTTCTCTTTTTTCTGATCTCTGGGCTAGGCTTCTCTTTATTCTTTGTAACCTCCCTGTTAGGTCGGATTTGGTGCGGCTGGACTTGCCCATACACGGTCTTTCTTGAACACGTTTTTCGCCGTATCGAACGCTTCGTGGAGGGCGATGCTCCTGCGCGTAAGAAGCTCGACAACGCACCGTTGACCGCTTCAAAAATTACCAAGCGTGTCATCAAGCACGGACTCTACATTCTTTGCGCCACATTGATCGCGCACATCTTTGTTTCCTACTTCATATCGCTAGAGCGATTCTACGGTTTTATTCAAGAAGGCCCCGCAAATCACCGGATATCCTTTGGCGTGATTGCTTTTCTAACACTTGCACTTTACTTCTGTTTCGCTTGGTTCCGCGAGCAATTCTGTATTGTGATGTGTCCATATGGGCGTATCCAGTCGGCACTTTCTGACGATAATACCATGGTCATCGGCTATGATGAAATACGCGGTGAGCCACGCGGTAAAGCAAGCGACCCCAGTAACGGTGACTGTATCGACTGCCGCCGGTGTGTAAATGTTTGCCCAACTGGTATCGATATCAGAAATGGCCTCCAGCTTGAATGTGTAGGTTGCGCAGCATGCATTGACGCTTGTGATGACATCATGAAGAAAATCGACCGCCCAACTGGGCTAGTTCGCTATGACTCTCACAATGGACTCAATGGTAAAAAACAGAAAATCCTGCGTCCTCGCATCTTTGCCTACTGCGCGCTGATGCTTCTCGGAGCCAGTGCATTCGGCTTCACAGCATTCAAAAAAGCCCGCCCATTCACTGCACAAGTCAACAAGATGGCAGGCATGACCTACCAGAAAGATAACACCGGCGTGAGGAATGTTTACCAGATACGCCTATTCAATAAACGTAATCAGGAAGCCACTTTTGATATCACACTCAAAGACGCACCTGAGTGGCTAACCATGAGTGGAACCACTGAGAATATCGTACTTAACCCACTTGAGGAAAAGACCTATAGCCTCGTTGTCATCGCACCTGCTGAGAAATACGACGGCAAATTTACATTTACCATCCAGGTGCAATCTCGGAACGATGACACCACTGTTGAGAATGAAGTTCGCTTCCTCGGACCTAGCCCGAAACTCTACCGCAAGAATTACCTCAACAAGAAACCCACTGAACCTAATACCGAGCCATGATTCATCTCCCTAAAAAACGTCCTTGGTTGATTTTAGTGGGCATTTACGCCGTCATCATGATGGTGTGGGCAGGCTTTTATTTCCTCGCTAAGGAAACTGGTGACCAACAAGTCGATCCAGAGGAAGCTGCCCAGCTACTAGAGAAACGGGAAACAAACAACGATGCTAAGTGAGATCAATACTCCTGCGCTGGCGTTTTTTGCCGGAGCACTGACCAGCCTTCACTGTGCTGGCATGTGTGGACCCATTGCATGCTCTCTAACATCCCTCAAAAAGGATGAGAGCAGCCGAATAGGCACAGCTACTGCTTATCACGGCGGTCGGATGTTATCCTATACGATTGTGGGTTCTGTGTTTGGCTACTTTGGCTCAGGCCCATTGATCAAGTTTTTCCATTCCCCCGCAGTCATAATGCCATGGGTGCTAGTCGGTGTTTTTGTAGCTATCGCATTCGGGTTAGAGAAAAAAATTCCGCGCCCCGCATTCCTCAAGCGATGGACAGCTAAACTCCGCTTTAAAGCCATGAAGATATCTGCCACCAAGGGAGCACTTGTCATGGGAGTCGCCACTCCGATCCTTCCTTGCGCACCACTTTACCTATTATTCTTTGCTTGTCTGGCTACTGGTTCCGCCGTCAAAGGCGCTGAGTTCGCACTCGCGTTTGGTCTTGGTACGATTCCCCTACTCTGGGCCACTCAGCTTGGCATGCAGAAACTTCAGCTAAAGCTCGGCTCCCAGTGGATGCCTCGCCTACGTAAAGGGCTCGCGCTGATGGCAGCATTGGTTATGGCCTGGCGACTGCATGACACAATTCCACTGATCAACTCAGCCACCGCTGCCGAACCGATTGAGGAAACTGCTCCTGATACACAGAAAACCGACAACGAGCTGCCGAGCTGCTGCCACTAGCAACTGCAATCAGGGGTACGTTGAGCCAAAACAGCTAATTCAGCTCGAATCTCTGTGTTTTTCACTACAATTGCCCCTCTATGAACATATTTTGCATACTCACAAGCAGTAGATGAGTAGCTAAAAATACTATTTCCCTCCTATGATACTGCTGATGACTAGCCGATTTCATGTTTTTTCGCAAAAATTGCACGAAATCGTTTGCATGAATAAAAAGTCGGTATACATGTCATCATCGTTCGATTCACACACCTTGTGTTGTTGAACAGAAAAAACAACTAACCCAGACCAAATCATGAAAAAATACACCACAATCGCAGCATGCGCAGTCGCCATGACATCTACCAGTTTCGCTGGATCGGAAAAATCAATTCCAATGCTCCCAGCACCCAGTGATGGCTTCGCATCGGCACGCCATACTATTTCGAACCCTACTCTGTTTGATTCAGCGCTGCCACAAACTCAGGCACGCTTAATTTACATGCACCACCGCTTCCCAAGCAATATTAACATCGCTGGTGGTGGCCAAGTACCCATGGGTGGTGACCTAAATCTCTACGCTCTGCAGCTTGAGTATGCCTTCAATGAAAGGCTTTCACTAGTTGCAATGAAGGACGGTTATGTTGATTTTAACCCAGACAACACATTCACAGCAGACACAGGCTTTGCCAACATCGCAGCTGGTTTGAAGTATGCGTTCATACTAGATCATGCTAACCAATATGCACTTTCCGGTTCTGCCGTAGTTGAGCTACCCACTGGTAGTGAGGGTGTGTTTCAGGGTAAGGGTGACGGTTACCTCAACCTGACTTTGCAAAACCTCAAAATCAAAGACAAGTGGCAGTTCGCAGGCGCACTTGGTGTTCAGGTGCCGTTTGACAGCGATTTTGCTACCAATAGCTTCGCCGCATTCCACGTTAGTTACGAGGTAACTCCATGGTTCATCCCGCTCATCGAGTTAAACTACTTCCGCGTTCTCGACAGCGGTGATGGTGGTGCACGTTTCAACAACCAAGTAGGTGGTGGTGTTCCAGCAGTGGCTACCTTCGAAGGTGCTGACTTATTGAATTGGGGAGCTGCAAACAGTGACGGTGCCGACTATGCTACTTTAGCTGTTGGATTCCGAAGCCGTCTTTCCGAGCAATGCTCTATTGGTCTTTCTTATGAGTTCTCTCTCACAGACGAAGAGGACAATATCACGGACGATCGATTCACATTCGACCTGACTTACACATTCTAACTTAAACTTCGTGATTTCCTTCAGGAGCACTGGGTAACACCAGTGCTCCTTTTTTTAGATTGATTGAGAACCCTAATCCCACTACCTGCGCAGCGTGCATTCCGATTGTATTCATTGCAGTACTCCACTCGAATCATCACAGGAGGAGTCGGGGTTTTGTTGCACCGGCTGTGAATTTGTTCATCAGCTTATTCACCAACAGGGACTCGAAAAATTCTACGATCTAAAGCGCGGAGAGACAACCTCACCACTGCGTGACCAACCTTTTCAGAAACAAGATTTCAGCTGGCTTGAAGAAGCCATTAGCGACTATGAATCTGAACATAGCGAGAGCACATCCTCCGAGTTCCAAGGCAGTCTTCAGGGAATATCCTGTATTGGATGTGTATGGTTGGTAGAGAAACTCTTCATGCGTAAGGATGGAGCACTCCGCTGCGACATCATACCCACTACGGGTAACATCTACCTCACATGGCAGAGAGGTGAATGTGACATCACAGAGTTCGCAAGCGAGCTCCAGCAGTTTGGATACCTATTAGGAAGAGCCCGAGCTGGAAGCAAGCACAGTGGGGAATTCCGCCAACTTGGCAGTCGGCTAGGTATCTGCGGCGCCTTTGCGATGAATGCCATGGCATTCTCCCTACCCCGCTATCTGGATATGCCAGCTGATTTCACCTTTGCTGGTATTTTTGAACTCATCACATTTCTCTCTGCTACACTTGCGATGCTCGTAGGTGGCTCATGGTTTATTAAACGTGCCTACTATGGTATACGGGCTAGAATCCTCCACATGGATACCCCTATCGCTTTGGGTGTGTCACTTGCTTACTTGGGCTCACTCGTAGGATGGCTATGGAAACACGAGGGGCTGTTGTATTTCGATTTTGTCGCGATTTTTATTTTTCTCATGCTTGGCGGCCGCTGGCTTCAAACTGCAGCAGTGGAACGCAATCGCAATCGGCTCCTCGAGCAAACCCCCGTGCCAACTAAGCTACGTCTATCAGAATCTAAAGACTCTATTGATACTCAGGATATAGATGCAGGAACAATCTATCTTCTTCCTGCCGGTCAAACCGCACCCGTAACATCCACAATCACGCGACAATCAGCCGATTTCTCTCTCGAATGGATTAATGGAGAACCAGACCCGGTACATCGCGCCGAGGGCATTTCAGTTCCTGCGGGAGCCATCAATCTCAGCGACTCGTCCATAGAAATGCGTGCCGAAGAAGCATGGGAGGATTCACTCCTGTCCAAACTGATCAGCTCAAGTGAATCAGTCACCCGCTCGCCATTGATGGAAAAAGTGCTACGGTACTATCTAACTATAGTTTTTCTGTTAGGAATCAGCGGAGGCCTAACTTGGCTGTTTATCGGCGATGGGCTAGAGGCCGCCTTGCAGGTGACTATTTCCGTGTTTGTGATCTCTTGCCCATGTGCTCTGGGTGTCGCACTCCCCCTCGCAGATGAACTCGCATCAGGAAAAATGCGTTCGCGCGGCGTGTTCATTCGCAAAGCTGCGTTCTGGAGCAGGCTCAGGCAAATACGCACATTATTTTTTGACAAAACAGGCACCCTAACAATGGATCTGCCTGAGCTAGTTGATGATGAGATCATTCACAATATTGATAATGCGATGAAGCCTATGCTTGCTGCGCTATGTGCCAAATCCCGGCACCCCATGTCGCGAGCGATCATGCGCACCATGGGTATGGATGGACAAAAATGGGCATCAGAAACGGCAGTCATCCCAAGCCAAGAACTCCCAGGGCTAGGCACACAAGCTACAGATGAAAAAGGCAATGTCTGGTCACTAGGCAAGTGTAGTTGGGATGGCTCCTCTACTAATACGATCAAGGCATCAAAACCTGGCTGCGAGCTCAGAAAAAACAGCAAGATCATCGCATATTTCGAGTTCAAGGAATCACTCAGGCCAGAAGCCGCCAGCACACTCGATTTACTTAAATGCTACAAACCACGCATTCTCAGTGGTGATCACCATGATCGGGTTCAAGACATCGCCAGCACATTAGGAGTAGCAGCAGATGACGTCTACGCTGGATTATCACCTGAAGACAAGGCGGAGCTTGTGAGCAAAATTGATCCCACAAGTAGCCTGTTCATGGGAGATGGTGCTAATGACTCACTGGCTTTTGACTCGGCTGCGATGTCCGGTGCCGTTGCCGGAAGGGGCTTATTGGAGGCTAAATCAGATTTTTATTTCCTATCCAGCGGACTGGCATTTATCCCCGCTATGTTTGCTTTAGCTCGCAGGCACGCCACGGCAATTCGAGCTGTGTTTACATTCAGTGTGATCTATAATTTGCTGGCAATAAGTGTATGCTTGGCAGGGAAAATGAACCCTTTGCTGGCAGCTATTCTAATGCCTCTGAGTTCGATTGTATCGCTTGCTATCGTAGGAGTATGCCTTGGTGCAAACGACGGTTCAAAATCCTCTGAATGATCGTGTTGCCAAATGCAAAACTGTGCATATACTGCCATGAACATGAGTGGGCAGCGTATACATCATTTATCAGATTCGATCTTTGAGCGGCTTCAAGATAGCAAGTCGTTTGGCGATTACCAAGCGGCGTTTCGCTCAGCCACTGGACTGCCCATGCGCTTAGTTGAGGCAAACCCAAACAAATGGGACATGTCAAAGCGACGTGATAACCAAAGTCAGTTCTGTGAGACGCTAAATATTTGCAGCGCAGCCTGTGATGCTTGCCTCAAGGTTAATCGCGACTTAGTACAAAAATCTGCCATAAAGGGGCCAACATCTTGTCAGTGTTTTGCCGGTCTCAGTGCTACATCCATCCCTGTTTATGCAGGGACTCTCGTCGTTGGGTATCTCAAAACTGGACAAGTTTTCCAAGCAACTCCAAGCGCAAAGGATTTTGAGACGGCTATGAGCACTATTGATTCTAAGTGCTTCAGCTCTCAGCAAATGGATTTACTTCGCAAAGCTTATTTTGAAACGTCGGTCGTCAGCCCTGAACGATATCAGAGTATGGTAACACTACTTGAGCATTTCTCACGCCACCTATCTGAACGCGCTGAGAAATTAGCCATTGCTGCAAATGAAGATGAGCCTGAATCTATCAGCCGAGCTCGTGAGTTCATTCACTCACAGCTAGATGAATCGATTTCTCTTCCCCATATCGCCCGGGTTGCAGGTATGAGTGAGTCGCATTTTTGCCGTCAGTTCAAAATCGCTACGGGAATGACACTCACCGAGTATGTGAACTATGCTCGTATCCTCTGGGCAAAAAAGGAATTGGTGAAGCCCAGTGCCCGCATCTCAGAAGTTGCTTTCATGGTTGGTTTCCAATCACTGTCACAGTTCAACAGATGTTTCGCCAAATTCCACGGAAGCTCACCGAGCCATTATCGCGAAGAAATTGCGGCGCTGCCTCAAAACAAAGCGGCAGGATAACCGAAAAATCGGAAATCCCGCCGCTGATTAGATTTAGTTGAAAAACTGCCTATTCTGCTGATTTTTTAGTCAGTTCCTCAAGCTTAGCGCGAGTTACAGGCTCCTTGATGTCCTTCCACTGTGCACGATACTTGGCGGCGTCCTCCTTGGTAACTGCTGCTGCTTTGTTATCAAACGACTGGCGAACGTAAGTCATAACATCGGCTAGTTTTTGATCATCAGCGTATGCAGCCTCAAGGGGCATCATCATACCAAGGTAATCAGTTCCCTCTTTCTTGATTCCTTTGAGGATACTGAGTGCTAGAATCGAAGCATCACCAGTGACGACTTTCGATCCCGCAAGCGATGGTGCCATTTTTTTAGCCCCAACTGGCATTCCTTTGCCATCGGCTCCATGGCATGCTGAGCAAGTTACATAAGCAGCTTTGCCATCAGCCAATGAAGAAGAAACTGCAGCGAGTGAAGCTACAACTGTAGTGAGAATAATTTTTTTCATGATCTGTGAAGTAATGGTTACGGAGAGAAAATCCCTCCGGAGTTAGCATCGTCTAAATAGCTAAAAATACCAGCGAATTTCACTCGCTATACCGATTTATTCCAAGGTGACGCAAGATGATAAATCGAACGTTGATGATTGGCTCAAAATCCGCTTAGTTGCTTCCGTGCAGCGACGCTGTGCAATCAAAAATCATGCCTGTTTCAGATTACATCGTCACCATCGGTTTGGAGGTTCATTGCCAAATCAAATCAAAGAGCAAAATGTTTTGTGCCTGCGCAACAAGTTTTGGAGAAGAGCCGAATAGTAACGTTTGCCCAGTCTGCCTCGGGCTACCCGGTGCTCTTCCCGTGCTCAACAAACACGCGATAGAGCAGACGATCCTCGCCGGGATGATGATCGACTGCGAAACGCCCGAAATTTCAAAGTGGGATCGGAAAAATTATTTCTACCCAGACATGCCGAAAAATTTTCAGCTCACGCAGTTCGATCTGCCACTGTGTATCGGTGGAGGCGTTCCGCTGTATGATCTAGCCTACCCAAAAGAGGTGCAGAAAAACATTCCGAACCCAGGAAAAACAGTCAAACTCACGCGAATTCATTTGGAGGAAGATGTTGCCAAATCGACTCACCATCAAAGTAACTCAACGATCGATTTCAACCGTGCTGGCACTCCTCTCATGGAGATCGTTTCCGACCCCGATATCGATACTCCCGAAGAGGCATTCGCTTATCTTAAATCACTTCAGCAGATTTTGATCTATGGTGGTATCTCCGATGCCGACATGGAAAAAGGTCAGATGCGCTGCGATGTGAATGTTTCTCTGCGACCGCACGGGCAAAAGGAATTGGGAGAAAAAGTGGAACTCAAAAACCTCAACTCTATTTCCGCCGTAAGGAACTCACTGCATTATGAAATCCAACGTCAGGCTGAAGAACTTGACGAAGGCACCGCACAAATTCAATCGACTCGCCGATGGGATGCTGACTTGGGCGAGACTCAAATGATGCGCACGAAAGAAGATGCGCACGACTACCGTTATTTCCCTGAACCTGATTTACTCCCTATCAAGACTGCCCCTCTCGTTGAGAAAATGCGTAGTCACGTTCCCGAATTACCTCACGAAAAACGACAGCGTTTCGAAGAACATTATAGCATCAACGCCTATGATGCCGGAGTGCTTACGAGCGACCAAGAAATGGCCAACTATTTTGAGCAAGCCGCAACCAATCCAAAGCTTGGAAAAAAAGTAGCCAACTGGATAACTAACAGTCTGATGGCAAAAATGAATGAGCATGGTGTGAGCGTCTCTGATTGCCCTCTTCCACCATCATCCATACTCGATTTAGTAGAACTCGTAGAGGCTGGCACTATTTCTAATAACCAAGGACGCGAGGTGTTCGCAGTACTCTGGGAAAAACCAGATGCCAACGCGGCCGACATTGCCAAGGAAATGGGCTTCGAGCCCGCTGACACTGGAGCTATCGAGGGGATAATCGAGGAAGTCATCTCAGCCAACCCAGACAAGGTCAGTGAAATTCAGGCAGGAAACGAGAAATTGCTCAATTTCCTAACGGGGCAAGTCATGAAGGCGTCTAAGGGCAAAGCTAACCCTAAAATGGTGACCGATACACTCCGGTCTAAATTGCTGTAATGTCTCTGGAAATCATACGGTCGCTACTTCATGCTTTTTCCGGGAAAAACCTGACTCCAGTTCTCGTGGGCGGCTGGGCGTTGCAGCACTACGGCTACACGCTTTGTTTTCAAAGACCCCGGCTATCCAATGCTCGATATTCTCCGGGTAAATCATGATACCTACGAAAAAATACTCGCATATAGTGAAGAGGCACCCAGCAGTCCCGGAAACAAAATCATTTCCCTCAGGGACATGCTCGCCATGAAGATTCACGCCCTCCACAACTCAAAAGAACGGGACGGTAAAGACCTATTGGACATCCGATCGCTTCTACGCTACAATCAAGGGGTCATCAGTGATGCACAGCTACACGACCTCTGCGCTTCTTACGGACCTGAAGGAGCATTTGAATTAATTCAATCTACTGCCTCGTGAAACAAGATCTCATATTCCCAAACTCAGGATTTCCTGAACCTACATTGGGATCTATTCCCTTTCCCCGCTACGCGGACTGGATATTCGGCCACGTGCCTGAACTCCATCGGGCGGGACAACTTGAACACCTACAACAGCGAGAAAGTAAGAACCTCGATTGGAAGCCTTTTGAAATCAGACCGGACAATGCTCAAAAACCACTGTAAGATTTACGTGCCATTCCTATGCGCCGCGCTGTTTGCTCTTAACCCCCTGGGACTTTCTGCAGGAGTCTACAGCTCCCTCGAATTCGGAGACAGCCGAGACACTGTCACTCGCAAGTTACAGTCGAGTAATTTGGTAGAACAAACAGTGGGCAGCACATTTTTAGGTAGAACCGGGCTCAATGGTGTCTTTAAATGCAAAGCAAAGCTTGCTGGCCTAACATATCACCTTTACTTCGGCTGGAGCGATAGTGGCGGACTTTCCGAGATCACACTGCGCTCTCAAAAAGTGCATCATAATGAATTTAGCACGACGATTAAAAGCGCTTGGGCTGAGGCCAACAAATTATTCTCTCAGGTCTACAAGCAACCAGTGCAAAGTGCCCACTATCCCGACAAATCAAAGTTCAAGGATCACCCCATACTGATTACTCACATGTGGCACAAAGGAGCTAGGCAGACCATCATGATAGGGCCAGGGCTTGAAAAACAGAAAAGCTTTCTGGCAATTCGATTCGTGAACCAAAAGATTAAGCCCGTTCGCACTCCTTGATAAATTCATAAACGGTGACCTGCCGTTTAGCACAAGAGAGCTAAGATTTTAGAAAGCCCAAAAAAATTGGCGTGCAATTCCTTCCAATTCACTTTTGAACCAACAGCGTGAAAGCACTCGTCAAATCCAAGGCTGAGCATGGCCTATGGCTAGAAGACGTCCCGGAACCTGTAGTTGGGCCGATGGATGTGCTCATCAAAATCAACAAAACATCAATTTGTGGAACTGATGTCCATATCTGGAAATGGGACAAGTGGGCACAGAAAACGATTCCGTTAGGTATGACAATCGGTCATGAATATAGCGGGACAATAGCCGCCATAGGCTCTGGAGTGGAAGATTTTGAAGTTGGAGAGCGTGTTTCTGGCGAAGGGCATATCGTCTGCGGACACTGCCGCAACTGCTTGGCTGGGCGCAGTCACCTGTGCCCAAACACTCAAGGTGTGGGCGTTAATCGTAATGGAGCTTTCGCAGAATATCTCTCTATTCCTGCCTGCAATACTTATAAAGTGGATGCATCCATCCCAGAGGAAATCGTCTCAACATTTGATCCACTGGGCAATGCCGTTCATACAGCGCTGTCATGGGATATGGTAGCTGAAGATGTCCTCATCACCGGCGCAGGCCCAATCGGCTGTATGGCTGCTGCGGTGGCTAAATTTGCTGGAGCACGACACGTTGCTGTGACAGACGTAAACCCATACCGACTCGATCTTGCTGAAAAACTAGGCGCGACGCGCACGATCAACGTTTCCCGAGAGTCACTCGATGATGTCAAAAAAGAACTCGATATGAATGAGGGTTTTGACGTTTGCTTAGAAATGTCCGGCCACCCGAATGGTTTGAATGATATCCTCACCCACTCTTCGAATGGTGCCAAAGTTTCTTTACTCGGTATATTCCCTGAAGAAGTCGTCATCGATTTTGATAAAGTCATTTTCAAAGGTCTCATTCTCAAAGGAATCTACGGCAGAGAAATGTTCGAAACGTGGTATAAAATGACATCAATGATTCGTGCAGGACTCGATATATCCCCCATCATTACGCACCGCTACCACTACACCGAATATAAGCAAGCATTCGAAACCATGCTTTCTGGGCAATCGGGGAAAATCGTATTAGATTGGAATTAAAACATGGCTGACCAACTTAAAACCAATGCCCGACTGCTGGGTGTGCCGGATAATATCGAGAGGCATATATTTCTATGCTGTGATCAAGGCAAAGATAAGTGCTGCCAACGTGCTGACAGCATCATTTCATGGAACTATCTTAAAAGCCGACTCAAGGAGCTCGACCTGAAACCTGTCGGCAAAGTTTTCCGAACCAAAGCAAACTGCCTACGCGTCTGCACACGAGGGCCTATCGCAGTCGTTTATCCAGAAGGCATCTGGTATCACTCTTGCACGCCCTACGTGCTTGAGCAGATTATCGATGAGCACCTTCTAGGAGGCAAGGCCGTTGAGAAATATCGGATAGAAGAATTCTCTTAGAATTTCCAATCCCCTTTATCCAATTCACACACACAGGCTGCTAACAGCTTGATACACGCCTCGATATCTTTTTTGTCGGACATCTCGATGCTTTGATGAATATGGCGCGTTGGAATCGAAATAGCACCCGCGATGGAGCCGCCGGGATTCATTCGCTGGAGGCTTGCTGTATCTGTTCCGCCAGCGGCGAGAATCTCAGGCTGCCACTTGATTTTTTTCGCATCGGCAGTTTTCTTCATATATTCCACCATACGGTAATCGCAGATGGCTGAGCTATCCATGATCTTGATGCCCGCTCCCTCGCCAAGACTTGTGCATCGCTCTTGCGGTTGCGCACCAGGCGTATCAAAGGCAATCGTTGTATCGAGGCCAAACCCAAAATCTGGCTGGATCTCAAGAGCACTGACATTGGCCCCCCGGAGCCCTACTTCTTCCTGCACAGTGAATACCGCGTAAAAATCATAGGCTGGCTTTCTACGGCTCTTCTTGATCGCTCGAAGTGCCTCTAACAAAACAAAAACTGACACTCTATTATCGAGCGACTTCACGTTCACACAGCTACCCAGCTCCAAAAGCTCGCTGCGGCGTGTGATTGGATCTCCCACTTTGACGATTTTTTCGACCTGCTTTTTTGTCATTCCGAGATCGATAAAATAATCCCCGAGCTTGAGGTTCTTACCTCGCTCCTCGGGAGTCATGATGTGAATTGGCTTACAGCCCATCACGCCAATGACATCTTTCTTTCCGTGAATAATCACTCGCTGAGAAGTGAGTGTTTTTGGGTCAAATCCACCTAGTGGGTTGAAGCGAACAAAACCATTGTCATCAATATGAGTCACCATAAAACCAATCTCATCCATATGCGCCGCCGCCATAGATTTTTTCTTGGATGATTTTCCTTTTTTGAGGGCAATCACATTCCCCATGTTGTCGGTGCGCACGCTGTCAGCGAGCCCTTTGAGCTCTTTCATTACGAGCTTGCGGATCTCGATTTCAAAGCCAGGTGCTCCCGGCGCTTCGCAGATGTCGGCTAAAAGTGATACGTCAATAGGCATACGCAGACGCTAATCAACCGCTGCTGCTTGACCAGAAAAATGTCAGCTCAAAAAAGTGGCACCGCTAAGATCCCAGTGGCAAAAGCTCGTTATACCTCTCCACAGCCATCGCCTTTCCAGTTTCCTCATCCACATCCACGATGAGTCCACACAGTCTTACTTGTCCTTTTGCCACAGGAAAACGCGTCGGCATGCCAGTCTTAAATCTCCAGACCACCGACTCAACATTGCGCCCAAGAACAGACCGCTCGGGGCCGCACATTCCTGCGTCGGTCAGGTGCGCGGTTCCATTTTCCAAAATCCTCTCATCCGCAGTTTGCACGTGGGTGTGGGTGCCCGCCACCGCCGAAACTTTCCCATCTAAATGGTATCCCATGGCAATCGATTCACTTGTCGTTTCTGCATGAAAATCAACAAATATCACTTTCACTCCCTCCTCATCCTTGAGGCGAATCACTTCATCCTCAATCCTTGTAAAAGGATTTTCCAATGGCGGGTTCATGAATGTGCGGCCTTGGGCATTGATTACAGCAACCTTGCCTTTCTCTGTCTCCAGCACAACACTACCTGCACCGGGCGTTCCTTCCTCGTAATTGAGTGGTCGCAGCATACGCGGCTCAGTGGGCAGATAATCAATAATTTCCTTCTGATCCCATATGTGGTCACCCGATGTAATCACCGCTACACCTGATCTCAATAGCTCGATAGCGATCCTCGGAGTGATCCCACGACCTGCTGCCGAGTTCTCTCCGTTAGCAATGATAAAATCGATCTCGCGTTCCCGCTTCAAATTAGGTACACGTCCTATCACAGCCTTGCGACCTGGCTCGCCAACGATATCTCCCAAAAACAAAATTCGTATCACGCAGACAGCCTAGGCACGAGCCCCCCTTACACTCAACACCCAACTTTCCGAACTCACCCTAACACTTAATTCATGGCCGACTATATCAATCGCCCCGCACCGAACTCGCCATCGCGAAAAGACTCTAACTTTAACCCAGTCATTGCTGTGCTGCTGGTTCTCTTGTTAGCTGCTCTATGTTACATTGGGTATGAAAAATATATCAAACAACAAGAGGACGATAATGATACCTCATCACAAGAGGTGAAAATCAAAGAGGATGGTGACACCATTGTGAAACCAGATCCCAGTGGGCATGATAATAGCCTCGCTGATCTGGGTACTCGTCCGGACTGGTCATTGCTCGATGTATGGCAAGAAACAATCACTCGGGATGACTTTCTTCGATTGCTAACTGAGGTTTACACTGTCGGTGAAACATGGGAACGCTACATCAAAGTAAATGACGATCATGCCCTCATTCGCACAGATACACGTGTAAAGGGAGCCAATTACCGGCTCGATTTTTCTCCTGAAATTAGCGAGATTTCTCCGCAAAGAAATTGGACAAGTGCTGGCGACCTCATTCCGGGAACCAAGGAAAAACCACTCGCTGGACTCCACATCGCAATCGATCCAGGCCACATTGGCGGTGAGTTTGCTAAAATCGAGGCGCGGTGGTTCAAAATTGGCGACAATAAGCCAGTGATGGAGGGTAATATGACCCTTGCTACTGCCGAACTCATCAAAAAAGATCTAACCAGGCTTGGAGCACGCGTTTACCTCATACGTGGAAAAAACGAGCCGGTTAATCCAAAGCGTCCAGAAGACTACTCAAAAGAGGCAACAGCAAAAGCTAAGTCACTCGGCAAAACTGACGAAGCATCAATCAAAGCGATCCAAAACAAATTTTTCTACCGTACTGGAGAAATTCGGGCTCGCGCTCGCCGTGTAAACCTCGCATTCAAGCCTGACCTTGTGCTGTGCCTGCACTACAATGCCGAAGCTTGGGATGATCCAGCCAATCCCACTCTTACGGATAATAACCACTACCATGTACTCCTCCATGGTGCACTCACGAGTGGTGAAATTGCACACGATGACGAACGGTTTGAGATGCTCGTAAAAATTCTACAGCGCACGCACGACGAAGAAATGCTACTTGGCAAATACACTGCCCACGCACTGGCTCAGGCAACAGGCCTGCCACACTACGATTACCAACCACTCTCTACCCGAGCTCGTAAAATTGATGTTTCCCCTGCAAAAGGTGTCTGGGCACGCAATCTGCTCGCTAATCGTATCTACCAGTGCCCGGTCATTTTCCTTGAACCCTATGTGATGAATAACAAGGAGGTTCACGACCGCGTCCAACTTGGAGATTACACAGGCACGAAATCGATCAACGGTGTGGAAAAAAAATCGATTTACCGTGAGTACGCAGATGCCGTCGTTCTTGCACTCAAAGAGTATTACCTCGCAAACCGGGTCATCTATGAACCCGAAGAATCTGAGGACAGCTCAGATGAGGCTGAATAGCTCTTCAGAGAATGGGTCGTTCACTTTTTTGGTTTAATCGATACGAAACCAAGAATATCACTGCTTTGCGTCGTAATTTTCACTTCTACCATGAAAAAAACGGTTGCAATGTCTTACTTGTTCCGCTAGTTCTCCCGCCCGCGCATCTACTCAGATCAAATCAGCGCGCTGAACTCAATCAATTTCTACTACCGCAGCCATGAACATCATTGATAAAATCGAACAAGAGCAGCTCAAGGACGTCGCAGACTTCAACGTCGGTGATAGCCTCAAAGTCCACACTCGCGTTGTGGAGGGAGGCAAGGAGCGCCTGCAGATCTTCGCTGGACTATGCATCGCAAAAAAAGGCAGTGGTCTGAATACTTCCTACACCGTTCGTAAAATCTCTTCTGGTGAGGGTGTCGAGCGTGTATTCCCTCTACACACACCACGTGTGGCCAAAATTGAGGTCACTCGCCGTGGTAAGGTGCGCAGATCCAAGCTGAATTACCTTCGCGATCGAGTTGGCAAGAGCGCCCTCTACGTGAAACCAGCTGATGCAGCTGAATCAAAGGAGGCCAAATAGTCCGACATCAGATTGATAATCTTTACGAAGCCTCCTGTTGCGACGGGAGGCTTTTTTTGTAAACTGATGGCATCCTACGCAGTATGAAATCTATGCGATACTGCATTTCACCCCAGATAGATACAGAATTTAGATTTTCTTAAACCCGTGCGCATACCTCTCCCCATTGCCATTCTTAGCTGTGTCATTGTGCTCAGTATTGTCTGGTTTGTTGGCACCCGTGATAAAGACTTTATTTCACCACCTACACCCGAGGATATGGTGAAAATATCCGAGAAATGGCAAGAAAGTCGCCCTAACATTCCGCCACCCAAGCCTATTAACGCGGCTCTACTTGCTGATGCAGCTCTTGGCACGCCACTAACACCAAGTATACCAGAACAGGTCAAGGTAGAGAATTTACCGGTAGGAAATCTACTTCATTCGCCTGCACTATCAGAGTATGGTGCCTATGGAGATAAAGGCACCGATGCCATGATCCGATTGGCGACATTGCTTGAGACCAAAGGAGAACTTCAGCGAGCACTGCTCGCCTGGGAGCGTGTCATCGATACATCCAACCCGGGCGATGAAGAACGTGCCCTCGCAGTCACTGCTATTAAGCGACTGAAGCCTGCTCTTCCACCATGGAATCCTGATCCGGCAGCAGAAATCTCGATCACCCTAAGATCAGGTGCCACTCTGAGAGAAAAAGACATCCTCATTGACGCCATGAAACAGGCCGCTGAGGCAATCAACGAGGCATCTGGATTCATTCTTAAAGTAGAAACTGAGGCATCGATTGGCAAAGCCCGAGGTAAGCGAACCCCGCGCATTCCTGTAGCGATTTGGTTTTCCCGCAAAATTGAAGGCAAGGATACAGCAGCAGAAACGCCACCTATTTCATTTATGGCTGACCCCCAGCAAAAAGAGATGATGGTAGCTCAAATTGAAGCCGGCATTTACGCACTCATTCGCGCGCACCTAGCCAGCTCTACCAATTTCTCTCCCCTTCCAGAGTATCCTAGCGGAGCGAAACCAGATGAGCTTATCCACCTTCACGTTACTCGACTCATGTGGCGAGAATTTGTTACAAGCATGAAGGAGTAGAGAAAGCTGTTCTCTGACAACATGACGTAAAAAGCCCCGTCACCATGATCGGCAACGAGGCAAAGTTTAAATTGTTTCGTGCTCGTGCGGGTGAATAGTCGCACGAAAGATCAACATCACCCAGTATAGGAGTCCTCGACTCTCTTGGCTACATCACGATAGCCGTAATCGACTTCATAAATCTGCTTAAAGCAATCGAGAGCCGATTTCTTGTCATCCATATCAAGGTGAATCAGTCCTTTTTCATAGAGCACCTCTTTTTTAGTACCATCCATACCGTGTAGGTCTGCTAGCGCATCGGATAGCTGTTTGTTGGCAAGGTCATACATCTCTTTAGCACGAAAGGTACGGCCTAATAGCAAAAGCACACGAGTCCGGATGTGGGGGTTGCGGGTCGCTTGCTGAAGGTGGGGAATTGCTTCACTGTGGTTACCCCCATTATAAAGCGCCAAACCCAGCTCATAGCGAAGCTGAGGATCTGTCGGGTTTCGGTCAACACGCTGCTGAGCTTCCGTCACCTGTTCAGCCGTCCGCTCCGTAAGCATTGTATCATACTGACTCTTGAGCTCAGTATTTTCAGGCTCAGCATCACTGGCTGCCTTGAGTTGAGCGAGCTCAAATTCCGTAGCCTTATCTTTCATGTAAGCCGCCTTATTTTGTAGAGCAACGTCCTTGTTACTCAAGTCATAGGCGTATTGATAAAATGAATATGCCTCAGGCCACTTCTCCATTTGTTCGTAGAGATGGGCAATCTGCTTAACAAGAGACAGGTTCTCATTATCGCCCTCATACTCTTCCGAGAGCTTTGCTAGCTTTGCCTGCATCTGATCTTTCGTCATTGCGGCACGATTAGATGCCTCAAGGTCAGCTGCATCGTCACCACTCTTCATCACATCGCGGAAGCTTTGAGCTTCTTCCCACTTCTGTTTCTTCATGGATGCCCTGGCTGTGGCATCCTTTGATCCTTTGACGGCATCGATGTCTGTTGCGTCCTGCTTAACGATGTCAGAATAAACGTCTGATGCCTCCTGGGGCATGTCTCTGGCGAGGTAATGCTCAGCTAGTTTGTGCAACAGCTTTGTATTTTCCGGCGCTCCCTTTCTGACCGTCTCAAGTGCAAAGGCCGCTGTATTGAGCATGTTCAACCGCAATGCATTATCAAAAAGCAAATCGTTGGCCTGTCCGTCAAAAGGGTTTTTTGTCAGTTCTTTTTCAAGTGCCATCATCGCACCCTCTGGGTCTTTTTTACCCATTGAGGGAATTTTCATAAGTGAGAGACTGCTTCCACCAAAGAGGCTCTTCTTCTTTTTCTTACCGATCATCTCAGCCGCAGCGCTGTTACGCGCGAGCTTGCGCGCATCAAGAAATCCGGGAGATTCCTTAAGCACTGCATGACACAAACTAACAGCATAAGTGTAGTTTCTCATTTCGTAGGCACTCTGTGCTTTAAGCCACAGCGCCTTGATGTTGGCGGCAAGTTCTGCTTCGGTTACTTCGGTCAAGTCGTCGGACATATGCTTATGGATACTTGGGTATTGTTAGGTAAAATGACACCACTTTCGTGGTTTGATGCGTGTCATCATGACCAAATCATGAGTCTTGGCAAGTCCACTTCATACACTTTTCCCAATCTGCTTGAGTCACGGACACTCCGCAGAACTAGTGTGCCACACCTGTTTTAGGCTGGCTTTGGGATTTGCTGCACAATCTAAAGCACGAAGTATCACGATAATTCGAAGTTTTTGTCTTCAAACCGCCTTCTACCAGCATCACACTACCGCCAAACCAACACCATGAAACTAAAAACAACCATAAGCGCCACCCTCACTGCCCTCACATTTGCCATCGTTGGCTGTGAGGATAAAAACGCCGTCCCTCACGATCACGATGGTGATGGCAAGCCCGATCACGGTTCAGGTGCACACCGCGAAGCTGTCCCCCATGATCACGACGGCGATGGCGTGCCCGACCACGCACCGGGTGAGCACGGCAAGCATGTAGCACATGACCACGATGGTGATGGCGTGCCCGACCACGGCCCTGACGAGCCTTGTAATCATAAGCCTGTTAAAAAAGCCGCTGGCCCGAATGGTGGTAAAGTCATGACCGCACCCGATTTTAAAAATGAATTATTTATTACCGATAATCGTAAAGTCCGCATCACATTCCTTGATGAGAACAACAAACCTGTAGCAATCAGCACACAGGAAGTGAGCATGGTAGGAGGTGACCGAGCCAACCCCACGATGCTTACTTTCAGCAAAGCGACCGATGGAATGTCCCTCATATCCTCAGCCAAACTGCCAGAGGGCAACAACGTTCCCATTATTATCACTGTGAAAACCAAAGCAGACGCCGCGCCCGCGCGCGCCAGCATGAGCCTTGACCTAAGTGACTGCTCAAGCTGCGACTACAAGGAATACGCCTGCACATGTGATCACCACCACGGTCACAACCATGACCACGGAGATCACGCTCACTAACACAGGCATCTATAGCATGATGCTCGGTTTCATTTTTTTCTAACTTTATCGTTGTTAGCCTACCCAGCTTTACTTCAGTTCCTGAACCCAAATGTTACGGAACTCAATGGGATCATTGTGCCACTGGAAACGGATCGGTGCTTTTTTCGGATGTGCGGCGGGGTACTTCGCCACTTTCTTGTGAGTAGTCGACCCGTGAACTTTCTGGTGGGAATGCACCATCACACCATTGTGAACAACGGTGAAATAAGCGGGCTTTTCAACACCATCTTTTCCGTACACGGGAGCATGAAATACGATGTCGTAGCTCTGCCACTCGCCCTGCGGTGCTGAGGCATTCACCATCGGTGGTGTCTGGCCGTATATGGCCGCCGCTTGACCATCGGCATAGGTGACGTTGGTATGGCTTTCCTGCACCTGTACTTCATAACGATCCATAAAGAAAATACCGCTGTTACCACCTTTCTGACCATCCACTTCTCTGCCAGCCGGGATTCTCCACTCAACGTGAAGGCGAACACTTCCAAACTCCTGCTTGGTGCGAACGTCGCCGGATGTTTTAGGCTTCGGGTTTTTAGTCGCAATCAAGATGCCGTCTTTCACATCCCATGCCCGGCTAAAGGCATCGGCATTTTTACCGTCAAAAATCACAATGGCACCCTTGGGTGGAGCGGTTGTCACAGCGCCATGGTTTTTCACCTTGGCAGGATGCGGTCGATCCATCTGGTGAACCTTATACTCACTCCAAGGCTGCTTGGGTGTATCGTATTTCTTTTTCTCCTCAGCCATGGCAGTAGGCAACAGTGATGCACTGGCGAGTGCGACAGCAAGTGAAGAAGTAGATTTCCAATAAGTCATGCAAAGCTATACAGCTCAGCACCCATCAATTTGTCAGAGAAATCACTCTAACCGCGCTTAAAGCCTGCTTTGAGTTCGGCAATGCTTGTGGCTTTCAGGGCAAGCACGAGCACTGCATAGGCGGACATACCGAGACCGACCAAAAGCCCGAGTGCCAGGCATTTTTTCCAGAACGCTTCATCAAACCATGATCCGAGCACTTGATAGCCAAGCCATACGAGCAGACCCATGGCGATACTTGCCGCGATGATGCGTAGCGTCTTGGTATAGAATTCTTTTCCAGGATGAACCAATCCCTTGAGCCCCCTGGCGAGCAGGAAAACGTTCACCCAAGCTGCGATGGTCGTTGCAATAGCAATGCCAACGTGACCCAGTGGCTGGAAAAGAAGCAGACTGAAGACAATATTCACCAGCACGGTGACACCCGCCATCATCATCGGCGCACGTGTATTCTCGCGTGCAAAGTATCCGGGCTGCAGCACCTTGATCAGCACATATCCGGGAAGACCGAGAGCAAAACCACGCAACGCCATACCCGTCTGGTAAGCATCATCAGCGGTGAATTCACCACGTTGGAAAAGCACGCTAATAATCGCCTCGGGGATAATCAGCATTGCGACCGCCGCAGGCAGAGTGATGAGCAGACCCAGCTCCATGCCGCGCACCATGCTATCGGACGCGCCCTTGGCGTCGTCACGCCTAACAAGTCGAGTCACTTCCGGTAAAAGAACCACGCCAAGAGCAATGCCGATCATACCGAGCGGCAGCTGGTAAACACGATCCGAGTAATACAGCCAAGAAATGGCACCCTGCTTGAACGAGGCAATGACACCACCGACGAGAAGGTTAATCTGCTGAATGCCCGCCGCCAACACACCGGGCCCCATGAGCAGGACAAGCTTCTTGATCGAGCCGTCTAACACAGGCTTTTGGAATCGCACATGGTAACCGTTTTTCCAGCAAGCTCCGTAGAGCATCATGAACTGCAGCACACCAGCAATCGCCACACACCATGCCAACACGTGCGCAGGAATATCAGACTGCATCCAGTGGACAAAGACTCCCAGCCCAACAAGGAAAACAAGATTCAGAAGAATGGGAGCCGCAGCTGGCACACCAAAAATTTTGAAGGTATTCAGCACCCCACTCAGGTGTGCTACCAATGCCATAAAAAGCAGATAGCAAAAGGTGATCTGCGAGAGCTTGACGGTCAGATCAAAGGTATCGGGATGGTTCCGGAAGATCTTAAAAACAGCCGCCTCATCCGTGGCATCACCGTAACGTGACACACGCCCTTCAAGCCAACCGTATGAGTGCCCCTTAGGCAGCAGCAGATGCGCCTGCTCCCCTTCCATGATGTCAGCAGCTCCACCTCCCAGAGTTTGCACCAGCCCCTCGTAGACAGGTGCGGGTTTGCGGTCTTCTTTTTCCGCTGCTTTCTTTTCCTGATCCTTTGCTTCATTCAGGACGTGGCTGAGCGTTCTACCCTCCCCTCGTTTCCCATCACCAAAGACGTTAGGAAATTCCTTTGGAGCCTCTTCAATGAAACGCAGTTCACTGATGACGGATTGTGATCCTTCTGACTGGGTAAAGTAGATGTGCCTTGCACCATCGATCTCCAAGCTAAAGGTATCCCGTTGAGCTTCAGCTAACGGCATCTCTACCTTCGCCTTAAAGCCCGGCACCACAGCACTCATGATCCAGTGCATGCATGGGATGGCTATCAGCGTCAGAGCAATCAGAGCCACCAGCAGTGTAGAGAATGCATTCGATGCAAACTTCATCGCCTCCTCTTCACCGTCTTTCTCTAACCGCCGACCAAACATCGGCACAAACGCGGCATTAAAAGCACCTTCGCCAAAGATACGGCGGAAGAGGTTCGGAAAACGGAACGCGGAGAAAAAGGCATCGCCTAACAGACCAGCACCAAGATAGCGGGCGATCAGGATGTCCCGGACAAATCCCAACACACGGCTAATGGCCGTGAAGCCGGAAACTTGCATGAGGGAGCGGAGCACTTTGAAATGTTGAGTTTTGAATTTTTAGTGGTGAGTGAGAGTCACTTCACGCTGGCGCGGCGGAGCTTGTCCATGATAGCGACGCCGAGGCCTGTCTCGGATACGGGCTCAGCGATAATTTCATCCACACCACTTTCGTCAAGCTGTCGTAAAACAAAGAAAAACCTCACAGCCGCCTCAGCAAGCTTGCCATTTCCTGGTGAGAGCTCTTCCACAACGTCCCATTTGTGAGCGTTAATAAACCCTGCTTTTTCTGATCCGCAGTAACTGAGCAGACCGTATTTCTTGCCTTCTTCAGGTTGAAAATCGGCAACATCTTTCAGAAGTCGAAGTGGTGTCCGTGGCGCGTAGTGACTGGCAATTTGCCCGGGTGCCTCTGGTGCCTCGTTGGAGCGGTTTTTCTTGGGACGTTCGATTTTCCCGAATCGCTGCAGTAGTTCCTTGGTCGCAGG
Organism: Akkermansiaceae bacterium; assembly: GCA_045106535.1. GTDB lineage: Bacteria > Verrucomicrobiota > Verrucomicrobiia > Verrucomicrobiales > Akkermansiaceae > Oceaniferula. The sequence goes on along the minus strand of JBGCEU010000030.1, from coordinate 37,414 downwards.
CCCCGCGCGAAGCAGATGGATGACAGGTCGTTTCTCCCCCGCTTCCGGGCGGACAATCGTGCTCTCTAGGCCTTCACGGCATGCCCCGCTATCAACAATCGCCGGAATACGTCCACCGAGTTCTTTCATTACAGCACTGGCAGAAGTCGGGCTGATACTCCCAAATCGATTCGCACTTGGCGCCGCCACCGGCTTTCCAAGTTTCCGGATCACAGCCTTCATGATCGGGTGCGAACTCATCCTAACAGCTACGGTCGGCAGTCCACTGGTCACGATATCAGGCACGCATGCTTTTTTCGGCAGAACAAGTGTCAGCGGTCCAGGCCAGAACGCCTTCATCAGCTTATCGACGACTTCCCTGAGTTCGGCTGGCACTTCAGCCACCTCATCAAGCTGCTCGTAGGAACCCACATGCACAATCAGGGGGTCAAATGACGGCCGCTCTTTCGCTGCAAAAACTTTTGCCACCGCATCAGCATTCAGAGCATCCGCACCGAGGCCATAGACTGTTTCCGTCGGCAGTGCGACTACCTCTCCCGCATCCAGCAGATCCACGACCTGCTTCACGACCTTGTTTTGCGAAGAAGGATCAGAGGCATCAATAATAAGGGTCTCGCTCACGCGTGGGGAAGTAGCCTATTTCCTATGCGATTAGAAGCTAAATAGCCGCGATCATGAGTATCTATGCCGCATCGATGACATGTCATTTTTTGATCTTCCGCTATGGCATTGGCTGATTTTTCACTTACACTGCGGCTGTGGAACAGAGCCAGACACCTGAGTTGAAACCGACGCACAACATCGTGCTGATCGGCTTTATGGGCTCTGGGAAATCGACAATCGGGCGAGTCCTTAGGAAAAAAATCGGCTACAAGCTGGTCGATACTGATCACGTTATCGAAAAAGATACCAGCACATCTATTTCGAATCTATTCAAAAACCAAGGCGAAGATGCCTTCCGTGATATGGAGACCGAATTGCTCAAGAACATGATTCATCAGCGCTGCAATGAACATATCATTTCCACGGGTGGAGGCATGGTAATCAGGGAAAAAAACCGCTTACTTCTGCGTGAATTGGGATTCGTGGTCTGGCTAACCTGCCCGCCGGAGGACATCCTTGCTCGCACCTCTCGAAACAGCAATCGCCCCTTGCTCCAGTGCGATGACCCTATGGCTGCCATCACCCGATTACTCGACGAGCGCACACCCATGTATGAGGAAACAGCTCACCTCAGGATCAATACAGCAGGGCTCGAATTCGATGAAGTGGCATGCGGCATTCTTGAGAGCGCGCGTTACCACTACGGAACGATGAGCTAGCAATTCGGCTGGCTGCCCATTAATGCCAGAGTAGGAAAGATTTGCAAATCAGTCAGGATGTGGCAATGATTCCTCACCGATTGTTCCAATGGCACTCACTCAATCTACCACCGATAGCAAAACACCCTTCAAGCTCGTTAAAGCTGAACTCAAGGACGTGGAAGCTCGAATCCGCGATCAGGTTCGTGCATTTGATCCGGCGGTGGAGCCATATGTCGATTACATCTGCAATACGAGCGGCAAGCGCATACGCCCGGCACTCGCCATCCTCGCAGGTGGTGCCACCGGCGGAGTGAAACAAGATCATTTAAAAATCGGCGTAATTCTTGAGCTGATCCACATGTCGACACTTGTGCACGATGACATCATCGACGGTGCTGACACACGCAGAAAAGTTCCCACAGCCAATGCTAAGTGGGGCAATGGCATGGCGGTATTATTAGGCGACGCGCTCTTTTCCCACTCACTCTTGCTCGCCACAGAATTTGGAGACATTGATGTCTGCCGCAAAGTAGGCCGCGGCTCACGCGATGTATGCCAGGGTGAGGTAATGCAGACGCAGCGCCGGTTCGATCTCACTCTCACGAAAGACGACTATTTTCATATCATCGAGATGAAGACCGGCGCGCTCTTTGCAGCTGCCACAGGAATATCCGCTTACCTCTCCGGAATGTCACGCGAGGTAGAGGAGCAGCTGTATGATTACGGTATGAAACTGGGCACCGCCTACCAAATTTACGATGACTGTCTGGATCTTGTTGGGACAGAGGAACAGGTGGGAAAAACTCTGCGTACCGATTTGGAAAAAGGTAAGCTGACGTTACCTCTTCTCATTTTGCTGGAAAAAGCAGACCCTGCTCAGCGAGCAAAGCTCAACAAACGCATCATCGAACAAGAACCTCTCGACCTTCCCGTCCTCATTGGAATCGCCGAATACGAAGGCTCCGTAGAATCCTCACTCGACACTGCCGCAAATCTGCTTGAGCAAGCACGTGCAGACTTGAATTGCCTTGAAGAATCCGAGTGGAAGGAAGGTCTGGTTCACGTGACACACTACTTGGACAGCTTGCTTGATAAGTGTCGCCACTAAAAAATCACAGCCATCAGGCCTGTTTCATAGTTGATTTTTTAAGCTAGCAACAGCCTTTCAGCTAAAACTCTGTAAGTTTTTGGAATTTTGATATTCGCATCTGGATTGTCGTGGCCACACACTAAATATAGTATGTTTTTTGCTTTCACGGTGCCATATATGCTGATCTAGTCTCGCTAAGCCGTCCCAGATACGGTCGTTTCACATGCGTTGCATTCAGTGCGGATCACTCAAGGACAAAGTCATCGACTCCCGAATGTCGAAGGACGGCACCACCACGCGAAGACGGCGCGTTTGCCTGGCCTGCGACTACCGCTACACCACCTATGAGCAGATCGAGCGCACTGAGCTGCAAGTGGTAAAACGCGACGGTACACGTGAGTCACTCAACCGGGAGAAAATTTTCCGTGGGCTAGTCAAGGCATGTGAAAAACGTCCTGTCTCGATTGATCGCCTCGACCGTGCCGTGGAGGAAATCCTCGCCGAGCTACACAAGGATCACCTGTCGGAAGTTCCTTCTAGCAGTATCGGGCCCAGGGTGATGGCAAAGCTTCACGAAATTGATCCAGTTGCCTACGTCCGCTACGTCTCCGTTTACCGCCAATTCGAAGATGTCGGAGAATTCATCCGCGAGATCCAAGCGCTAGAACGCCGCTCTGCTAGAGACCCTTACCAACGCAAACTTTTCAAAGAGTAAACACAGCCCCCGCCCCCCCATGATTTGCATCGTCGGTAACCGCCCCGTGCTGCAAGTTGGTCGCCAACAGGTGACCGGCTACGGCACCCAGTGGCTACGTGAAACGATCCTGAGAGGAGCCGTCGCTGCTGAGCGCGAGGACTTCCCGTTTATTGATGATTTGTTAGAAGGCATCATCCATTACTTGGAAAACAAGTGCCCACTGCGCGTATTAACAGTCGAGGATCTCCATGCTCGCGTGCGTAGGATGCTGGAAAGGATCGGTTGTGAAGCGATCGCGCAGACCCTCCCCTTAGTGGCACCACCCGTCACGCTCTCTCTTGTCCGCGCAGCGAAAGAGGCCGCAAATGGCTTTGAGCTCGCGTTTTTCAATCAAATCCATGACGAGATTGAAGATCTGAAATTACATGGTGTTGAGGAGCTTCACTTCACCGGCACGCGCGACTGCGTGAAAGTGCTGCGTGGTGTCACCCGCTGGACTTCTCCATGTGAAAAGCTGCACGAGGAAATCATTACTTTTCTAAAAACACACGGTCACTCGACGCTCCCGAACCAACGCGAAATCCGACTCAACCTAGCCTGAATCATGCCCACGCTGTTTGAAAAAATTGCCACCCGCGAAATCCCTGCCGATATTGTTTACGAGGACGATATCTGCCTGTGTTTTCACGACATTGAGCCGCAGGCACCTGTGCACCTGCTAATCGTTCCTAAGAAACCCATTGTCCGTATTGCCGAAGCTGATCCAGAGGATCAAGAGACGCTGGGTCACCTTCTTCTAACCGCTCGTAAAGTCGCAGAACAAGAAGGCTTTGCACACTCAGGTTTCCGCACCGTCATCAATAACGGATCAGACGGTGGCGAGGCTGTTCCCCACCTTCACCTCCACATCCTCGCTGGCAGGAAAATGAAGTGGCCCCCAGGCTAACCACCTACGGAGAAATCATGAATGTTGGCTTGTGAATGAAATACACAAGATCACAACCAATAAATAATTCTGAAAAATTCTATTCATTCTGCCTGCGCCGCAGGCATCAACTCAAGCAATACATGAAACTTATCTCCTGGAACGTGAACGGCATCCGTGCCGTCATCAAAAAGAATTTCGCTGAATTCGTCTCTGATCATCAGCCGGACATTCTCTGCCTACAAGAAACAAAAGCGCGCCCCGAGCAGGTCGACCTTCCATTAGAAATGGGCGGCTATCATGCCTACTGGAATGCGGCGGAAAAACCCGGCTACTCAGGCACCGCCATTTTTTCCAAAGAAAAACCCCTTGCTGTAACCTACGGCATCGGTATCGATGAGCATGACACCGAGGGACGCGTCATCACCGCCGAGTATGGTGATTTTTTCCTCGTCACTGTCTACACTCCCAACTCGCAGAACGAACTCCGCCGTCTCCCTTACCGCCAACAGTGGGATGCCGATTTCCTTGCCTACTGTAAGGATCTAGAAAATACAAAACCCGTTATCCTCTGTGGTGATCTGAACGTCTCACACCAAGAAATTGATCTCGCTCGACCGAAACAAAACCGCAAGAACGGCGGATTTTCCGATGAGGAACGCGCCAATTTCGATAACATCCTCAACGCTGGATTCACCGACTCTTTCCGCCATTTCTACCCTGATAGAATCGGGGCATACTCCTGGTGGAGCTACCGATCCGGGGCACGCGGCAACAACATCGGTTGGCGGCTCGATTACTTCTGTGTTTCCTCCCCTTTCATAGAACGAGTAAAAACGGCTGAAATCCTCGCCGATGTGTTAGGCTCAGATCACTGCCCAGTGGTGCTTGAACTCTCTTGAGAATCAGCACACACTGCGCACGTGTCATCCCAATTCGATTCTCTGGAAACAGGCAAACCATTCTGCCACTGCTGCGCTTGCGACCGCGAACTGTCGGAGGCAGGCATGCATATCGTCAATAAGTCCTTTGTGGGCGACGAATGTGTTTTTGAAATGGCTATGTGCATGGACTGCCGAGAAGAAATGAACGCGCAGCTGTCCGAAGAATCGCGCGTGGCGATGTTTGATTTTATGCACGACCACGCAGACATGGATAAGCGTGAGAGTGAGCTGGGGGCTGAGTCAGAAACTAACGACTACCTTGCAAGCTGCATCACCTGCGGCGTCAATGCCTCAGCGCTCAAGAATTTCAGCCTAGGTGGTATGTTTGCAGGCGAAGAGCTTATCAAGGGTCCCTTCCCAATGCTCATGTGCGGAGACTGCGAGGAAAAACTGGGAGAAACCATTTCCGATGAAACTCGTGACGTATGGGACCGCTTCATCGGCGAGCACTTCCCCGGGCCACCTTCAGAAGTGAGGCTACCGACACACAAACCCGTGCTCATTTAGCTTACCCAAAAAAATGACTACGGTTCTCGATACGATCGACAAAGGAACTGCCTATCTGGAAAAGAAAGGCATCGAGGACGCACGCCGTAATATGCAGCTGATGGTGACCCATTTGTTAGGATGCTCGCGAGTTGAGCTCTACCTCCAGTTTGACCGTCCCATGACAGACGGCGAGCTAGTGCCTCTACGCGAGCAGCTCAAGCGGCGAGCTGCTGGTGAACCTCTCCAGCACCTTCTCGGCACAGTTGAATTCTACCGCCGTGAATTCAAAACAGATGCCCGCGCTCTGATTCCGCGCCCAGAAACTGAGGAACTCGCATCCATCATCGTGGCGGAGACCTCCGGTCTCCAAGCACCTCTCTACATTCTCGATATGGGCACAGGCAGTGGTGTGCTCGGCCTTACCCTAGCGGCCGAGCTGGGAGGAAAATGCGAGACCGCCACGCTCGCAGATGTTTCCCATGATGCACTCGCTCTTGCCGAGGAAAACACAACGTTGTTAGGACTTGGACGCATCGAACTCGTGTGGTCCGACCTCTTTTCCAATCTTCAAGAAAAACGATATCATCTTATCGCAGCAAACTTACCCTACATCGCGGAATCAGAGCGTGAAAAATTGTCCACAGAAGTGCAGCACGATCCCCCTCTCGCACTCTTTGGTGGAAAAGACGGGCTGGACATTATTCGAGAATTCATTCAGCAAGCCCCTTCACATCTTCATTCAGGAGGTATCGTCGCGCTCGAAATTGGGTACGATCAGGCAGCCCTCGTAGAACAACTTCTGAGCGAAAACGGATTCAGCAACATCACTACCCACAAGGATCTCAACGGCATCCCCAGATTTCCCATCGCAACTCTCCCCTAACTACTACCTTCTTTAAAATATGGACAAGCTCTACGTTCGTGGCGGCAGAACCCTTACCGGTGCCGTCCACATTTCTGGCTCAAAAAACGCCTCCCTTCCTATTCTTGCAGCCACCCTTCTCACGGATGAACCATGCATTATCCGCCGCGTGCCGGATGTCTCGGACACCAACTACATGATCCAGATTCTCACCGCTCTTGGAGCGGAAGTGGAACGATCAAGTGGCACAGTGCGTATCACCGCCGGAACTGTTGACCACGATGCGCCATACGAAATCGTACGCAAAATGCGAGCCTCCATTTGTATCATGGGGCCACTGCTAGCTCGATTACACAAGGCCAGCGTATCCCTTCCCGGCGGCTGCGTCATCGGTGATCGTCCTGTGGATTTGCACCTCAAGGGGCTTGAAGCTATCGGCGCGGAGATCGACATGACAGGAGGAAACATGCACATCACCGCACCAGACGGGCTCAAGGGTGAGGAGGTAGATCTGCGTGGCAAACACGGCCCGACAGTTTTAGGAACTGACAACCTCATGATGGCCGCCGTCCTCGCCGAGGGAACCACCGTCATCGAATCGGCTGCGGCAGAGCCCGAAGTCGTTGACCTCGCCAATTTCCTCAATAAAATGGGTGCAAAAATCGAGGGCGCGGGAACACGCCGCATCACCATCACTGGAGTCAGTAAGCTGCATGGCGTGGAGCATACGGTTATCCCAGACAGGATTGAGGCTGGTACTTTCATGGTCGCAGGCGCGATGGCTGGATGCCCTGACAAAGGAATTACTCTACACCGCATTTGTGAAGATGACCTGAAGCCATCCACCGAAAAGCTGATCGAAGCCGGACACCACGTCGAATTCAATGAGTCCGGAGACAGCTGCACGGTAAAGCCAGGTGACCGCCCGGTCGGTGCCAATATCGTCACCGCTCCATTTCCAGGGTTCCCCACCGACATGCAGGCGCAATTCACAGCCCTATTCGCAGTCACGCCCGGCATTTCTGTGGTCGAAGACACTATTTTCCCACAGCGCTTCATGCATTGCGCGGAGATGTCCCGTATGGGTGCAGACATCAAGGTCGACAATGGAACGGCGGTTATCCAAGGTAGTTATGAGATGTCAGGGGCACCTGTCATGGCATCCGACCTCCGGGCATCGGCAGCACTCGTGCTCGCCGGCCTCTGCTCCGAAGGCACCACCGAGATTAACCGACTCTACCACATTGACCGAGGCTACGAAAACATCGACGACAAACTTGTCATGCTTGGCGCCGACATCGAGCGCGTGAGAGAGTAAAATTACTACCTAGTTTATAGATTCAGAGCCAAAATTAGCCTTGACCTGAACGTATCTCTCACAGAGATTCACCGCCCGCTGACGTGTTTTCACGGCTTCGGCCACTATAATGGGTGAGGTGTATCCACTCCAAGTCACCTTCCCTGTTTCCTGCCCGCGACACATACCCTTTATCTCATTACCTCATGGCTAAGAAAAAAGCTGCTACTAAAAAATCCACCGCAAAAAAGGCGGCCAAAAAAACTGCCAAAAAAGTCGTGAAGAAAACGGCTAAAAAGGCACCTGCCAAGAAGGCTGCTAAGAAAGCCGCTCCTACAAAGAAGGCCGCCAAGAAAAAGGTTCCAGCTAAAAAAGCTACCAAAAAATCAGCACCTAAGAAAAAAGCGCCAGCCAAAAAAGCGACCAAGAAAGCCGCTACCAAATCTACTCCTGCTAAAAAAGCTCCTGTAAAAAAGTCACCTACCAAGAAGGCTCCCACCAAAAAGGCCGCGCCTAAGAAAAAGGTGCCAAAAAGCCGGATTGATACTCCCGAGATTCAGGACAAAATCCGTGAACTCATCAAGCTCGCCAAGGAACAGGAATACCTCACCTACGACGACGTTAACGAGGTTCTGCCAAATGACCTCGTCGACCCGAACGATGTGGAGGCCATTCTTGATCGACTTCGCAAGATGGAGTTTGACGTCATCGATGCTTCGGAGGTCGACTCCTATCGAGATCGTAAAAAGGACGCCGACGATGCAGCCACGGGCACGAAGACCGACCAGAAACTCGATATCCTTGATGACCCTGTTCGGATGTATCTTAAGCAGATGGGACAAGTTCCCCTGCTGACCCGCGAGCAGGAAGTCGAGATTTCCAAACGTATCGAGGATGCTGAAATCGCAGCAAACAAGGAGCTACACAAGTTTGGCTTTATCGCCACTGCCTATCTTGACTTAGCTGATCGCCTAGGCCGCGGCAAAGAGCGCTTTGACCGTGTAATTCAGGACAAGAAGATCGAAAGCCGTGAACGTTACATGCGCGCACTGCCAAAGCTCTGCGAACAAGTCCGTAATCTACACGAGGAAAACGATCAGATTTTCCGCAAGCTCCAGGCAAAAAACCCGCGCGGCAAAAAGAAGCTAGAAGATAATTTCGGAAAAAACCTTGTTTCCGTCGCACGCCTCTACAACCGCTTTTACTATAAGCAGAAGGTCGTTGAGGACTTCAACGTTCAGGTGGAGGATAACCAGAAAAAACTTTGGCGTTACGAGCGTAAACTCAAAGCAAAGCCCGGAGACAAGGAGTTCGAGACTAAAGTTCGTGAGCTCCAGCAGCTCGCATGGCACAAGGCTGAAGAATTTGTTGTCTCACGCAAGGGACTGCGACAGCGCACCCGTGAAGCCTATCAGGCGAAGACCGAGATGGTGGAAGCTAACCTGCGTCTCGTTATCTCCATTGCCAAGAAATACACTAACCGCGGATTATCATTCCTCGACCTGATTCAGGAAGGCAACATGGGACTGATGAAAGCGGTAGAAAAGTTGGAATACCGCCGCGGTTAGAAGTTCTCCACTTACGCCACAGGGTGGATTCGTCAGGCTATCACCCGATCCATCGCTGATCAGGCACGTACGAGCCGTATCCCCGTTCATATGATCGAGACCCTCAACAAGCTGATGCGCGTGCAGAAGCAGCTGGTTCAGGAGTATGGTCGTGAGCCAAGCCCTGATGAAATTGCCGAGGAAATTCACCTTCCTGTCGAGCGTGTCCGTGCAGTCTTGAAAATGGCACAACAGCCTATTTCGCTCCAAGCACCCGTCGGTGATTCAGACGACACCTCCTTTGGTGACTTCATCGAAGACAAGGCCGCTGAAAACCCTATGGAGGAAGCCGGCTTTGCGATGCTGAAAGAAAAAATCGGCGACGTGTTAGACACCCTAACTGAGCGTGAGCGTGAGGTTCTCGAGCAACGCTTTGGTCTCAAGGACGGTTACTCCCGCACACTTGAGGAGGTCGGCAGGCAGTTCCAGGTCACCCGTGAGCGTATCCGTCAAATCGAGGCAAAAGCACTTCGTAAGATGCGCCACCCAACGCGAATCCGTAAACTGGAAGGCTTCATTGAGCTGCCCAATTTACCCTAACCAATTTTAGTACTACTCAAAAGCCGACAGAACTATCTGTCGGCTTTTTTATTTGGCTAAATCGACAGTAAACCAGCCCTTGTCCTTGGGAGTCGTGATAGAAGTCTGTTTAACCTTCCCCGTCTCAGGATCTTTCCAGACTATCTGATAGATTTGCCCTTTTCCGACTTTGACTGTCAAATATCGATTCATATCCTCAGTCGGTTTAGGTGAGATACCTCTACGCAGAGTAAGATCGCCTTGCATCACTGTTACGCGAACTGCGACGCGTTGTTTATTTTTCATGAAATGAATGCGCAGCTCACAGAAATTCTCACTCCGATCTTCCCCACCTCGTTCGACGTAGCGGCGGGTAACATTCACAGCATGAACATCCTTGCGCTTCATATCCCAGACTAGAGGGAAATGCTTTCCTGTCGGTTTCCATGAACTGGCATAAATGCTGTGATAAAAGCTCTTCTCATTAGCCTTGCCAGCGTCAGCCACAAACCAAGCATGATCGAGTCCCTTTTTATCAAAATAGTATTCCGTGAATTGCCATTTTTTCTGATCGACTGTCCACACCTCAACCCAGTTGTGATTTCCCTTCTTCGTAGTCCACATGGGGATACCAACGACACGTGAAGGAATGCCAATCGCGCGAAATGCATCACACAACAAAATGGAGAGCCCCGTGCAACTCGCCATTCCAATTTCCATTGACTCATACGGTGATTGGTCGGGCTTTTTTCGCTTCGTATTATACTCCACCTTCAGCTCCTTTTGAATTGCTTCACTCACTGCTTTCAATGCTTCTGCCTGAGTCTTCGAATCCTTCACATGCTGGCTGAATCGATTAAAAAAATCTTCCCGCCAGTCATCCCGGCGTTCATTGAGCACGGCGTATGGTAAAACATCATTGAAAAAAAGATCCTCTGGCACCTTTTTCGCCCAAGGGTATGTCTCACGCGCATGATATGCCCACTTAACATTTTCTAGCAGAAACTTCGCCGTCAGTGATTTGCTGTCACTTTCGGGCATATATGCGATAAGAAACTGCATGCCTTTCGTCTGATCTCCAGGCACCTCGGTAAGTGCTTTGACGAGTTCAGCTCTATTGGCTCCTGCGCTCGCCAACACCCGCTCGATTTGTTTTTGATACTCGGGAGATATTTTTAAATCCTTTGCTGCTATCGATAACGGAGACCATGCTATAATGGTAAAAGTCAGCCATAAAAACAATGGTCTACTGATTTCATTCATAGCGACACGCTCCCACGGCTTAACATTTCTGCCAATCCATAAATCAACTGAAATACACTCACTAAAATCTATCAACATCACAGACACCAATACCCTAAGTCTTGTAAGAACTCCCTTGTTCGTTTTTCAAACTCGACGTAGCCACTGACTCTGCTCTATGAATACCCCATGCGTATCTTGTTTATTCTTCTGCTTCTGATTTCCCCCACCCTTGCAAAAAAGAACATCCTTTTCCTCGCCGGTAAGCCCAGTCACGCCAACGGTGAACACGAGTTCCGCGCTGGCTGCATGCTCCTAGCCAAAGCACTGAACGAGAGTGGCCTCGATATCGAAGCCAAAGTCCACTATTACGGTTGGCCAGAGGACGAATCTATTTTTGACGGTGTTGATGCCTGTGTCATTTATGCCGATGCGGGAGGTCGTTTCGGTGAAAAATACGCCGTGCTCGACAAAAAAGTTAAGGCAGGCATGGGCATCATGTTTATGCACTACGGCGTTCACCCGTCCAAGGAAGTTGGAAAAAAATACTTCACCCCCTGGATCGGCGGCTACATGGAAACTGGCTGGTCGGTCAATCCACATTGGATCGCAGACATCACTCCTAAGGCAAACCACCCGGTGGGAAATGGGGTCAAGCCCGGCTTCAAGTCATTCGATGAGTATTACTGGAATATGCGCTTCCCCACTAAAGAGGAATGCGACTGCTGTCATGCCCTCGCGACATCCGTTCCTACTCCTGAAAAAATCGTCCGCTATATCAATCTTTGGAATGAGCACGGCGAGCGCACCATGGGCACCGAGCAAGCACTGATGTGGTGCCGTGCGCCCATGACCGGGGGTCGTGGTGTCGGCTTCGTCGGCGGCCACTACCATCGCAACTGGGCGATCAAGGACTTCCGCACACTGGTGCTCAATGCCATCGTCTGGCTGGCTCGCGTAGATGTGCCAAAGGACGGTGTTCCGTCAAAAGCCATTACCCAAGAGCAACTCAACGAAAATCTCGACCGGCCAGTCAAAGGTAAACCTGTAATCCTTCCCACTGATGCCTTACTCAAATACCGACCAATGAAGATGCCTGACCTTAAGAAAAGGAAACAAAGGAAAGAGCAGAGAAAAAAGGGAGCCACAAAAAAAAAGTCTGCATGGAAGTCGGAGCATCCAGCTCGCAAGGTCAGTCTCGATTATTTCAAACTCCCCGCTGACTTAGAAGTTTCCGTATGGGCGACCTCCCCACATCTTTACAACCCAACGAATATGGATATCGACCACAAAGGTCGTATCTGGGTTGCTGAAGGTGTAAACTACCGCCGCAACAAAGGCAGACGGCCTGGTGGCGATAGGATTGCTGTGTTAGAAGACACCAATGGCGATGGGACATGTGATAAATCACATACATTCGTGCAGGAAAAAGGACTCATTGCGCCTCTGGGAGTGGCTGTTTTTGACAATGTCATTTATGTCTCCCAGCCGCCCGAACTCCTGGTTTACACGGACGTAAACCGCGATTTAAAATTCGATCCTGCCATCGATAAACGTGAAGTGCTACTAACAGGCTTCAATGCGAGGAACCACGACCACTCGCTGCACTCTGTCACAGCCGGCCCCGATGGAAAATTCTATTTTAATAACGGCAACTGCGGCGCTGTTTTTAAAGATCGCTCCGGTAAAAACTTTTACATGGGTGGCCCCTACAAAGGTGGTGGTGGCGAATTCCTCATCGATCACTTATCTGTTTCAGGCAAACGTTCAGACGATGGACACATCTGGACTTCCGGATTCACGGTGCGCATGGATCCTGACGGCACGAACTGTGAAATCGTAGGACACGGCTATCGTAATTCATATGAGCAATCACTCGATTCCTACGGTAATACTTTTCAAAACGATAACGATGACCCACCTGCCTGCCGGGTATCCTATATTCTTGAATACGGATGTGCGGGATATTTTACCCGTGATGCCAAGCAAGGGTATCGGTCTGTTAAAAGACCCGGCCAAGATCACGGTCGCGCACACTGGAGGCAAGACGACCCCGGCACCATGGACGCCGGCCACATCTACGGTGGTGGCTCGCCCACAGGTGTGACTATGTATGAAAACGGCGCTCTTCCAGAAAAATACAACGGCGCATTCTTTTCCTGTGAACCAGGGAAAAATACCATCTTCCACTATCAGCCTGAACCCAAAGGAGCGAACTTCAAACTAGAGCAGAAAAATCTCGTAACTACAAACCCAGATAAGAAATACGCTGGTTCAGATTTTGTTGGTGGTGGCGCTGACCAGAACGACAGCAAAATCCTATTCCGTCCATCTGACATTTGTGTTGGCCCTGACGGAGCTCTCTACATTACCGATTGGTATGACGCTCGCGTCGGTGGTCACTCCGACCGTGATGTTTCCTGCTCTGGAACCATCTATCGCATTGCGCCAAAAGGATTTAAACCTGCGATACCCAAATTTGATCTTAAAACCATCAAGGGTGCTATCACTGCGCTAAAGAGTCCTGCCGTCAACACACGCTACCTGGGATTTAAGGCTCTGAAAAAACACGGCGAAAAAGCTCTTCCAGCAGTCGGCAATATTCTCAACGAAACTAACGAGCACGTGGCCGCTCGCGCCATTTGGTTACTCCCTCACCTCGGTAAAAAAGGAAAAGCTGAATGCGTCAAGCTACTCAAAGTCGGCCACCCACATATCCGCCTCACGGCTTACCGCGCGCTCAGACGCGCCAACATCGACATTCTTCCCTACGCCAAACAGCTTGCCAAAGACCCAGATCCGGGTGTCCGTCGTGACATCGCTTTATCACTGCGTGATTTACCGGCGGAAAAGACCAAAGACATCTTCGCCGCTCTCGCCCCGCAAGTTGATCACACGGATAAAAATGCTGTTGAAGCGATTGGGCTTGGTGCTGCCAATCAGGAAAACGATATCTGGCTCGCTATCAAGACTGCGATGAAACCTGGTCAACCCCACGAATGGTCTGAGCAGTTTGCCAAACTCACCTGGCGTCTCTGGCCATCTGCAGCAGTTACAGATCTTAAAGCTCGCGCCATCCACCCATCCCTAACGCCGGAAGCGCGCAAGTTCGCCGTCGAATCTCTGGCATTCATTAGCCACAAGTCATCTGCCGATGCTATGCTTGCACTCGCTGACAATCCAATCACCAAAGCTGATGCTACTTTCTGGCTGCTACGCAATGGACTTGGCGAATGGAAAGCAATGAACCTCATGGCCGAGTTAAAGAAACGTGGCATCTACGACCCCTCTAACATAACCGCTACACCCATCACCGTTCCCGCGCCTAAAAAACCGAAGTTTAGTGTCGCAGACGTGCTTAAACTCAAGGGCAATGCCGACAAGGGTAAATCAACCATGATGCGCTGCGTGATGTGCCACCAAGTTGGAAAAACTGGCCCAGCTTACGGCCCGCATCTGCAAGGCTGGGGTATCGCCCAAACACCCGATGTCATTGCACGTGCAATCATCGAGCCTTCTGCCGACATTGCCCACGGCTACGGCGGCAGTGTCGTGCAGCTTAAAAAGGGTGGCGAAATTCACGGCTTGCTCATCAGCAACGGCGACCCCTTGGTCATCAAATCAACTGGCGGAGTGACCCAAATGATCCCCCGCAAACTGATCAAAGGCAGAGCTCGCTCACTGAAACGCTCACTGATGCTCTCCGCAGATCAGTTAGGTCTCACTGCCCAGGATGTCGCCGATCTGGTTGAGTATATGAAGCTGTGGAAATAAACACGGCCGCTGTGACTACGATCCGTAGAAGAGCTTTTCAAGCTCTTGCTGGACAGGAGCAAGCGGTTAAGAAGCGCTTCTACGGCGCGGTTACCCGCCTGCTTTTAAAACGTCAGCTTCACACCTAACACAGCGTTGAACCCCGGCTCGTTCTGACCGCTACCGTGGATGCGGTAGTCCTCGTCTGTCAGGTTTTCTAAGCCAAGGGTGAGACTGAGGTCATCGGTAGCTTGCCAACCAGCGTAGATTGAAGGAATGATATACGACGGCGTGCCACCGGTAGGAATTCTCTGTGTATCGCCCTTGTCACTAGCCGCCAGCTTATCAGCCTCAGCCGCAGCAGTGACACGTGCTTCAAACCAGAATTTTTCGTCAGCGTGTGTCCAGCGCAGCGCGATGCTTCCCATTAATGGAGCGATGCGTGACAGGTATTCACGATCCTGAGGTCCGCCTACAAATGTATTCGAGCGTGTATACCCTTCCTGCCAGGAGGCGAAACCTGAGACCGTCCAGAAGTCATTCAGTTTGTAGCTGCCTTCCGCCTCGATTCCGTAAACCTCACCATCCCGCCCGTTGGTCGTAATTAGTGTCGAGCTTCCAAATGCTTCGGGAACACCTATGATAACACTATCGATATCTGTGTAGTAGGCCGCAATAGACAATGCAACACGCTCATTTTCATAGCGTGCGCCTATTTCGTAGCTCATGAATTTCTCGGGATCCAGATCCAACGAACCCACGATATTATTTGTCGACCGACTTGTTAAATTTCCGCTCAGGTCGTTCAGATTAGGTGCTCTGAATCCCTGAGAGATACCAGCGTAGATATTCCAGCAATCGTTCAATTCGTAAAGTGCGCGACCACTAGCAACCCAATTATTCCATTGCTTACTCTCAGAAATATCTCTGCCGAGGGTCGAATCAAAGCTTTTACCAATATCTGCCTCAGCGTGGGTGAAGCGCAGCCCTACAGAAGTCTTTAATTTTGAAATGCTATGAAATGGTGTCCATCTATACTGGGTAAAAATGCCTAACAAATCATAACTCGAATCATCCGCGAGCGGGCGTGCCGAGCGCGGGTCTTTCCCTGTTCGAGAACCTTCGGAATCGACTTCGTCGTGGTAATAATCGAGTCCGTAAAGCAACGATCCCGCTCCGAGATCGGATTCCATCTGCAAGCCTAGCCCCCAAGTCTGCACATCGGCTCTTTGGGTTCGGATATCGCCACCGCCACGATTCTGGAACTGCGAATCCTGAGACTTCTGATAAGAAAGTGTGGCCGACCACTTCTTTAGCCATCCCTCTCCTCCTGCGAGTTTGAGATATGTCAGTGAACGCTCCTGATCATAGATACGTGCTGCGAATTTTCCGGGATCGGTCACATGATCATCATGTGCCCAACCAGGGTTAAAAACAGTCGAGTGCCATCGCCAGACGTCGTCTTGATTCACACGATTGTGCGCGAGCGTGAGCGTGGTGGCATCGCTAAGTGCAACATCCAACCGGAAATCGAGATCTAGTTCATCGTATCCAGTATTTTTCATACGCCCGACACCTGAGTCGCGGATATCGCCAAAATTTTTGTTAGTCACGCCTAGTAATATCCCCCACTTACCTCCCTGACCGAAAGAGGTTTCCAGTCGGCTCACGTGACTATGACTATTCGTATCAAATCGGTAATAGAGTGCATTTTCATTAAACCAACCATCTTCCTGCTCTCGGAAATCAGAAGATTTGGTCAGGGTATTGAACGTGCCGCCTATGGCATCAGAGCCGTAGAGAACAGATCCCTGCCCTTTCACGAGTTCCAGTCTATCAATTGCGTTACTATCAACTGTGTTCCAATACTGGATCGGGCCGCTGCGGAAGGTAGAATTATTGATCCTTACGCCGTCGACTAACAATAAGTTCTGCCTGCCTGTAAATCCGCGGATAAATGGTGATCCATGGCCATGCGTCGTTTTCTGAATCATCACTCCTGGAGTGAGCCTCAACGCCTCGGGCAGTGTGCGGATCGAGTTTTCTAATAAATCATCCTGCCCAATGATTGAGACGCTGTAGGGAGAATCATGTAGGAGTTCAGACGTGCGACTCGCAGAGATCACTGTCTCAGGCAACTCGTCCGCAACGACATGAAGAGAGAGAATAAAGGGCAAGATCAGGGCTGATTTCATATAGCTCTCTATACAACGTGATCAAGATTGGGTTTCTTTGCCCAAATTCCTTAGTAAATCAAAGGTGTAGATCCCCGTGCTGTGGCCATCTGCCCATTTCAGCTGGAGTGCATACCCCCCGACTTGCTTCAGACTAATAAGCTGAAAACTACGGTCTGTGTGATTGACGCTGGGTTTCAATACTCGCCCCATGGCATCTGGTTCCCCCTGGCAGACAGCACAGGGGCAGTGCTTTCTCAAGGACTCCATCTGGATGTAGTCTTCGGAACCATCACCCCATGCCAGAGCTAACTCGTTTCCGATAACGGTATTGTTGACAAGCTGAATCATGCGTAATTACGTGAGCCAAAGACAGCTGAGCCGACTCGAACAATCGTGGCTCCTTCCTCGATAGCGATTTCAAAATCTCCGCTCATACCCATGCTCAAGCCAGGTAGAGGGTGGTTATTTTTTTTCTGAAATTCATCACGAAGCTCGCGCAACTTGACGAACCAAGGCCGCACCAGGTCAGGAGACTCGGCAGCGGGTGGAATACACATGAGTCCAATGATATTGAGCCCTGACAACTCAACGAGCTGCTCAAATTCGTTTTCAAGATCAGAGATAGCATAACCGTTTTTACTCTCCTCAGCTGCAATGTTCACCTGAAGATAAACATCGGGTTTTATTCCTAACTCAGTCGCTATGTTAGATGTGTAGCGGGCGAGCTTCAGGGAATCGATGCTGTGGATCGTATCGAAAATCGGCAAAGCTTTACGCACCTTATTGCGCTGGAGGTGGCCAATGAGATGCCAGTCCAGGTTTTCGGGTAAGACAGGAACCTTCCCCTCAGCTTCCTGAACTTTATTTTCGCCGAAGTGAGTATGCCCAGCATTCACGACCTCTGCGATCTTGTCAGCTGGCCATGTCTTGGATACAACGAGGAGCCGCACTGAGTCCGGATCGCGTCCAGCACGGATAGCAGCGTGGTTAATTCGTTTCAGAATGCCATCCAAATTGGCAGCCACTCCTTCACAGTTGGCATCACCCATGACCGGAATTTATCCGTTGTTATTCTGAATCGCCCCTGCCATGGCAGCACGCTTAGTGGCTTCCACCAGATCAGAAAGAATGTGAATTCCCTCCCGCTTGACGGGATCGAGAGCACTCGGCCAATCTGGGGTATCATCAAGGTCTTTGACGTCATCTTTTGCTTGGCGCATGTAGCTACTCTTATCTTTCTCACGGTCGATTTCGACAAGCTTTTCGAGGTTTACATCCTCAAGGTTAAGACGGTAGAAGCGGAAGATTTTTTTGTCAGCCTCAGCGAGTTCGCCGAAACGTTTTGCGCGCTCAATGTTACGCTTCTTTCTGCGCTGATCAGCCTCAGCAAGATCCTTCTTACGTTCGGCTTTATTGAGAGAAACAGTGTTTTTCTCGCGACGCTCAATCATGCGCTTGGCATCCTGAGCGATGTAGGTGAAGTCTTGGCAGGAAGCTACTCGCTTGGCGCTTTTTTCCTTTAGAACTGGCAAGAAAAGATTTCCTCGGTTCAGCTCACGGAACCCAGGTGCACGGCGGATGTTGTCGTGTGGCAGTGCGTGGTCAAGGTACTCCTCACCTATCTCGAAGGCATCCAGCAACGAAGGAAGAACCAAATCGGATTCCACTCCCTTGAGCTGTGTCGTACTGCCAGCGACACGATAGAATTTCTGAATTGTCGGCTTAAGAACACCAGCGCGTCTAGCATCCATCATGAATGGAATCGTTTTGCGCAGCTCCATAGGCTGCTGCACGGTTCCTTTTCCAAACGTTGAGGAATCGCCAACGATGACTGCTCGGTTGTAATCCTGAAGCGCACCCGCAAGAATTTCACTGGCAGAAGCACTCGTTTTATCAGTAAGCACTACGAGCGGACCGGTGTAGATAGGAGCACGGTGTGAAGAATCCTTCACTTCAACACGACCTTGGTGATTTTTCACTTGGACAACAGGACCACGTCCAGTGAAAAAGCCCGTCATGCGGCGAACTTCTTCAAGTGATCCCCCTCCATTTCCACGGAGATCGAGGATGATGCCCTCGATATTTTCCTTTTTTAATCGAACCACCAATTTCTGAATGTCCGTAGAGCAGCGTGTTTCCCAATTTCGGAAATCTGCATAAAATGCTGGCAAGCTAACCCATCCCAAGCGTCGTTTGGTGCCATCAGGTTGGCTCATCTCGATGACTTCCGCCTTGGCGAGCTCGTCCTTGAGTTCAACTTTACCACGCTTGATAATAATGAACTTCACCTCCCCCGGTGCACCAGCAGCAGGTTCAACCTTGAGGCGCACTTCAGTTCCCTCTTTTCCACGAATCTTGTCTACAACACGGTCGAGCTTCTCAAACATGATGTCCTTCATTGCCTGAGGAGTTCCCGCATTCAATGTGTCGACGCCCACGATGCGGTCGTTGAGCTTTAGTTCGCCCTGCTTGTCTGCTGGACCACCTACGACGATACCCGTGATTTTTGTAGCACCATCGTCCTCTGCCTGGAGCATGGCACCGATACCAACGAGAGCGTTTTGCATACCAGACATGAAGCGCTCCATTTCTGACATGCTCATGTAGTCGGTGTGCGGATCATAACTCAGCGCAACAGCACTCAAAAATGAGTCAGCAACATCCTCGTCATCAGAATCATTAATTCCGTGGAGAATACGCTCGAAGCGCAATGAAATCATTTCACCTGGATCTTTCTTGCCCTTCAATGGATTCTCTTTGCCTTGTGCCTTCGCTAATTCCGCGATCGTATCACGACGAAGTTGCTCACTAAGGAGAGATTGTTCCACTAGGTTATACCAAAGGCTACGAGCTTGTTCTTTATTTTCAGGCCATTCGGCATTTTTTCGATCCATGAGCACGGTGCGATTGCTCTCGAACTTGAATGCACTCTCATCTTTCAATAATTTTTGAGCATATTTGATGCGCTCGTTCGCTCGCAGGCGATAAAGTGAATAAATTTCTTTGGCTGGCTCCATCGATTTGCCATCAAGCAACAGCTGATGGAAATTACTGCCGTATTTCTTTCGTAACGTGTCTACATCCGACTTGAGGAAATATTGCTTATTACGATCCAGAGACTTGATATATCCATCGAAAAATCGCTTTCCGAGTTTCTGGTCAAATTCGTAGTGCTCGTAGTGAGTATTGGTCAGCAGCATGACCATCTGCTTGCCTACTTCATTGAAATTGGTCTTCGCACATGCACAGGTGACCGATGTCAGTGTGATAACAGTAGCGGTGGTCAGAAATTTGCTCAAAGGATGCTTTTTCATAGATAAAACAACTGTCGGACAGCTTTTTTCAGTTTCGCCTCGATCATAGCATTTGTCTATCCATTTCCCTTGGTTTTTTGGCTTTCAGATACCTTGGACTCGACAGCACGCGAGTAGATGATACATCCCACGACATGGAAAACTCTGCTATAACCTTAGGCGAGCGCGGCGACAAATCTGCGCTAGAAGAAAGGAATGTTTTTGCACCGAAATTCGACACCGATGGATTAATTCCTGCTGTGGCGATGGATGCTGAGACAAAAGAGCCGTTGATGCTTGCATACATGAATGAAAAATCCCTGCTCATGACGCTCGAACTTGGAGAGGCTGTGTATTACTCACGCAGCAGAGAGGAAATTTGGCACAAAGGAGCGACTTCGGGGCATGTACAAAAAGTGAAAGAAATCCGCACTGACTGTGACCAGGACGCCGTCATCCTCTATGTTGAGCAACTCGGAGCAGGAGCATGCCACACCGGACGCAGCACCTGCTTTTACAGAAAAATAGACCTTGAAGCAGGCCGCGACCCCGCAGGCTTGAGTTTTACAGAAACTGATTTGGCGTTTGATCCGGATACTGTTTACCGTGACAAATAACCAGCCTCTGCCATGAAACTTGTTGTTTTTGACTGCGATTCCACTCTGTCTGCAATTGAGGGGATTGATGAGTTGGCACGTCTGCGCGGAGCTGACACTTTTAAAAAAATCGAGTCACTTACAAACGCCGCTATGAATGGCAAAGTGCCTATTGATGATATTTTTTCGCGCCGACTCGAAATTATTCAGCCAGACGAGAAATCATGCCAGGGTGTTGGGCAAATGTATATCGATCATGTGGAACCGACTGCTCAGGCGACGCTCAAAACTCTTCGTGAAAGCGGCTGGACTCCAGTGATTGTGTCTGGCGGTTTCACCCAAGTCATTGAGCCATTCGCCAAATATCTGGGTATCAATCGAATCGAAGCTGTCCCACTAAATTTTGACTCCTCGGGTGCATATACCGGATTCGATACAACCGCCCCGCCCACGCGCAACGGAGGGAAACCAGAAATCATCGCGATGCTGAAGGCAGAATTCCAACCGGAAAAAATCGTGATGGTAGGCGACGGCATCTCGGATCTCGAAACTCAGGAGGAAGTGGATCTGTTTATCGGATTCGGACGCTATGCAAAACGTGACCGTGTAGTTCAGGAAGCAACTCACTTTATCAACAGTTTAGAAGAACTACCCGCACTTCTAGCTGAGTAACTTGCCGGGCATTGTTCTTTTCTTTCAACCGTGCAGAGCTATATTCGTTTGCATAATCCGCCACACACTGTGCCGTCACTATGATCCGCGTTACTAGTATCTATTTTTTTCTGATATGCTCCTGTATGTTACAGGTCGCAGGGCAGACCAATGCTAACACACCATCTACCCCAGAAACACCTGCAACCGTGATACCTGGCAAGCCCCCTGTCTCGGACGGTGTCCGTGTCAGTGTGCTCGGCTATCATGATTTTTCCAAAACGAAAAAGGCGACACAGATGCTGCTTCCTACCGCGACCTTCAGAAAGCAGATGCAAGCTATCCGTGATCTTGGTCTCAATGTCATCACCATGGAGGACTTCATGGCATGGAAGCGCGGAGAGAAAAAAATCAAGGATAAGTCAGTAGTCATCACCATCGATGATGGTTGGAAATCGGTGTATACCGATGCCTACCCCATCCTCAAAGAGTTCAAATACCCTTTCACTGTTTATCTTTATAAAAACTACGTCGATGGTGGAGGCAGCGCGCTGACCACCCCCATGATTCGTGAAATGATGAACAATGGCTGCACCATCGGCAGCCACTCAGTGTCACACCCCTATCCCTCTGAAGTAAAAGCAGAGAGAGCTAAAGGGACAGATTCCTTTGCCAGTTATTTACGAAAAGAAATGGGTGACTCAAAAAAATTCCTGGAGAGCAAATTCAAAACCCAAGTGAAAACTTACGCTTACCCAGGCGGCTATGTGACCGGTGAAATGCTTCCTGTCGCTACGGAAGTTGGTTACGATTTTCTCTTCACGGTACTTCCAGGAAAGACAACCCAGACAACTTCGAACTTTACCGTCCCGCGTTATATTATTCTAGGCACCCACGATAATATTTTCCGCAATGCCACTAGCTTCGAAGCCACAAGCACAAGTGTCGCAACCGATGGTGCAATCGTTCAATCCACCCCACACCCTGTGGAGCCTGAACCTGGCGCGCTTGTATCGGAGCGACTCCCTAGGCTCTCAGCCGATCTATCCAAGGTAGCTAACATTGATGTCGAATCTATCGTCATGCGCGTCGCTGGTTTCGGCAAAGTACCCGCCACCTACAACGCCTCTACTGGAGTTCTCTCCTGGCAGATTACCCGTAGACTAAGGGCTCGTACCTGTTCGGTCACTGTGCAGTGGCGAACCAAAGGTTCCACCCAATTTGAAAAGCCCATGACTTGGGTGTTCCGGATCAACCGCGAAGCGGCATACCAACCTCAAGAAATCTCCACCGAAAAACCATAATCACCATGTTTTCAGCACTCTCTGATAGTCTCGACAAATCATTCCGCAACCTCCGTGGTGTCGGAAAAATTTCGGAAAAAAATATCACCGATGCGCTTCGGGAAATTCGTTTATCGCTACTCGAAGCTGATGTTGAGTTCGGAGTCGCAAAGGACTTCATCGCCTCGGTGAAAGAGAAGGCCATGGGTGCCGACGTTCTCAAGTCCATCAAACCGGGCGAGCAAATCGTCAAAATTTTCAATGATGAGCTAACTCACCTGTTAGGCAATGACGCCGCACCGCTTGATCTAAATCCGCCAGCGCACATCATGCTGTGCGGTCTTAATGGTGCAGGTAAAACAACAACTGCAGGCAAGCTCGCGCTACGCCTACAAAAAGAAGGTCGCCGACCTCTCCTCATTGCCTGTGACCTTTATCGTCCAGCAGCGATCGACCAGTTAGCGACACTTGCAAAACAAGTCGGCGTGCCATGTTTCACTCCAGACCCCGGAGAAAAAAATGTTATTATAGTCGCCAAGCAGGCGATCAAGTGGGCTAAGACTCAGAACGGAACAGCATTGATTTTTGATACCGCAGGTCGTCAGGAAATTGATACGGTATTAGTCGAAGAACTCAAAGAACTCCATAAGTTCGTTCAGCCTAGCGAGACACTGCTCGTTGCCGACTCCGCAACTGGCCAGCAGGCGGTATCCGTAGCTCAGCACTTTGATGAGGCTGTCGGGATTACCGGTATCATTCTTACCAAACTCGATGGTGACGCCCGCGGTGGTGCAGCACTGTCTATGCGCGCCATCACAGGCAAACCGATCAAATACATAGGCGAAGGAGAAAAGCTCGAGCAACTCGGCGTTTTCCACCCCGATCGTATGGCAAGCCGTATTCTCGGCATGGGTGATGTGGTAAGCATGGTTGAAACTGCCGCCGAAAATATCGATGAAAAGGAGGCGATGAATGCCGCCAAGCGACTTCAGTCTGGCAAATTCGACTTCAATGACTTTCTCGACCAGATGAACATGATGCGTAAGCTCGGACCACTTGACGGCCTGTTAGGTATGATGCCAGGGTTTAGTAAAATCAAAAAACAGCTACCCGCTGGGGCTCTTGACGAAGGTAGAATGAAACGCATGGAAGCTATCGTACTTTCAATGACACCCCGTGAACGTGCAACGCCAATGCTTATCAAAGGAACTCGCCGCAAACGTATTGCTGCTGGCTCCGGCAATAGTATCCTGGAGGTAAATAAATTTATCAAACAATTCACCCAGATGCGGAAGATGATGAAATCCAAGGGCAAAATGAAGGAAATGATGCAGCAGCTTGGCGGCATGGAAGGCATGAGTGATATGATGGGCGGCGGTGGCGATGGTAAAATGCCTAAGCTTCCTTTTTAGGATTCACTCTGAACTCTTCAGGGTGTTCTTAAACCACACACATCTTATCGACCTAACATCCTGTTAGTGTCACTCACAGATAAACCCTTCTGTTTTTTCCAGTGGGTGATATCAGGCTGCATAAAAACACGACGTCGAACATCTGTCTCAGCATCAGAGGTTCTGGCAATGCTCCTGCCCGTCTGCTCTGTAGCAGATTTGGTTCGAAAAGGATTTACGCCAAACGATTTACCGTCCGCTCGTGCTCTCTTGCCACTGGCATTTGCTTGTTTACTCACAAACCATGGTTCGCTCTTAAAACGATTTGCGTCGGTATTCCCCTGATACTCCTTTTTGCCAAATATCTTACTCCCAAACCAGCTCTTCTTTCTATAGGACTTGGTGTTGTAGTCTTTCTTACTGTATGATTGGTCACCAGCGATGTTGCTACTCCGACCCTCAAAAGAACTTCGGCGATCAGATTTCATAACAGGATTGCCATCTTTGTCTTTTCCGACTGTGAACGGAAGAGTCTCTCCACGCCAGTCCTTCTTTACTTGAGTCTTTGTGACGGTTTGCTCAGTCGCGCAGGCACCAAAAAACATGGTGAGAATCAATAGAAGGTTGATATGAAAACTTTGGGTCATCGCATTGAAAACAGGATTATTTTGTCACGCCCTCGATCACTTCGCAAGCGCACAATCATCAGAGCACTGATGGCATAGCCCTTACTGATCCGCCTGAACTGCTGGATTTTTAGAATCTGTCATCTTTTTCCAAGAAAGCTCACCGTGATCGATACGTCTAATTTCTGACTCATAAACAGCATCTTCATTACGCGGATCAATAGTCGCAGATAGGGCGATGAGATAACGCGCTAGCATGGCATTACTGGCACCGTCGCGTTTTTCCAACAGCTTCCCACGGGTCAAGAGAAGGCGAGCGAAGACCTCGGGATTGTAATCGCCGGCAATCGGCTCGGGCATGATGCCGCGGGAGAGTTGAGCGTTGGCTACTAGGCTTTTTTTATTTCTGGGAGATAGGTGAAGTGCCAGCCCAAGAATCTGACGTGTGAGATCAAGCGAGTCCTGATCGCCATTCCGATCGCGTAGATTCTTTACGGCATACGCGGCAAGATTACTCGCATACTCATCGCGCTCGGTACCGACCATCGAGAGGTCGGCGCCAAATAGTCGCTGATTAATGGTCGGCTTCTTATAATCCCCCTTGAGTTCACTGGGTGCAGATTGAACCACTCCTGCCAATAGGATCAAAATCATTAAGCAAAACCATTTGTGGTAATTACACGTCATCCGCCATATTATCGTTGATTTACCCACTTCAGGCAAGCGGCATTTTCCGTATCTAACTTATCATTTGCAGGAATGCCTCACCGCTCTTCACAGTAAAATATGACGTGATGCTACAGCGCTTGGTAAGCATCCATTTCTTTTAGGATATGGGGTACAGCGGTATTCATGGCCTTATAGTCGGCAACATCTTCCGGCATTGTCCTCAACTTTTCAGCGACAGCCTGCCAGGCCGCTGGCTCTGAAGCTAACTCCCTCAGCGGCACTGCCTGAACCCGCAACCCCATCAAAACACCGTCTGAAATTCCTGTGAACAGCTGATGCTCAACACGAAGAAACAGCTCATCGAGAACGACGGTATCATCAAGTCGCTTGCGATTTAGATCCGGATGGTAATCCAGATCACCGGTTCGGGTAATACTCCAGTTTTCACGCCTGGAAGATTTTCCAGGAAGCAGACGTGAAAGGAAACGGGTGATCATTTCCCCAATCTGAGGGTTAAGCCGAGGGACAACCTCATGCACCTCATGAATTGACTGCCCTACCCTCTTCTCAAGATTCCATGACGAGGGAAAACAAACAGCACCTGCTGCAAAAGAAAGAGTCTTCTGGTCTAAAATAAGTAAATCAGGCTCCCATTGCCTAGTCAGAGCAGCCAAGTCTCTCACCCCATCAATAGGATCTTTGACATGCCCCCAGCCCAATGCCAATTCCCAAACAGCCTTAACTAGCCTATCTCCTACAGAGGTACTTGCTAGATAGCGTCGCGGGTTATCAGCGATCCGCTTTTCTCTCTCAGCGAGTAGATCCATACCTCTGACCGGAGCAAAAAAACTCTCAGCTTCACCTGAACGCATTTTAAAAGTCCACTCAAAATGACCGGGAACAAACAAACGCTTCCAAAAAGCATTATTCTGATTTCCACCATCTATTTGAGCTTCGCCACTGATCATCATGATTCGATAGGACGATAGAATGATTCTGCCGTCAAGCAGCGGGTGATATGGCTCTCATCACCCTCAACGAATAATTTGATATCGATTCTGCGATGTTTTTCTTTTGCTGCATTGTCTACTAGGCTTGCATGGGAGCGTGTCAGCCGAGAATGATCCCATCGTTAACAAGAAGCGGCAGCTGCGCATCAATACGCGCAAGCAAATTAAGCGTGTTTCAATCGATCAATTGAAACGTATCTCGGCATCAATCTGCAGAACAATCGCCCACTCTAACGAACTCCTTAATGGCGTGCGAACAATGGCGGTTTATGCAGGTAGAAATACTGAGATAGATCTTGCCGCACTTCACAGTCTTTTAACTGAAGTAAGATTCGTTTACCCTCTCAGTCACACAAAAGGCATACTAACATTTCACTCAGTAACATCGCCTGAAACGATGAAATCTGGGATCTGGGATATTCTTGAACCCTGCCATAATTTGCACGAAGAAGTAGCCATTGAGGACATTGATCTCTTTCTTTGTCCGGGACTCGCCTTTGATCCGAGTGGATCACGGATAGGTCAAGGCGGCGGATATTACGATAGAGCTTTGGCTAAAAAATCAGTCCATGCGGAAGCTTGGGGAATCGCTATGGATCTACAAATTGTGGATGCTGTAGATCACAGCGATCACGATCAACCTATGAATGGTGTAATCACAGAGTCAGGCATCATCCCTGCCACACGACCCTGAGCAATTCCGTCTGGTGCAGATCCATAGTTTCCAGCCCTCGGTCAGTGGCATCCTCGTGCCCTGCCAAATGGAGAAGTCCATGAATAATATAGAGCATGATTTCCGCATCTGAGTCGTGAAAGAATTCCTCCGCCTGCCGAAGCGCTGTTTCTAGACTGATATGAATCTCGCCGTGGTCGAAAGTGATTACATCCGTGGCGCCTGGAATCCCCATGAACCTCTGATGAACATCCGCTATTGTGGCATCATCAATTAGACTGATTTCAATTTCCTCTAGATTAAATAATGGCGATTCTCTGCAAGCGCACCGCTCCATGACCATGGGTAGCGCTGTGGTGGCTGCCGACTGAAGTTTAGAGATCAGATCCGGAGCAAGACTGACCATTTGCTGGTGATCATAGACTGTGATTTTTGGCAAACCGGACATCGTGATCTGTGATGAGATTATCTGCCGAAAACTAACTCTGACTTTTCACAGCTTGCTTCGGCTTCTCTTTTGCATGCTCCTTCGCCCCCTCTCTGATTACCTCCTTGGGCTTACCATTCTTCTTTTTCACCGCAGACGGATTGTGAGTTTTACGGTTTCCCTGCTCATCCTTTGGGTAATCAATGCGAGTATGCATCATACTGCGCAAGGTAGAACCAAAGCTCTCGCAGATAGTCTTGATATCGGCCATCGTGAGTTCACTGTTGTCGAGTTGTCCGCTTGTGACTCTGTCCATCACGATTTCGCGCACGAGGTTGCGAATCTTTTGAGGAGTTGGCTTTTTCAAACTTCTTGATGCACTCTCGACACAGTCAGCTAAGCTGATGATACCACTTTCTCGACTTGTTGGGCATGGGCCAGGATAGCGGAAATTCTTAGCATCCACCTCTGGCAAATCGTCTTTATTCTCAATACCCTCATCAACTTTTTGCTCAGCATCTAACCGCTGTTCACGGGCTTTATGGTAAAAATATTGCACCAGCGAATCGCCATGATGCTCGCGGATAACCTCGATTATTTTCGGGTTAAGCTTGTGCTTGATCGCCATGTCTACGCCGTCTTTGACGTGCGCGATAATGATGATAGCACTCATCGTCGGCGTCAGCGAATCGTGGGGGTTAATGTCGCCTTGATTCTCAATAAAGTATTCAGGCTTTTTGAGTTTGCCGATATCATGGAAGTATGAGCAAACCCTGCACATGGAAGCGTTGGCACCCACTTTCTCAGCAGCGGATTCAGCAAGTGTAGCGACAACCATACTGTGATGATAGGTTCCTGGTGCCTCAAGTTGCAGTTTACGTAATAGCTTATGGTTCAGATCACTCATCTCAAGCCAGCTGATATTTGTTGTTAGTGAGAATAGACTCTCCAAGGCTGGTAATAATCCGCTAACGACCATCCCTGTAAGCAATCCGCATCCTAAAATAACTAATACTTTAATTCCCTCAGCAGCTAATTCTTCTTGGCTGTTGATTCCAGCCAGATTGATCTTAGCGAATGCCATTGCCAGTAATAAAGTAACCATGCCGACGTAGAATCCTGCACGCAACACACTACCCCTGCGGCGTACTTTTTTAGTGAGCGCGACGGCCACACATCCAGCAACCAAGCTCATTACCATAAACGGAAAAATTTCCTGAACAGGCATCAACAAACAGCCGAACAGGCTCACGCTGAGTGCAGAAAAAACACCTGCGTATCTGCCCAAAAGCACCGAATGAATCATCGGTGCGAATGCCAGTGGCGGCAACATTAGACGGTAATCTAATTCCCAGCCATTAACATCGATCAGATAACAAGTGGCTCTGAGTAAAGCCAGATGAACAAGGATACCACCGAAAATCAGAACGACTTGCGCATTACCCGCTTTTAGAGAATGGCGAATATGATAAAAAAGAATCACCGAAGCAGCCAAAATCATGGCCACTAGAGAGCGCCGAAGCCCTTCGTTGTGAAACAGAGTATCACCCGAGACGTAGTAAGCTGTGATGAGGCATGCAAGTGCCGCAAAAATTGGATAAATGATGAGCTTCATCCAGACACTGCGCTCCATCGAGTCAACCACAGCATTCTCACTCGTGGTGGAGGTGCGGCGTTTCTTGCCAGATGACATCCCCTTACTGGCGAGGCGCCAACGCTTGAAAGCATCAATAAATCCCATAAATTGATTTTAGATATTGATCGTCAAATTCCCTTTGCATCAGCCGCCCAAGCTATTTGGTGGCTTAGACGGCGAAAGGACGCGATTGCGTCCCTTCCACCAAAATCGTAGATGAGTTGGGTTTAAATAGCAATCTTGAAGTTCCCTTGTGAAATAAGGTGTTCTAGACCATTTACTCGTTTTTTTGAGCCAAATCAGACTGATTTTCAGCCTCCAGAGACTCTCCAACTGTATCCTGAGGCATAACGATTGGATTTGGTGCTGGCTTCATACTCGGGGGCACAGGGTTGTTTCCACCTATCACCGGAGCAGCTGGTTCTTGACCGGGAACATTGACGTTAGGTGTAGGCATCCACTTAGGTGCCTTTGGTGTGCTATCGGCAAACCATGCCACCAGTGCCATTCCTATGAGCCCGACGAATCCACCAAAACCAATGGTCATCGCTGTTGCCATCGAGACAACGAGCGGAGTGAATATTAAAAGACCAATCACCATCCAGCTGGGTTTCACTTCGTACTGGTGAACGACTAACCGAATACGCGAACGAGCCAACGCTAGACCAAAAATGGTATAACACACAAAATAGGCAATGGCATTGATGTGGTAGATTACCCCACAGGTTTCTGTTTGTGCGAAGCTGCCGAGCATTGGTGCGAGCCAAGAAAGCACCATGGATACAAAAAACAGCACCATCATACAGATCCTACCCAGATTGGTACGGAAGGATGATGCCCCAATAGCCCCAGCACACAATATCCCTGATACCATGACCACGGTAAGTGCCATCACAATGTTTCTCCATGCATCAATTCCACCTATGAAGTATCGAACGATCAGATAGGGAAGCAGCGAGAAAAAAGTCACTAAACAGAGCCCCCACATAGCTAAAAATTTCCCCCGAACCACCCGCCATCTTGTAAGTGGGGTCATAAGGAGCAATTCATGATTACCTTCATCAAGCTCCTGACCCATTAATGCCAAACCGCCCAGCGGCATGACGATAATGCAGATCAGCCCAGCCACTATCCAAAACGGCCCGGAGGTGAAAAATAACTCCGGATTCAGCATTCCCGTCATTTTAGAAAACTCCTCAACATCTCCCATGCTGAATTCTGCGATCATCGCAAGAACCGCCAATGCCTGGATCACGATAAACGGTATCATAAACATACCGCGCCGTAATCCCTGGCGCAGTTCTTTGACCGTCATCGCTCCAAAACGATCCGGCAGATCTTCACTCTGATAGATCATCTCGCTCACGTTGAGCAGCATCGGTCAAACGCCGTGCAATTCCAATCAAAAACAGATACTGATCCCTATCACCTATCTATTTCTGAAGTAAAAGGCCCAGGTCGCAGTGGCTTCCATCTCCTCATAGCGCATGCGGCGTGGGCTTGTTACCCCTGCCCAACTTTCAAGGAAAAGCACTTCTTTGCGTTCGTCATTAAAACCAACAATGACACTGGCGTGAACCGGATGATCCTTTCCTGGCCACTTCGCGCGGTCATCAGCATTGGGCTCAGGCAGCTTGGCATGAGGATCTTTAATCATTCTGCGGGATATTTTGTTGTGAAGCTGGTTTCTTCGATAATCAAACTTCCGCCAAACGATAACGGGCATGCCATCTCGCATCAATGCCCTCGCTTTACGAAAATCAAACTCCGTCTCGCGCGATATCTTTAATCGTGCCTCCTTCGCGACAGCATTATAGAGCCCAAACATATTCGAATTTCCAGCAGATCCAGTGTTCTGAAACTTTCCCGCCACCGCCAGCCAATCCTCATCCAAGTGTAACCCAAAGTAGTGCGCGGTCATCACCAAGGTATTAATGCCACAATACGGCTTGTAACCCTGTGGCACGACAGGAACACTGGCAATAATAGAATCACCGTTAGCGTCCTCCTTTACCTGACTGCGAAAATACGCACCTCGACTATTTGCATTCATCTTTTGAATAGATTCATCGAGCCAAGATTTCTCATGGGCAATTTCTCTGGAAATAGTCAGCCGAATAATGCGATTACCATCAGCTAGCAATCCAAGCTTGAGTCCACCTACCTGGTAGACTTTGAGTTCAGCTCTCAAGGCTCGAGAGGCACCTTGCTTCGCACGCTTGACTCGCGCCTTGCTCATAGCCTCGAGCCGCTCGGTTATACGCTCATGCCGCGCCTGATAGAGCTCGGCGAACTGGCGCTGCCTTTCTACCAGGGCCTTGCGTCGAGCCGCGAGTTGGTCTTTGGCAACGTTTGGTTGGTATTGGAAATAGGATCCAGCATCCGCAAATGTCACAACAAGTGAGTCCAGTCTACCTTCACGTCGAACAGCTCTGAGCAGAACAACATCTTCACCTAACACCTTTGGCAAGGCAAGCAGATGACTTGTTTTTGCTCCAGCAACAGTGCTTTCCAGCCTCCACTTCCCCGGCAACTCTCTCGCCCCGCTCCAAACATCAGCAGAAAGAATCCGCTCGGTCACGTCTTGACCATTCAATGGGCTATCCACCTGAGCGAGCCCACCAATGATCGTGTTAGGAATTGCAATAGCGATAGTCACACCACTTAAAGCAAGCAGCACCTGGCTGAAAAACCTAAACATTTCTCAATGTAACCAAAATAGACCGTGAGGCAAATGCCTATAATTCAATCTGATCGATAAAAAAGCTGCCGCCCCCCTGTAAGCCGGATTCTGTCCTCACCACTTTCGCGGTGATGTACGGTCATTTATCTTATCCTACCGAAATAGGAAACCTCCCTCGCGGGATGGTGCGACTAGTACCCGGGGATCCTGGTCGGGCGGACAACCCTTCCCCTGTTATGTCTTGCGCCGTGCGGGGTTTGCCGTGCCTCCTCAGTTACCCTTGGAGCGGTGGGCTCTTACTCCACCTTTTCACCCTTACCTGCCGAAGCGGGCGGTTTGTTTTCTGCTGCACTTTCCGTCCGATCAGCTTGAACTGACCGTCCCCCGTTTTCACGAGGCACACTGTCCTGCGGCGTCCGGACTTTCCTCGACTTCCTGTGAAGGAAACCGCGACCGTCCGGGGAGCGGCACAGCTATTATGTACCGCAGATTCAAAAATACAACACAGTTTAGGATTTAGAAATTTGAATTTCGTGCTTACAAAAAAGCATGTCTCACCTGCTGCCCACCTACGCCAACTTCCCTCTCACCATCGTCCGGGGTGAGGGCAGCCGAGTCTGGGACGATGAAGGCAAGGAATACCTCGACTTCTGCTCCGGTATTGCCACATGTAGCATCGGTCACTGCCACCCCGCGCTGACGCATGCCATTTCCGAGCAAGCGTCTACTCTGATGCATTGCTCAAATCTCTACCAGATCCCCCAACAGGAGCAGCTAGCACGCACCCTAGTTGAGGAATTTGTCAAAAAACCGGGCAAAATATTTTTTTCCAACTCTGGAGCTGAGGCAAACGACGGCATGATCAAAACCGCACGTAGGTTTGGCCATGCACGCCCTGACGAAAATGGTGAAGCCCGCTACGAAGTCATTACATTTTCCAGTTCGTTCCATGGAAGAACTCTCGGATCCATGGCAGCAACGGCACAAAAGAAAATCCAGATTGGTTTCGACCCAATGCTACCTGGCTTCCGCTACGTTCCATTCAATGATATTGATGCGCTGACAGCTGCCATTTCTAACACAACCGCGGGCATCATGTTAGAGCCTATCCAAGGTGAGGGCGGCGTCAATGAGGCCACCCCTGAGTTCCTTGAGAAGATCGCCGCACTCTGCAAAGAGCATGATCTACTTCTGATGCTAGATGAGGTTCAGTGCGGATGCGGAAGAACTGGCACATTGAACGGCTGGCAGAGCATCTGTCCAGATCTTGAACCTGATACCATTTCTTGGGCAAAAGGAATGGGCGGCGGCTTTCCTATTGGCGCATTTTACGTAAGCGACCGTAAAATTGATAACAAGAAAACCTCACTTTCATCGCTCATGAACGCCGGATCTCATGGATCTACTTACGGGGGCAATCCTCTCGCATGTTCAGCATCATTGGCTGTGCTTCATACGATCCTGTCCGATGAATTACCCGCAAATGCCATGTCTCAGTGCACTAACATCCGCGCTGAAATCGGTTCTTGGAATCACCCTGCCATCTCTGATATTCGCGGCAAAGGCTTGCTGCTAGGCATCGCGTTGAAACCAGAGTCACTCGCCACCCCCGAGGACTCTACCCCGGCGCTCTACCTATGTCAGGCGCTGATGGCAGCAGGATTACTAACCGTGCCCGCTGGCCCAGAGACACTTAGACTACTCCCCCCTCTCAATGTCACCGAAAACGATATTCAAAAAGCATTAAGAATTATCAAAAACACTCTCGATTCGCTGCTAAATTCCTGATTACTCTCTGTTTCAAACTTCACTCTTTTACCCCATGACGCATTTACTCTGTATCGAAGAACTCTCCAAAGATCGAATCTGGAAAATTATCGACAACGCCGTTTCTCTGAAAACCGAGCGCAAGAAAACTGGTGGACATAAAATCAAACCACTCGACGGACAGACTTGGGCAATGATTTTCACCAAGTCCTCTACCCGCACACGCGTGTCTTTCGAGGTTGGCATCCGCGAGCTAGGTGGCTCCGTGATGTTTCTCTCGTCTAACGACATTCAGCTTGGTCGCGGCGAACCAATCAAGGACACCGCACGCGTCTTAGGTCGCATGGTACACGGCTCGATCATCCGAACCTTTGCACAGCAAGACGTTGTGGATTTTGCTAACTACTCAGGCATCCCAACCATCAATGCCCTCACAGACGACGCGCACCCGTGTCAGATCCTAGCCGATCTGCTTACCATCCGTGAGCGCCTTGGCACGTGGGAGGGCAAAAAAGTCGCCTTTGTCGGTGATGGCTTCAACAACATGTCCCGCTCATGGATGTGGGCTGCTAAGCAGCTTGATTTCAAGCTCATCATTGCCGCGCCTGAAGGATGCCTGCCATCAGAAGAATACCTGAGGAAACTCGACGCCCCTAACGTAAGTGTCACCACCGATCCGATAGAAGCCGTGGACGATGCAGAAGTCATCAATACCGATGTCTGGTTATCCATGGGCGAAGAAGGCCAGACCGAAAAGGAGGCTTTATTTGGTAATTATCAGGTCAACTCAGAGCTCCTGCAGCACGCGCATTCGTCACATATCGTACTGCACTGCTTACCTGCATACCGGGGCAAAGAGATCACCGACAAGGTGCTGGAAGCTCACGCCGACACCATTTTCCAACAAGCAGAAAACCGCCTACATGTGCAGAAATCGATCCTCTGCCGTCTTGCGTCATACGGACAAACGTTCCGCGGTATGTTTACTTGATTCTGCTAACTAGAATCTGGATTCTAAAATCATGCATGGTCAGCTCTTACTTCTCGGAGTTCCTGGAACTGAAATCACTCAGGATGATGCAGCTCTCTACAAATCCATCCAACCGGGTGGATTTGTTATTTTTGGACGTAATGTAGAGTCACCAGAGCAAGTTAGAAAACTCACCGATGACCTAAGGGACATATCTGACATCCCGCCCATTATCGCTATCGATCAGGAAGGCGGACGCGTAACCCGCACCCGTGAGATTGGTGCCGAACCACCGTCTGCCCACGATCTGAGAGCCAAGGGCGACTTGGGGCTTATCGCCCGCCACGGGATGATCACTGCCGACATACTGCGGCTCCTAGGATGTAATATGGATCTCTGCCCTGTGCTCGATATTTCCTACGATGATGATGCCGATAACGCACTTCGTGGACGTTGCTATGGAGCAGACTCACAGGAGGTCATTACCAATGCTGGCATCTTCAACCGCAACCTCCGTCATGCTAAGATTCTCTCATGTGGAAAACATTTCCCCTCTTGTGGACTGGCAGACTCTGACCCGCATCACGACCTTCCTCACAGCGCGAAATCGGTCAGAGAGATGCTCGCAAGCGATCTGCTTCCATACACCGCCCTCATGCCAGAACTCGATGCGATCATGAGCTGCCACGTGCATTTTTCCGCCATTGATCAGGATTCACCCGGTTTACCAGGCTCACTGTCCCGCAATCTTCTTACCAACCTTCTCAGAAATCAGCTCGGTTACGAGGGTGTCATTATGACCGATGATCTGGACATGGGCGCTATTCTGAACACCTACGGTCGCGGGCCAGATGTGAAACTCTCCATTGCAGCGGGAAATGACATGGCAATGATTTGTCATCAAGTGCAGACGGCACCGGTCGCGATGCAGCATCTCAAGGAGCTCCCACTCAGCACGATTGATGATTCACTCAGGCGTATCGAGAAAATGAAGAAACGCCTCGTGGCGCCACTCAAGTTCTCCATGGAAAAGTGGCAAACATTCGACGAGGAAACCATGCAGCTAAGGATTGATGTGCTGGGCGAAGATGCAGCAAAAGAAAAGCGTGACTACTCTGGGGAAAACCGATCTCCAGTGGAGGATTATTGAGAATCACCTGAGTCGATTATCCTCATCGAATAATCAATCCCACTTTTCTGGTATTTGTGGTAAGTTTACTCAACTCAACTTACTGAATTCTGAAAACTCAACATTCAAAACTCCGCCGTCTCACCGTCCTGCGCCTTCCTATGCCGTGGCACAAACCCATCGTGCGCGAGGCTGATGGCGACGCAGTCATTCTTCTGCATGGCCTCTGGCGAAGTATCTGGGCGATGGATCCGATGGCAAAATATCTGCACGAACAGGGCTACCACACCATCAACGTCCCCTACCCATCCTTCCGCAAACCGATGGAAGAGCTCACCAAGATTGTCCACGATGCACTCAAGCTCCATGGAGGCGAACGCAAGGTGCATTTCGTGACCCACTCCCTAGGAGGCATCATCACACGTAATTTACTCAAGGAGCTCATGCCAGAACAAACGGGACGCGTGGTCATGCTTGCGCCACCTAATCAAGGTAGTGAAATCATTGACTGGCTCGAGCACTGTAAGCCACTACAAGCCACACTCGGACCAGCTGGTAAGGCACTGGGTACTGACTGCATTGACGCCCCTCCAGCGCCGCTTGAGACCGATACCGCAGTCATTATGGGAAAGCGCAGCAGCATCCCGTTTTTCCGAACCTTCCTCGATTCTGAAAACGACGGTATTGTCTCCGTCGAACGGGGTAAACTGGAAGGCATGAATGAGTTTCATGTCATCGATAGTGACCACACCTTCATCGCCACAGAACCCAATGTTATGGAGATGACACATAAGTATCTTCGTGACGGCAGAACCTAACAGATCCAATAGCTTCGCGCAAAAAGAAACCCAAACCCTACCACCCGGCAGTCGTTATCTTCCTATCCTTTTTGGTTGGGATATTTCTTTGCTTAGGCACTTGTGTATTGGGTGATGTCATCGCATCCATTTTGCCGAGCAAGGAAACGGCAGTGCAAGTCACAGGCAACGATATTCGCCAAACCACGAGCGGGCTGCGTAACCAAGGCGGGAGTTCCTACTACATCGAGATCAAGCTGCCCTCCGGCGAAAAACGATTCGTTTTCTGCAAAAAACCACTCCATGACTTGGTTGGTCGATCACAAAAGCCCAAAGCCGCCATCCTTAGCCAATCCGTTCTGTTTGCCAAACCTACCTCCATCAGTTTCTCTGACGATGAGACTGAATACAGCTTGCTCTCACCCGGCTGGTTTCTATTCGTTGCCGGAGCACTCTGCTGGGGCATCGTCGCCTACATGCTCATCAAACTCCCCAATAAAAAACAATTCCCCTGGGTCGTTTTCACACCCATTTCCATGGGTTTCATCGCACTCGGCCTCTGGTGGTGGAAATCCACCTAACCACCAACCTTTCAGGGCTATCGCATCTTGGAACATAGATAGTTACAGGGTTGGTGCCATTCATAGGCACCAAATCCACAGGAATCCAAAGGACACGGAGGATTTGATCCGTGCTCATCCGAGCCATCCGTGTTAGAAAAATAAATTCAACACAGATGAGCGCGGATACCCACAGATCAAGGGTATCCGCTCGTGCAGATGCACAGCGTGTCTGGTTTTTGGCAGGTCTCGCATCACGGGATTCAAGATGAGTTTGGCCTGCCAACCTTTCATCACTGAGTAAAAATCCTGTTAATCTTTTTAATCTTGTCTAAAAAAACTCCGCA
>JBGCEU010000003.1:0-3986 GCA_045106535.1 Akkermansiaceae bacterium | reverse complement strand
CATGTGCCGTGGGATGAGGTGTTTAGCTCCATTGCCAAGACTGGTTATGATGGCTGGTACACAATTGAAGCATTTTCACGTGATGATCTGGACTTTGCCAATGCAATCAACGTGTGGCGTGAGTTTAATCCGCGTATGGATATTTGTCGGGACGGCTACGCCTTTACCAAAGCAATGATCGAGAAACATAAAGACTAACAGAAAATGAAAATCAAATTTGGAAACGAATGCTACACCTGGTTCATGAAGGAAGACGGTGCCTTCTGGGATAACAAATTAGATCACATGATCGAGATCACCGCGAAGGCGGGGATGACCGGAATCGAACCGATGCATTTCTGGATGGGTGATCTTGCCGACCCGGTTCTGCTCAAGGAAAGCCTTGATAAACATGGAGTCGACCTTGCTGCGATTGCCTTTGTGCAGGACTGGAACAATCCAGAGGAAACCGACGAGGAACGTGCGGCTGCCGACAGCGTGATCGAGCTACTCAAAAAATTTCCTGGCGCAGTGCTCTGTACTGTACAGATGCCTAACGGACGCCACGACCTCGAACAGCGAAGAAAAAACTTAGTGTCTAACGTCAATGCGGTGTCGAAGCGAGCCACAGACGCCGGCATCAAGTGTAGCTTCCACCCGAACTCCCCGGAGACTTCTATCAACCGGACTGAGGAGGACTACACAGCCATCATCGAGAACCTCGACAGCTCAGTGACCGGTTGGACACCCGACGTTGGCCACATCATCAATGGGGGAATGGATCCCGTGACCAAGATGAAGCAATACGCGAGCCTCATCAACCACGTCCACTACAAGGATTGGGACGGCAACCCTGAGTTTGCTCTCATGGGTCAGGGAAAAGTCGATCTGTTAGGAGTTACCAAGTGGCTTGTTGAGCAGGATTACGATGGCTGGGTGATTTGTGAAGATGAAGCACCAGCTGCGGTCGATGATCCGGACGGCGTGACCCTGCACGACGGAGAATGGATTCGCGAAACCCTTTTACCTGCAATCTAACATGCCCTCGCACACAACGAACGATTTCACCATGCACTACGAGGTGCATGGCGAGCAGAACGGTGGAATTCCTGTGATCCTGATCATGGGAATCACCGCACCAAACGCGGTCTGGGAAGCTCACGTAGATGTCTGGAGCGAGCATTTCAAGTGCATCACACCGGATAACCGAGGCGTTGGCGAGAGTGATAAACCACCCGGCGACTATACCTCCGCGATGATGGCGGATGATTACGCCGACCTCATGGACGGACTCGGGATTGCACAAGCCCACGTCGTTGGATGCTCGATGGGAAGCATCATTGGGCAGCAGCTTGCACTCAGACACCCGGAGAAGGTGAAGAGTCTCGTGTTGATGTGCTCATGGGCACGTTGCGATGAGTTTGCCAAATCAACGTTTGAGCACATGAAGCAATGCAAGGCACACCTCACACCCGCAGCTTTCATGGAGTGGATCCAGCTACTTATTTTCCACAAACGCAGCTGGGATGACCCCGAGGTATACGCTTCGATGTTAGAAGGCCGTCAGGGAGCCTCCGAGGATCCAAACCCACAGCCGCTACACGGACTCCACGGTCAAGCCGCCGCATGTATCAACCATAGCACGCTCGACCAGCTGAAAAGCATCACCGCACCTGCACTCGTGATCGGTGGTGAGGCTGATGTTTTCACGCCACGATGGATGGCAGAAGAAATCGATGCGGAGCTTCCTAATAGTTCACTTCATCTCTACCCGGAATCGGGTCACGCTTTCCACTGGGAGAACCTCGAAGACTTTAATCAGCGCGTGATCGACTTCATCAACGCCAACTAACCATGTCCAGCTACGCCATTGGTCTCGACTACGGCACAAACTCGTGCCGCTCACTT
Source organism: Akkermansiaceae bacterium (assembly GCA_045106535.1). Classification (GTDB taxonomy): domain Bacteria; phylum Verrucomicrobiota; class Verrucomicrobiia; order Verrucomicrobiales; family Akkermansiaceae; genus Oceaniferula. The sequence goes on along the minus strand of JBGCEU010000003.1, from coordinate 2,099 downwards.
ATCGTTGATCTCGAAACAGGTCGCGAGCTCAGCAGTGTGGTATTCCCCTACCCGTCCGGTGTGCAGGGAATTCTCACCGATCCTTCTGATCCGCATGTTGCTCGTCAGAACCCTCAGGACTACCTCGACGGATGCGAATTCATTATCACTAAGGCGCTTGCTGAGGCGTCTAACAACGAGCCGACGTTTAAGCCGGAGCAAGTCGTCGCCATCGGTATCGACACCACGGGATCGACTATCATTCCGGTGGACGAATCGGGTAACCCGATAGCATTCCAATTTCCTGACAACCAAGACGCACTAGTTTGGTTGTGGAAAGATCACACCGCCTACGCCGAGGCGGAGCAGATTACCAAACTGGCTCAGGAATTGCGGCCAGAGTATCTCGCCAAGTGCGGCGGCACCTATTCCTCCGAATGGTGGTGGTCAAAAATCCTGCATCTGAAGAATAGCTCGCCGGATGTTTTTGACGCGGCGTTTTCATTTGTTGAACACTGCGATTGGTTACCGGCTGTGCTGTCGGGAAATACCGATCCGCTCACACTGAAGCGATCGATTTGTTCTGCCGGACACAAGGCGATGTTTAACAAACAGTGGGGCGGTTTGCCGGATAAAGAATTTATGTCTGCCCTCGATCCAGCTCTTGCTGGCCTACGTGATCGGCTTTTTGACGATGCTTATGCTTCAGACATACCAGCAGGAACACTCTGCGAAGAATGGGCGGCTAAACTTGGGTTACCCGCTGGTATTACCATCGGCGTTGGGGCCTTCGATTGCCACATGGGCGCTGTCGGTGCCGGCGTGAAAACCGGCACACTCGTCAAGGTTCTCGGAACTTCCACATGCGATATCACCGTAGCCCAACCTGACTTGGCAGACGTCCCTGGCCTTTGTGGCCAGGTTGATTCCTCAGTCGTACCTGGACTCGTTGGTGTGGAAGCTGGTCAGTCGGCGGTGGGTGATATTTTTCTCTGGATGGCAAACCATTTGGTCCCGGATAGCTACGGAGATTCGCTTGATGAAAAATTCAAGGTGATGGGTGAAAAAATTTCGGCGCTCAAGCCAGGACAAACCGGGTTGCTTGCTCTCGATTGGAATAATGGTAACCGCACGATCCTGACGGATGTGCGCCTCACGGGGTTATTGTTAGGCCAGACGCTGCACACGCAGGCGCACGAAATCTACCGCGCATATATCGAGGCAACCGCCTTCGGTGCGCTGACCATTATCAAGCGCATGGAGGAGTTCGACGTGAGTGTTGACGAAGTCGTCTGCACCGGTGGGCTTTCGTTGAAAAACGATACTCTGATGCAGATTTACGCTGATGTGTTAGACCGGCCCATGAAGGTCTCCGCAAGCGAGCAAACCTGCGCCCTCGGTGCCGCCATGCTTGCTGCTGTGGCCGCTGGACACGATTCACTTTCCAACTTGCAGGAGAGGATCGTGAGCTACTCCGATACAGTTTACCAACCCAATGCTGAGAACGCTGCGCTTTATGGTAAAATTTACGCTCTCTACAGAACGTTGCACGATGCCTTTGGAAAAACCGACTGGTCGGGCAGCATCGATCATGTCATGAAGGAATTGTTAGACATTCGCGACCAAGCATCATGACCCCGGAACTGAAACAACAAGTCGTTGAAGCAAACCAGCAGCTCGTCGCCGCTGGTCTAGTCACCCTAACTTGGGGCAACGTCAGCGGCATCGATCGCGAGACCGGACTCGTTGCCATCAAACCAAGCGGTGTAGATTACGATGCCCTGACTTCAGAGAATATCGTTGTCGTTAATCTCGATGGTGAAGTGGTCGAGGGAGACCTCCGCCCGTCATCAGACACCGCAACCCATCTCGAGATCTACCGGAATTTTGCTTCCGTCGGGGCTGTTGTGCACACCCACAGCCCGCAAGCGACCGCATTTTCCCAGGCTGGAGCCCCCCTGCCCTGTCTCGGCACTACACACGCGGATCATTTCTACGGAGAAGTCCCCGTCGCCCGCGCCCTCACCCCTGAGGAAGTCGATGCCGGGTATGAATTGGCTACGGGAGTGAGCATCGTTGAGCGTTTCAAAGAACTCGGCCTCAATCCTCTGGAAATGCCG
>JBGCEU010000029.1:0-19519 GCA_045106535.1 Akkermansiaceae bacterium | reverse complement strand
CAAATCTCCGTTGTAGGAAGCGAGCAGCAAGTGCGTGGAGGAATTGCCTCTATGGCTCGCAGTCTACTTTCAGAACTAAATACCCTCTGTAACGAGAAGCAGAGGCAGATGAAGCTCCCTCTTGTCATTCGGCTCTATGGTGCTCAAGGGGATGCGGAGGAGGCACGCAGTGTGGTAAGTGACATCACACAACTTCAGGCCCAGTATCAGCTTAATATTAGGATCCATCTTGCGCGAGGAGTGGATTGGAAAAAACTCCGGTATTATGTCATGGAGATGCTGCTTTATGAGCGAGGTCTGCGAGACGGACAGGAAGTGGAGCAGGGGGAGCGAGTTCTTGTAAAGCCATGGCTAATTGTGGGCATGCTAGAAACGATTGATCACCGTGCTGGGCGAGGGGATAGGCGACTCTACCAATCAAAAATACAGTTTCTGGACATTCTCTCAGTCCAGCAAGTCTTTGACACGTCAGAAAAGCAATGGCGTGCCTTTGACGGCAGAAAACCGATTGCGTTTCGTGCCATCTCTGGTGCCATGGTAAGTTCACTGGTCAGGCAGCCCAAAGGTCGGCCTAGTTTATCAGCTTACCTTGCAGATTTTGCTACATTTAAAGGGGAATCAGAGAATCTGATGCGTAAACATTTTCCAGCTATGAACACATCGCGCAACAGCTTGGAAAAATGGGTGAGCCTTGAGATGTTAGAGTTGGGCACGTCACGTTTGAGTGAGGTGTACTCCATACTAGAAACAGAAAAACGGCTCGATAGTATTCTTCAACTCCGCTATCGCGATAAGGAGGAAGACTTGGCCAAGACTGTGAGTATCGAGGACTTTGATAAAGTGCTCAGTTTGCAAGATGTGAAGATGCGTGTAGAAGCTGTCGCAGGAGCGCGCTCTGAGTTGGAAAGGCTAAGCTATCGTTGTTTCCCTACATATCGACCAGTCATCGCAAAATATCAGCTGGTTCTGCAGGATATCATTAAAGGTAAAGGCAAAAAAATCCCTGTAAAATTAGAGGAAAACTCCGACTACAGAATTAATTCACGCAAAGCCGCTGAGCGAGTCCGCGATTACCTTGATTGGTATTACATCACTCAATCGAATGAAGTCGGTGGAAGTTTTATACAGTATCGTGAGTTGAGCAAAGCGCTTGAAAAGGAGAATTCCCAAGCTGATAAGAATGATTCAACTGAGATCTACCTGGATCACGTTCAGCGAATCTACGGTGGGAGTCCCACAAAATAAATACAGATAAGCGCATCAGACAGATGCGTTTAGTAGCAACACAATCTCACCTTTCGGTGGGTGTTGCTTAAAATAATCGTATAGGCATTGGGAACTACCTCGGTGATAGGTTTCGAATTTTTTACTAAGTTCGCGCGCAACGCATAGTTTCAAGTCGGGATCAATATCTGCTAGTATTTCCAGCGTTGAACCTAGTCGGTGAGGAGATTCAAAAAATAATGCCGTCTTATCTGTTGCGATAGCTGCTTCTAGGGCTTTACGCCGTTTGCCTTTTTTAACAGGGAGAAAACCATCAAAGCTGAATGCGTGAGTGGGAAAACCCGAGCCAGCTAGTGCTGTCAGCACTGCCGAAGGTCCGGGTAATACTGTGTAGTCGATACCCTGTTCAATGCATGCTTGCATGAGACGATACCCTGGATCCGAAATCAGAGGCATCCCAGCATCAGATATAACGGCTATCTGGCTACCCGATGATGCCTTCTCAACGAGCTCATGAAGGCGCTTAGCCTCATTGTGATCATGTAACGAGACGAGGGGTTTATTAATTTCGTAGTGTCTGAGTAGTGGTGCCGAGTGCCGAGTATCCTCACATGCAATGATATCAGCCTCTTTTAGGACTTCCAATGCTCGTAGGGTTATATCAGCCCGGTTGCCAATCGGGGTGGGAACGAATGAGATCACAGGAATCAAAATTTTGATGACTAAAATCCGTCGGAAAAGCGCATGACCATGGATTCAGTGGCACGGCGCAAAGCATCGGGAAGTGCATTGGTGCGAGCAACGTGTAAATTTCCCCCAGCAAAGAATCGAGTGACACCAGTTGATTTGCCCGTTTCAAGAATTCTTGTAGGATTTTGGGCATCGCGTAATACCCAGCTAATGGTTATTTCCATACCCAGCTCCTCGGAGCGCAGGGTGTCGAGTCGAGCGGAACGAACCTGACTGTAGTTAACACGAAGAACTTTTCCTTCTAGCACAGCATCGGCTGTCTCTACGGTTGCAATTTGATAAGTTCCATCACGGGTAATTGCATCCACAGAGCTGTTAGTAGCCAATGATTCGGCACGCACCAGTAGGGTATCGTTTTCAAATAGTGGCACGTGAATACTTTTTACGTGGGAAAGGTGAGTAGGTTTAGAGCCACCCAGTTGATATCCTGCACAAGAAGTTAGAAGCAAACAGAGTGCCAGCAAGTATTTGCTCATAAAATTGGTTAGTATGATATTTACCTAGGGGGTTGGATTCAGTCGACTTAGCGTTTCAGCTCTGCAATACGCTTTTTAGCTAGGTTGTAGTAATTACCGCTTTTCGTCTTACTCATGACCTCTTTGTAGTAAAAAATGGCGGAAGTAGTTTGGCCTTTTTTTCTGTAGAACTCCGCTGTCTCGTAGCTCCGTTGAATATCTTGACCTCCCAGCATGGCCAGACGTTTGCGTGAAGCAGAGGCACGACTGTGGCGAGGGTAGCGTTGAATAAGTTCCATATAGATGTCGCGGGCTCGATTCACATGAGCAGTGTTATGGTTGCCACGTTCTGCTTTCAGGACAAGGATCTCTCCCTGCTGGTAGAGGGCTTCTGGAGCAGATTTACTGTTTGGATATTCCAGTGCGAGTTTCTGATATGCGGCAATTGCCTTTGATGCATTACCCTCTTTCTGCCAAACTCGGCCTATGGCGTATTGAGCTTTGGGTGCCGAGACAGCCTGTGGGGCATTATCTCTTACATGCCCAAGCATTTTCTCAACTTTTTCTGGTCCGATACGCGTTTTCATACCTAGGAAATTGTTCTTAATAACACCATTTGCAGCTGCATGAGCCACAGCTTCCTGACGGCTGAGTGCCGTGGCGTAGCGTGGACTGCCGGGAAAGCGTGAAATGACATCCTGATAAGCTTCAAAGGCTTTGAATAAATCTCCCTGTTTATCTAAAATTTGCCCCTCCAAAAAACGAGCTTCTGATGCTGCTTTCGTATATGGGTATTTTTTAAAGATCGTTTTGTAGATTGATAACGCTTTGCCGTTTTTCCCAGCAGCTTGATAAGCTCGTCCTTGAGCAAGTAATGAGTCAGCTGCCGCAATCCCGCTCTGTGACACTACACCCGTAGCTAGAGGAATATCATCAGAATTGGATCCACAGGAGCTAAATGCAACCAAGCCTGCGACACACAAGCTAACAGAGATAATTTCCTTTTTACGCATGCGCATACGCTACGTTCAAGCTCTCGGCTTGCCAAGAATAAGTCTCAGGAAAAACAATCACTGAGTCATCGATACGGTAAGAGGGGGGTAAATTGGATTAACAGCGTGCTTTTTTAGGTTGCACAGACAGGTTGATAATTTTATCGTAGATCAGAATTTAATAAACTTCATAAATAAAGAATGTTGGAATTTTAAAAATATCTGGACATGTTAAGTAATTTTATGTATACAAATTTTACTATGAATACAGTCAAACACATCCTTACCTGTGCAGGACTTACCTTGCTGGTATCATCCTGTGCTTCTAATTTGGCTCCCTCATCCGGATCTTCCCAATCCGTATCATCATCGCGTGCATCTGCAAATTCTGAAGAACGCGGTATCGCCGAGCGTGTATACTCACTCGTCAATGCTAAGCGCGCTAGCGCCGGCAAACGCTCTTTAACAGGGCACTCTGCACTCAATGTCATAGCCCAACAGCAATGCCAAAAAATGGCTAATGGGCATGTTGAATCTGGATATGCCGCCAAAGGTAGTCGTTCTCAATATGCTTACTTAAAGCACAACATCGAGAATATGAACGAACTAACTTACAAAGTGCCCGCAGGAGTATCAGATCCAGCAGGTAGAGCCGTTGGTGCATGGACACATGTTCACGAAGGAGAAAGAAGCCATGTGTTGCAAGCATGGCACGTAGTGGGTGTCGGTGTGAAAAGAACTCCCAGTAATACCTATATCACAATGTGTCTTGGTGCACGACCTTCAGGCGTTCCGCGTTCCGTAAGTCCCATCGGCTGGTAATTTAATCGAATAAATATTTTCGAGCGTGCCTTTTTTTAAAACAAAAGGCACGTTTTTTTATGCCTAATCTTAAACGCGAGGACGAATTACGTGAAAAAGGTTTCTCGATCATTGCGGGTATTGATGAAGCGGGTAGGGGGCCTCTAGCCGGTCCGGTATCTGCGGCAGCTGTGGTGCTGCCATCTGGCTTCGAGCATGATCTATTAGATGATTCAAAGAAGCTCACTGAGAGGCGGCGTGAAGTGATCTATGAAGAACTCACTACGCGCGATGATATCCTCTGGTCACTTGCATACGCAGAGCCGGAGGAAATTGATGACATCAACATACTGAAAGCAACTCATTTAGCGATGGAGCGGGCTGCTCTTAGCCTTTCGCGTATGCCCAATTACTGCCTCATAGACGGACTTGAGGTGCCTGGGTTCCCTTTGCAATCGGAGGGTATTGTAAAAGGGGATGGTATTTCACTCTCCATTGCTGCTGCTAGTATCATCGCCAAGGTGTCTAGAGACCGTCGTATGGTTGCATATGCTAAGAAATTTCCCGGATATGGTTTCGAGCGTCACAAGGGTTACGGAACCAAATTGCATTTAGCCGCTTTGCGGGAGTTAGGGCCATGCCCTATTCATCGAAAAAGCTTTGCACCTGTCAGTCAGCTAGAACTTGAGCTGTAGGATCCAAATGTATGATCTGACTCGGTCTATTGCAAAATACACAAGGCATCAATTATCTTGGGACAATGCTCAAAGCTTGTCCGTAGACGTTGGTAATTACGCGAACGCGGTCGCCGCGATTGAGTGGGGGATTGTGTTGGTTGATTGTGCGGTAAGATTTCCCTCCGGCTTTGACTGTAATCTCTCTCGCCGAGCGCTTTCTGATGGAGCCTTCAGCAGCATTCCCCCCAACACCGCCCAGCCAGGATCCAGCAGCAGAGCCTGCCATTCTCGCCGCGTAGCCAGAACCTACTCGGCTTCCGAGCACTGCGCCACCAATACTGCCTATAATAGCTCCAGCGCCAGACCGTTTGGTATATTTTATTGGATAGCTTGAGGTGACAATACCTGGGACTGAAGCACTTGGCGTGGTTCGGTGTGGTGCATTGGTAACAGCTGGCGGATGACTGCATTGACCGAGAAACCCTGCTGCCACGGCTGAAAAAATTGTAATAATACGTTTTTTGCTGATCATTATAGATGAGGGTGTTATTTTTTCTGCCATACGTCAAACTAATCTCTGTAATGCTAAAAACCGATACATCCCATACGTATGTATGATAAACTGAGATTTTGAATCAAATTTCACAGTCGTGTAATCGGTTTATTTTGCTTGTGTGTAGCTACAGAGACTTGTATTTTTGGAACAACAACAACGTAATATCAATAATAAGACAAAGTTTTGTCGGTTTTTTGCATAATACAGTAATCTTCCTCGTCAAATACCCAAACCACAATCATTGATCACATGAAATTCCCCAAGAAACTTACAAATACCATTCCGACGGCCATGGTGGTAACAGGCGCTATTTTTTGCTGCTCTTGCCAAGAGCGACAGGACATGAGTTACGAAAAGGAAACGCTTAAGCTGACAGCGGAATTAGCTGCCAGTCAGACCAAGAATGAAGCTCTGAAAAAGCAGCTTGGCGATAGAGAAAATAAAATCTCCACTCTGCAGAAGCAGATTACTTCGCTGGAGGAAAACACAGCCAAGATTGAGACTGCCCACAAGGCTCAGAAGTTTGACAGAGAGAAGATCCAGTTGGGCTTCATGAAGCATGTCGAGGTCTTGAAAGCCAAGGTCGAGGCAGAAAACCAAGGTTTTCTGGTAGAAAGTGTCACCCTCGAGCGAATGGTTCTTCCATCGGAAAGACCTTTTTCATCAGGTGTTGTCATGCGCGTGAAATCAGCCAAATCAGGTCAGGTTAAAAGCTTTCGCTGGCAAGGTTTTGGCGATCCCAAAGGTGAGTGGGAATTTGAACAAGATTCATCATTCAATTCGGGTACAGGTCTAGCAGACAATAATAAGCCATCGCCTACCACTCCGCAAGCTAATCCTAAACCTCGTCCTGTCACGCCCCCATCTAGACCCCAACCTATTAGAGATTCCAGCAATGGTGACAAAGTGATCCGCGTTCCTGGGTGGGATCAAAATGGTAATCAGGCTAATAATGGTGGAAATAACTCAGGTTCAAACACCCAGCCGCAGCCAACTCAACCGCAACCGAAGCCCACTAGAAAACCAGTAAGGCCTATTGGGGGTGGCAATGTTCATCAAATCGATTGGAACAGTATAGGTCAGTAACAACACATCTTTTTTGTTAAACCCTCAGCACCTTGGCTCTGAATATCTAACAAATTATGCACGGACGTATCATTCCTTCGTTCGGATCGGGTGCTGGTGAGAGTATTGAACTTCCACAGTGCCCATGTGTAGCAGCTTTTCGAGGCGGTAGCTTGGTTCTTACTGAGCCAGGACAGGCCTTAGACGCCCTCCCTCTATTTCGAATTGACTGGGACAAGCGTAGCTGCACATGGACAGCTACTGTCACTGACTCTACGGCGCGATGCAGTAGAAACGGTAAGCCTCTGTCGCGTAAACCCATGAGGCTCTATGCGGGTGAGGTGGTGCAAGTCGAAGGAATGGGGGCGATTGAGTTTTTTCGTGAAATTGCTCCTCCGCTATTAGGCGGCAATGCCCTAAACAACATTGCTTTACCTAACAAAAAACAAGAATTAGTAATTGGGCGCCATACCCCTGAAAAGGTTCATGACTCCGACTCTTGCCGAGTCGACCTGGATAAGGATGACTTCATGATTTCCAAGGTTCATTGTAAGCTTTATTTCAAAGAAGGTTCTTGGAATGTCGATGATGTTAGTAAATCTGGCACATCCTTGAATGGTCGAGTCATCCTGGGTTCGTCACGTTTAGTTTTCGGGGATCGCATTAAGATATCTGAATACCTTTTTGAATTTACCAATGGTGAGTTAAGAAGAATAGATCACATTAAAAGCGGGGAATTGGAAGCTCGTGATCTCAATGTCATTGTCAAAGATCGAGTCACGGGTAACCCCCTGCCAATTCTCAAAGAAGTGACCACTAGGATTAAGCCGGGTGAATTCATTGGTATCCTCGGGGGGTCTGGTCAGGGTAAATCGACGTTGCTTGATGCTCTATGCGGAATGAAGCCCGCTACATCGGGGTCAGTCACCATTGATGGAGTGCCTAATGACCTGCTCAGTAAGGTTCGACCGGGTGCTATCGGATATGTCCCGCAAGACGACATCGTTCATAAGGAGCTAACAGTCGAGCAGGCGCTGCGCTATAGTGGCAGACTTAAGCTGACGCTTAAAAAAGAAGAGCTGAACAGTTTGGTCGACAAGACAATTGATACGCTTGGCCTGACAGATCATAAAACGAAAAGAATTAAACATCTCTCCGGGGGACAAAGAAAGCGAGTAAGCATTGGCATCGAGTTGCTGACTAAGCCTTCGATTCTCTTCCTTGATGAGCCGTCTTCAGGATTAGATCTGAGCACTGAACAAGATCTGATGGATCTACTACAGTCACTCACGATCAACAATTTGACTGTCATTTGTACCACCCACGTACTTGAGCGAGCACATATTTTCAGTCGGTTATTCTTCATTCACGGCGGACGTTTGATATTTACCGGTAAAGCACAAGAGGCACGTGATTTCTTTCTAGGGTCAGATACTCAATCACAAACGCAATCACATTCTCCACAGTCACCTTTGACCCGCCTATACAGCACTGTTTTAGACGGCAACAGAACAGCCGAGGAGTGGGAGCAGAAGTTTCACCAATTCAGGCCGCTGCCAACACTGGGGACGCATGACACCAAACAGGCGCTGGAAAAAATCGAAAAGAAAAAGCAGCCGGGGCCAATTAAAAAAATTGGGATATTACTGAAGCGCCAAACAAGCATCATGATGGCGGACTGGATGAACACTACCTTTCTGGTGGCGCAGGTAATCATCATCGGGTTGCTAATTTCTTGGGTTTCAGATGATCTTGGGCTACGGACATTTTTAGGACTGATTGCTGCAATGTGGTTTGGATGCTCGAATGGTGCTCAGCAAATCGTTGCTGAATTACCTGTGTTCCAGCGAGAACGTGTCTGCGGGCTTGGGCTGAATGTCTATATTGTAAGTAAGCTATTGTTCCAAGGGGTTGTCTCTATCATGCAATGCCTGTTGCTGTTTAGTATTATCGTGGTCACCAGCCACGTATTTCATCCGATTGATTTTGATGAAAAACAGTTTTTCCACGAACTCGATGAACGGGAAAACCCATACATATTAGACAATAGTAGCGATGGGAATAGCGATGAGTTTCTACCTATGGGTGAGGGTATGCCGGGGGACGATGACATGGCTGAGGTGATGCTTGACGAGGAAGAAGAAGAGGTCGTGCCTGATCGTAACGAGGTGAAAATGCCGAAAGCCACACTCTTTTTTGCGAAATACTTTCATCTTAAAGAGAATATATTGGAATCAGGAAAACAGGGGCTAGAGCTAGATGACGGCTCTCCTCTCATGGATGAAAATGATGTTCAGAAAACCAGTAGGGGCATTGGTATCGCTGAGGTTATAGGGAAAAGTCTCACATTCCGTCTGGGCTCCTTCATATTGATCACAATCGTGGGTGTGTCATTAGGTTTAATGGTATCAGCTTTAGTTCGTTCATCTACACAGGCCGTGATGTGGGTTCCGCTGATTCTCATTCCGCAAATTTTGTTTGGTGGTTTTGTTATCAAACTTCCGGACATGAGTGCGACTGTAAGAAAACTCTCATCCGTTTTCCCAAGTAACGCGGCTCAACAGCTTGTCGATGTTTCTCATATTTATGGTAGAATGATGCCGACATTGAGTAACAGAACAGAGACCCCTTTGTTCTTAACCTCAAACGGAGAAGAAGAAATCATTGAGTGGGAGGAAAAAGGCGAAGAGCAATCGCAATCCTACGATAAAGTTTCTGATGTCAACCCATCATGGCAGAACCTAACTATTCGCCATCCAAAACTCGGCCAGCACAAGCAACACCATGAGGTCATTTATGGCACCCGCACTCGTATCCCTACTGATACAGTGATGAAGCGCAGAGACGTGAAATACAGTAAGGGCACTAACTTTCTTTTCACTCAACCCGCATACAATGCAGCTATGATACTAGGAGGCTGGGCACTGTTTTGCTATCTGACGATTGTTATAGCACTTTGGAAAAAGAAAATTTCCTGACTGAAATATCTAAACCCCTATTGAGTCAATTACCATGGACTATAAAAAATGCTCATTATACGCAGTTCGATCACTTGCTCTGGCGCTGCCAGTAATTGGTATCATGTGTTACGACGATAAGATTCTTGCGACTGTTGAGTTAGCTGGTCCTGTCGAACTCTATAAATCCCATCCCGAGTGTATGGAAATCGTGCGCAAGGCTCTTATTTTTGCCTTAGTATTTGCATTTACGCCTTTTAAGAGAGTCGCGGGGATAGCTGTCGGTATTGTGGCAGGGGCGCTTGGGTTCTATGGTATGGACGTTTACACCCAACTGGCAGAGCTTTCTGAGATGGGCTTGTCCTCTAAGCCTTTGCAGGACATGGTGGAAATCACATCAGAGGGTCAGTGGCTTATTAGGTTTACGGCATTGGCAGTCGCAATGCATTGCATCGATAGTTTGATTGATCCCTCGATGAAGCTATGGGCTTATTTGAAAAACAAACAAAAAAAGTGACCCCCTTTGTTAAGGAGGCCACTGATAGTGGGGTGTTATGAGAAATTTGTTCGATCTGTTCTGACTGATGACTCAGTGCGCTATTTTAGGCGAACATTAACAACGTTGTAGTCTTTCTTAGGAATTGTGCAGCGTGTGACATATGTGCCGCTGGCGTAAATCTTACCACGCACACCTGCGTAGGTAGTAGGGATTTCCAGGACATACCTGCCGTTGCTATCTGTGTAAGTATACTGAGTCTGCGATCCGTATTTGATGGTCACTTTGACCTTAGCTTTAGATCGGTTTTTTGAATCAGATACGCGACCAGTGATTCCGGCAGCATACATGTCGCTCATCAGAGCAACAAGGACGGTCATAATTATAAGTGGTAGTTTTTTCATATCGACTTAACTCTACAGAGGCAAGTGACCATCGCGCAATACTTAATGTGAGATTTCTAACACAATTATCTAAAAGTCTAACTAATCTAATAAGCTAACTCACCTTTAGCATTGATACTTGGGGAATATAGCATTTATACGGTTAAACGATAAGAACCCTTTGCGCTATGAAGTGTTTAGTTCAGAGAGGAGATAGACCATTTGTCAAAAGTAATTGCCGTTATACGTTGTGAATATTGCAGATGGATTTGATTGTTTCGTGCGTGTTCAGAAGAGACCTGTTGGATTGCTCAAGTTTGTTCGCAAGCTCTTCGCCGGACTTGGTGACAAAGCCAGCCATGTAGTGGCTCTTGAGGTGTTGACAGAACCGCTCGATGGGATTAAAATGAGGACTTTAGGGAGGCAAGAAAAGCGGCTTGCTGTGATGCCAGTCCAAGCTCTTGGATTTGTGCCAGCTGGCATTGTCGAGCACAAGCCAGACGTTTTCCCGCTTCAGGACACTTCCTTTGCCATGGTGTCCTGCAACGCCTGGTATACCCGGGTGTCGCTATGCGGAACGATCAGGCTGACGAGTTGGTCGTCCTCCGGATTAACCGTCCGGACGACGTTCTGCCGCAGATGACCGCCGTGGTATCCCTGCTCAGGACGGCTGCCCCGCTTGAACCATCGCCGTCTGGGGCGTGGGTCGCCTTCAAAACCTGCCTCGTCGCCAAAGAACACCGAGTTTTTACCGTCTTTAAGCAAGGTAAGAAGTTCAGAAACAAAGCCCTCCCGCTGGATTTCCCATTGTTCGGGATCACGGGGTTCCGCGCATGGGGCGTGGCACCTTGAGCTTGTAGTCCTGCTCATAGAGGTAGCGAACACCGTACGGTAGGAGATGTCGATCTCACAGTCTCCCCTGAGCCAGCCATGCAGCTTGCGCCCGGTCGAGTGGTTTTCACCGGCCAGTGAAGGATCATCGACCACGGGCAGGATTTCACTGCTTAGAGTTTCGCAATCAAGAATCCGGGGGCGACCTAGTAACGGCTTGTATGTCAGGCTATCGATGCCCGATTCATTGAGGCGTCTGATCCAGAGGCGGAGGCTTCTTTCAGCCACACGGCTATTGCGAAGGACAAGGTCATACGGGGTGCCTATCAACAATAGGTGCATGGCGTTGAGTCGGCGGAATGTCTTGTGGTCAGGATCACAATCCATCGCCAGCTCCAGTTTTTCAATGGAGCAGTTTTCAGGATTGGGAAGCTGTCGCGAACGGCCGATGCGCCATTGTGTCTAAGAGGCGTTAAACGTACAGATTTATTTTCCTTTTTTCGGCAATTACTTTTGGCAAAGGGTCTAACTCATATTTATGACTGACATTGAGTTGATATTTATCCAGTATGACCATCCATAATCATCGTGTGGGGTAAACAAAAAAAATCCCGCATCTATCAGGAAATAGATGCGGGATTGTAGTTAGGAAATGTTAGTTAAATCAGTGATTTGACTAAAAGGTGTATTTAGCGCTGAGGCCCCACCAGAAGTTGTCGCTGATACCACCAGCTGAACGATCTGTGTATCCCACACTAGGGGTGATAGTCACATTGTCCATGATGATAGGGAAGTTAAGACCATACTGGTACCAATCGTCTTTGAAGGAGGAGTTGCTGGTGTTGTAGCCTTTATCAAATCCGACCTGAGCGTAGTAACCGATTCCGAATTGAGCCCTTCCTGCATCATAAAGCAGACCAGAGCCTTCAATCTGGAAGATGATCTGGTCACCATTGAGGATTTCTGCTCCAGGAGATGTGGTTCCACTTGTGAGGGCATCACCTTGGGTAATGTCATGGTAGCTGATGCTTGGACGAACCCACTGGTAGCGATTCATGGACAGCTTACCGTAGAACTCATGCTGCTCGCCAGTGTTCCAGAATGTGTCCTCGCTAAAGGAGAGCAACTGGTAACCAACGGTGAAATCAAGCCAGTTTCCAGCGCCTTGAGGGCCAGCGATCAATCCGAGAGTGTAGTTAATGTCCGCAACGAATTCGCTGTAAGAATCTCTTTTTGTCACGGTTGGGTGGAAGCGAGGGTTAAGGCCGGAGCCTTCTGACTCAACATATTTCAAACCAAAGCTGAATCCCTTGTATTGGGCATCAACACCGACAAAATACATTCCTGTAGGATCAGTTGTGCCGAATGTGGCATTGGTGATCTGAGAAAGTCCGTGGTACATGTAATCGCTCTGATAACCGGCAGACACAGAGAAAACGAGTGGGGATGGCTGCGGGACATCGATAGGGATGCCGCCTTTGGCGCTTTTGGCACCATGGTAACCAGATCCAACAGAAGAACCTCCTGAAGCGGAACTTGTAGCACCAGAATAAGCGGCACCTGAACTACTAGGGCGGGAGCTTCCAGAAGATGGACGGGATGAACTATATGACGAGCCGTCTGGCTTGTCCTCGACATAGGAGGCGGCACTGCTGGAGCTGCTAGCACTGCTGGATGTACCAGTCGTGGTCTGGACACTGCTGCTGCTACCACTTCCGAGCGTGTAGTTAGCAGCTGCGCTACTCGCAGAGTGCATGGATGTTGATACCGAAGTAGCACTTGATGTACCACCGAGGAATAAGTACAGATCACTCTGTTTTGGGGCTGCCTGTGTTAGGCCAGCTAGTGCGACACCACATAGTGGCGTTAATAACAATTGTTTTTTCATAAGCTTTTTTTAGTTTGGGTTATTGTAACGTCTGGTTGATATCCAGATTGCTGGATTTCAATTGAAGTATTGCAGATCGGAGTCGGGGGTCAATAATAATGACCTAAAACATCTTAGTTAGATTGCCCTAACTTTTTGAAAAAATTTACGGTGTAATCAGGGTAATTAGGTGGAAGTGTGTAACTTGTTTTGAGATTATCAAAATCCTGTTTTGATATCAGAAAGTTCTTTTCCAAGTCTCGGGTGAAAGTCTGAAAGCTATTTGTCCTAAGTTTGAAATTCATTTTTAATTTTTGATGTATCAAGCCGTCCTCTTTGGCTTCGAGTGTCAATCCCCACTTGCCTCTGGCAACAGGATCGACTGTGTATTTGCTATTACCATTTATTACGATGTCGGTGTAGTCTACGCTTAGTGTGCCATTCTGAGTTTTGCTAATAATTAAGATAAGATTCAAGGCTTGAGATTTCCCCGTGACCGTAGTCAGTATCCATTGATTTTTTCTGTGATCCCATTTTTTCAGTTTCAGAGTAGAGGAAAAAGTTGCCATTTTTAATTGGTCTTCAATCATAACCTTAAACTGAAATGACTGAGAGTTTCCAGATGCCGCTGTGCTTTGGTCATTGAGGTGAAGTGCCATCATGCCGGGCACGGTCTTATGGAAAAAACCTTCTCCTGCTTTATTGAACTGGTAAGGAACTGGCTGCGCTGCGAAATAGATACCTTTGGGGAAACCAGTGAATGTTGTTGCCAGCTTCCCCTGTTTCACTACACCAGTCAGGAGGACGCCCTGCTCATAAATCGCACCTCCAGAGACATGCAAATCGCCTTGCCGAGCAGGGACAAGCAAATCATTGCCATCTGCAATAAGTTCCTGATAACTTTGGGTATATGTTTTACCTTCTTGTTCGATTAGATTCGCTACCAGTTCAGTTAATCCTTTGCTAACATTATCATCGGGCTTGGGGATGAAGGTTACTTTGCCAAAAGCAGGCATTTTGTCTTTCAGTGCTGCGAGTTCTAGGTTGTATTTTTTGAGTTTTATCGGCCATGGAGCATTAGCCACCATGCCACTTTTCCCGAACTCTATGGTTAGTGGTTCAAATAGGGGCCAATCAATTTTCAAACGGGCGCTATTGCCTGCAAAAGACCATCCAATGGGCATGGCTATTTTAAATTTCTTCGCTGTCTGATCATACGAAGTGCTTGCACCCGTTATCTCATTTCCCTGAGAATTGAGTAGTTTTAGATGATTCTTAAGTAATTCAATAATTGGTTCTTTATACTTAATGAATTCGGCAGCAAGTTGAGGCTCAAAACTGAGGCTTGCGCGAGCATTTAAAGTTATCGATCCGGCATGTCTGAATACTCCGCTATCTGCCTCGGTTTCTTTGAAATTCTCGCTCTCAATATCAATCTTCGATTCTAACGCGTAGAGCTCATTTTTAAATTTCACCTCAAAGACCTTACCTTTGGGAAGCGATGCTTGTTTAATAGTTGCCTTAAGGGTTCCGGACTCCTTTGTTAGGTCGCCATAATTTATTTGACCTGAGTACAGTGCCATTTCCGCATCATCTGGAATTCCATCACCTTTATCAGATAAGGGTATAATGACAACGCATTCTGTTCTTTTTGGCGGTAGTGGGGCGGGGGGATTTTTTT
Source organism: Akkermansiaceae bacterium (assembly GCA_045106535.1). Classification (GTDB taxonomy): domain Bacteria; phylum Verrucomicrobiota; class Verrucomicrobiia; order Verrucomicrobiales; family Akkermansiaceae; genus Oceaniferula. Next base: position 4,784 of record JBGCEU010000029.1, on the reverse strand, counting down.
TGTCTTCATTACCATTGTCGGTAGCTATAGGATCCGATCCGGAATCTGGTTTTACCACTTCGTCATCCTTCGAGAACATTTTAACACCAGCAAATGTCAGGATTGCCAGAATGACAGCCGCTGCTGCAATAATGATGGGCTTTTTCTTTTTTGCGAATCCGGATTGAGTTCCGTCACCTGGGTAGGGAATAGGGGGTTGGAGGACTTTAGCGGCCTCTTCTTTTGCTAGTTTTTTCTCCTCCGCTTCTTTTTGAGCTTTCTCTTTCTCTGCTTTTTTACGCAGTTTTTCAGCTAATGCTGTTGCTTTCGCAGCCTGCTTCTTGGCGGTTGTGGCCTCGCGCTTAATTCGGTCGGACTCCTGCTTTTCTTTTTTAAGTCGCTCCTTTTCTTTGCGTTCTTGTTCTTCTTGTTCTTGTTTTTGCTTCTTGAGGCGTTCTGCTTCTTTGCGTTGAGTTTCCTCTTCTTTCGCCTTTTGTGCCGCAACTGCTTTGTCGGCAGCTTGCTTTGCTTTCTCGGCTTCTTGCATGAGACGTTGTGCCTCTGCCTTTTCCTTTTGGATATGTTCTTGTTCCTTTTTAGTCGTTTGTTCCTGTTCTTTTTGCTGCGTTTTTAATACGAGTGCCGCAGCCTTAGCCTCTTTGGCAGCTGCTTTTTCTGCTTCAGCCTTGAGCTTAGCCTCTTCTTTTTCTCGGGCTTTTGCTTCTTTCTCTTTTTTGAGCTGTTCCTCTTTTTCGCGCTGCTCCTGCTCTTCTTTAAGTTTTTCGGCCTTCTCCTGCTCGAGTTTTTCTTTCTCGGCTATCGTTGCCTTTTCGGCCTCCTCTTTACGAATGCGCTCCTGCTCCTTGAGTTTGGCCTCTTTGGCTTCTTTTTCCTTTCTGATTCGTTCGGCCTCGGCTCGCTTGTTTTTTTCTTCAATGCGTTTTTTTTCCGCATCAGCCTCAGCCTGCTTCTTGTTGGCGAGTTCTTCTAGGTAGCGTTGTTGGAGACGATCCACAATGCCTGAGCATTCTCCAATGAGGTTCTGTGCCTGCTTCTTATGCTTAGCAATAAGCGCATCAATAATGTCGGTCTCCCACGTGATGCCCTCTGACTCACAAATGATCATGAGGATTCTCATCGCTGAATGCTCCTGCTCCATGCCCGAGATGATTTCAGAGAGGAATCGATTGGATTCCTCACTCAAATTTGAGGTCGAGACATAGCTGTTGATGCGCAAGTAAGCATCAGGTCGAACAGACATACCTGAAACAGCCCGGTAAATAAGGGAACCAAATCTTGCAATACTGTCAGAGGCAAGGTCGTCGAGACTGACTGTGGCCTGTGTATCGCCCTCGGTATTAGCCCCAACCAGTTGCGGGAAAATAGTAAGAACTAATCCATGTGAGTAGGCTGAGTCCTGATTGAGTTTTCCCCGGAAATGGGCAGGCCAATCTTCAACAGCGGTCACTGAATCTGCCGACGGGTCGGAGACAAGGATATTCCGTGGTATGACCTCTGCGCCCATCAAGCCTAACTCATCAGCTTCATCGATAGCGGTAGCAATCTGCTGGAAAACCGGGAGATGTTTTTGAAGAGAAAACGTTTTTTGCGACTGGATAAGATCCAGCATATTTCCTCCGAGATTACCTCTCGGTGGCGAGATGTATGACCTCACACCCTCGTAATAGCCAGCAAGCAAGAATGGCAACAGGATAGAGGTTTCCTTTTCCAGAATATCCACAGCCGCATCATGTATAGTTTCCAGCTCCGATGATTTCTCGTTAGGAATGAAGAGGAGAGCGTTGGGAACAGTGTCGTCCAAGCAGTCGGTCTGATAAAAAGTTCCTGAGTTTAGCCGTGAAACTTGGCTTCCAATACTCCAGGCACATTGCCAGTCAACGGTGTCCGCTTCATCATCGACCTCCTCGATATCGGGCACATGAGCATGATCGGCTTCGATTGGGGAAGATGCGGGTTCTTCGATTGTGGATTCGAGATCATCCAGAAGCTCTTGAGTGCTGGTGTAGCGATCGTCGCGGTTTTTTTTAAGCAGTCGCGATAGGATGGTTTTTCCTTTGTAAGGAACTTCTTCCGGGATGAGGTGATCGTAAGAGGTGTCATCCAGCCTGTGTGCCATGATGACAGGGCCGGCAGTATTGCCAAACGGACTACCGCCACAGAGCAGATAGAGGACGGTAACACCCAGCGAGAACAAGTCTGTGCGCGCATCTAGCTCTTCCTCTCTGAGCTGCTCAGGAGATGCCGTTAAAGGATTGAAGCCAGCTGAACCTTCGCGAGACAGAACAAGCTGAGTAGATGAGCCGTCACCGCCCTCAACGATTTTGACGAGGCCGAAATCGATGAGCTTGAGGTGTGGTGGTTGAATATCTCGACCAACAAGCATCACGTTGGATGGTTTGAAATCACGGTGGAGGAGGCCGTGCTTATGGGCGGCTCGCAGTGCCATAGCCATTTGATGAAGCAACGGCTCTACTTCAGTCCAGGGAAGGGAACCATGCTCAGCCGCATACTGGTCGAGATCGCCACCCGCGCAGAATTCCATCGCATAATAATAAGTGCCGTCAGTTTCTCCAAAATCGAAGACAGAGGCAATATGTGGATGGCTTAGCGAAGCAGCAGCTTGAGCCTCTTGGCGAAATCTGTTTTTGGCTTCGTCGCTGGCTACCTTACTATCGTTGATTACCTTGAGAGCGCACTCTCGCATCAGCAGCTTGTGACGAGCTTTGTAAGTGGTGCCAAATCCGCCGCGGCCAAGCTCCCATAGGGTTCCATCGTCCTTACGGAGAACCTCGTAGTTGCCAAATTCCATCGAGCTGGAGCTTTTCTCAGTGCTCATAATCTGTTTGCAAAGAGTGTCTTGATTGAATCAACAATTTCCTATTACACTGATTTATTTCAACAGCTGATGAAGCGAAACTGTGGGAGACAAGTTGGTGATTATTTCGAGGCTCGGACGGGAAACACAAATCTAAATTGATTGAAATCGTGTGTTTGACTCTCACAGAGAGAATTTTGCGTGGAATCGATGGTTTGGAAAAGAAAAAAGCGGGGTAAAATGACTTACCCCGCTTTGAAATGTTGGAATGATTCGATCATTAGTTTCCAGACGCACGGAAGCCTGACGCTGTGTCGCTGCCTCCTACTTTCTGGTAACCAGCTCCGCCTACTTTGTAGGAAGGGCTGCTAGATGGAGTGTAGTAGCGGGTTTCTGGCTTTTGGTGGATACGCCAGTTATATACATCTGGCTCGCCACCGCATGATGAGAGCAAAAAGCCCGCTACAATGCCTGTAGAAATGAGGATTAGTTTCATGGTTATGTTGTGGTTTGTTTTACTGCTTACTGAACTAGGACTTGAGGAAGTGATACTCAATACTGATGTTGACTATAATCCAAGAGCCGATTTTGACTGAGCGTAGTGAGGAGAATACTCCTCACTACGCTGTCATTTAGAACCTTGTTCAGAGATGCTTGGGTTTAGCCTGGTGTTGTAGTGGCTCGGAAGTCCTCAGCGCGATCACGCCTAACTGGCTTAGGCTTAGGCTTGTATACCGGCTTGGGCTTGATGACCTCCACGTTGTGGATTTCTTGTGTGTCTCCGCAAGAAACGAGCGCGCATGGCATTGCCAGGGCGATTGTAGTAAGTATGGTTTTCATAATAGTAGTATTTGTATTTTGTATGTGTTAGGGTTTTTCTTCTTGATCGACAGTGCCGCCACCAGCATCTGCGTTGACTGGACGAGCGTCAGCGGGCGTTCCTGGACCTCCACGACGACCGATAATCACTGACCAAGCACCGAGACCATTGGCGCGTGCCACGTGAAGCACAACTTTTACGGTGCCTGAGTAGGAGGAGCGGAAGCGAACACCTGCACGGGAAGTGGAGCGTCTGTCCTTAATGAGTAGTGCATTGGACTCGTCATACACGTAGATGTCGAGATCACGCATGTATCTGTCACGACCTGCCAAGAAGACGTAGTCGATTCCGCGAGTTACAGGAATGAGGAAGGAGATTTTAGATCCACTTCCGTCTACTCCGTCAATGGACGGAAGCATGCTGAATCCGCGGGCTGAGTAATAGACACCCATGCTGTAGGCGTCATCGGTTGCTTTAGAAGGGTCCTGTGCCATTGCCGCTGAGGCTAATGAAAGAAGACCGATTACTGTCATTGCTATTTTCTTTATCATGGTTTGTTGGGTTTGGTTGTTGTTCGCAGTGTAGCGAGTTTTAGTGCGACTGGATTGTTATGCACGGTGATAAGACGGCTACACTGGATTGGTATGCATATAAATTTTATTTAAAATGCACGTTTGTTTTCTAACTAATTGTTAGCGTTCTGTTTCTAGCAAGAAGTTCCTGAACTGAGAAGTTAATTCATACATTTTCTCAATACTGTCCTTGGAGATAGGCGCATTCAGCTTAACATCAACGAGTTTGGCTAATTCTTTAAGAGTTTCTAACATTTTAACAACGATAACATCTTTGCGCTTTTCTGGGCTTAATTTCTCGAGGTCCTTGATCATTTGTTTGACCAAGAGTGGCTCTCTCAGAAGTGATGAGGCATTGTCGGAATAGTTGTCTTTGACGATTGACGAGACGATTTCGGCGCCGTGAATCCAACCAGCAGCAATGAGAATAGCTCGACGATCCTTGTTTCCCTCTTTCGCCATGATGTCCATTACGTCCTTTTGGAGAAAGCCGAGTTCCATGAATACTCGGTTCCATTTATTTTTGTTGGCGTAACTTTTCACGAGTTGAGCTCGGCGGAGTTGACCGTCCTCGACT
>JBGCEU010000028.1:0-2544 GCA_045106535.1 Akkermansiaceae bacterium | reverse complement strand
GGCGGCACTGCGCGTCGCCAGCCATGCTGATCGATCTTACCATTTTTAGGGTTATAGCTGCCGAGCGTGCCGATCCCATCGTGGTAATATTCGCCTTCGGAGTAGATGATTTTTCCGAGTGCCCCTGCCTGATACTGCATTCGTTTATCGTATAGTGCCGCGTGGAACGTCGAGGTTTCATTCATCATGTACTTCATGCCGCTCTTCTTGACGGCATTGAATAACTTTTCCGCCTCGTCCTCAGCTTCAAAACCAAACACGGCGGGCACCGCGCAGCAGACGTGCTTGCCGTGGTTGAGCGCCATGATGGCGAGCCGGGCGTGGCTCGGGGCATCGGTCGCGATGTAGATGGCCTCAATACTCTTGTCCTTGATCATTTCCTCACAGGACTTGTAGGTCTTCTTAGCGCCCACGGCCTTAGCCAGAGCGGCACATCGACCAGGATCAAGGTCAGAGGCCGCTACTACCTCGACGTTTGGGTGATTCTGATAGAAAAATGCCGCCCCAAATTTACAGAGACCATATCCGGCGATGCCGACTTTGATTTTTCGATCGGAAACCGACTCCCAACCTTTCGCGGCATTTGGGTCGTCTTTGATCTTTTCAAATCCCGGAATAACTTTTCCATCGGCATCCTTGGGTGCCTCCTGACCAGCAACATAACCTGTTAGTCCAGCCACCCCAAAGAACGCGCCAGCACTACCTGCACCGCGAAAAAAATCTCGGCGTGACAGGCTATCAGCATGTTCATTGTCATTCATTGGCTTTAGCAAATTTAGGGCGTAGGCGAAGAATGACTTTTTTACCAATTTTAGGTAGGTTGTCGCCAACGACTTCCCAGAGCAGAGCTCCGTTCTGGTGGCCGTGTACGTCCGGCAGACAGAGTAGTTCATCACCGAAAGTTGATAGTGAAATGACATTGCCGCTTTGCTCACAGAGGTAGAGCTTGGGGCCATTTTCTTGTGGAATAAGTCTGGAACCTGCAAAGAGAAATGTGCTGGTTGGAAATTTTTCGTTAGGATCGGCTGTGGATACCATAAATTCTTGTATCGGTGTCTCCTTGGCTTTGCCTTTCTTATCCGTGACGACGACTGAGAAATCGATCTGTCCCCCTCTTGGTGGCACGTCCAGCCAGCCGCCACCCTCTAGCCTACGGCGTCCCGCAGGGTTCCCTGATTTAGCTCCGATGATTAATAAAGCCAAATGGACGTGCATGGGGCGTGCCTCGACGCTAAAGATCGACTCATGCTCTTTGGTTCCCTTGGTGCAAACGACCAGTTCCAATGCACCTTCACGCAGGCAGACCTTAGCATCGACATCGACGAAGCGTTCCTTGGTGTTGATTTTAATACCCGGCAGCTTGAGTTTATTGAGCGGGTTTTGCTTGGCAGCTTTGGCGCGTGCGATCACGAAATCGGTAAGTTTCTGCGACTGAAACCATCCTTTCCACATGTTGTGCCCTTGTCCTTTGATTAGTTCTAACTCAGCGATACCGCCAAACTTCTTATAACGCTCCACGAGTATTTTCGTGTTCTTTTCGTGCGGAACTACCTTATCGCTATCGCCTTGAAGATGGAGAATGGGCACGCCTGCCTCAGCAAGAGGTTTGATTCGATCAATTGGGTTATGTTTTTCCAGTTCAGCTTCGAGTTCCCCCACCGTCAGCTCGTAGGCTTTGGCTGTTTTCTTGATACCAGGATAGCTTGTTAGATTACAGACAGGATAGATTCCAGCCACCCCAGCGACTTTCTCCGGATTCTCAACCGCCCAGTTGTAGAGCATAAGTCCGCCACGGCTGCGAGCTAGCAGGCACGGCTGTGTGGAAAATTTGCGTTCAGCTACCAAGTAATCGTAGAACCCGGAATACAGTTCTCGACCGTAGAGGCTGCCGTAGGATTCACCAATGTCGATACCTGCAATGGCGATGCCGTTGGCGAGGAATTGCTCGAACATCCAGACCTCGGCGCTGGAGGGTAATCCTTTCAGCGTTGGTGCATACCAGACCCAGGGAGTGTCCTTATCCGCTTTTTCAGGCATGATGACAAAGGCATCACGGCCATTCAGCTTAAAGGACTCGCCCTTAAGCGGGAGTTTTTTATCCCCTTTCTCTACTTTGAAATCCGCGAATGCAGGAAGAGTGAAACAAAGGACAGCAATCGCAATATTCTTGAATAATTTCATGATCTTATTTGGGTCATCTCGCCTGTGCTATCTGCAAATTGTTTTGTCGGTGCATCGACAGCATTGAGCATGGAGACATAAAGATTCGAAAGCGGCACCTTTTGTTTACCCTCGAACGTGTGGAGGTTTCCATGTTTGAAGCCAAGTGCATTTCCACCGGCGACTTGAATTGGGTAGTTCTTCGTGCTGTGGGATGCATGCGGGTGAGCGGAGCCCCAGACAACCACTGTTTGATCTAACATATTACTATCGCCTTCCGGTGTGTTACGGAGTCGGTTCAGGAAATAGGCATGCTGCTTGGCGCGCCAGTTATCCCACTCGCCGGACTGGGTCGGGCGCTTATGCGCGATGTCGTGCGTTGCA
>JBGCEU010000027.1:0-12280 GCA_045106535.1 Akkermansiaceae bacterium | reverse complement strand
GTTTGCATTTATCTATGCAACCACTGCGCATTCAATCCGCCACCGAGCAAGTAGCCGAATACCTCAGGAGGGAAATACTCAAAGGAACGTGGGTCGGCACCATGCCTGGTGAGAACCATCTGCTAAGTCAGCTCAATGTGGGTGGTAACACCATCAAACTTGCGCTTGTCCAACTTGAAAAGGAAGGCTTGCTGATCGGGCAAGGACCTGGACGGCGGCGGCTTATCTCCATGCAGGAGCAAGCCCCTCCCTCTACGTTACGTGTCGCTATTTTAAACTTCGATTCACTTTCCAAATTCGAGAGATATCAGATCGAAATGACGCATCTACTTTCCGAAGCGGGTCATTATCCCTTTTTAACTGGCAAGACATTGATGGAGCTTAAAATGGACGTGAAACGAGTTGCTCGGATGGTCAAGCGGACAGACGCCGACGCCTGGGTGACTTGCGCTGCTTCGCGCGGTGTGCATGAGTGGTTTGTGGAGCAAAAGATTCCGGTATTTGCGCAATTCGGAGGGCAAAACGGAATTCCTATCGCGGGAATTGCACTGGATAGAGATCTGTCAGGGCTACGGTCTGTGGTCACTAGACTAATCGATCTAGGTCATCGCCGTATTGTATCTCTGCTGCATCGAGGTTATCGCAGTGGAGTAGTAGGATCTGGAAACCGCATGTTTCTTGATGAGATGAAAGCACACGGTATCGCAACAGGCCCTTTTAATATCCCACAATGGGAAGATGGCGTGATAGATTTTCGGAAATGCCTTGAATCGTTGTTTGAGCACACGCCACCCACGGCTCTTTTGATTGGAGAAGCTCCCTATCTATTTGCTGCAGTCCAGTTTTGCGCAGAGCGTGGACTGCGAATACCTCAAGATATTTCTCTTTTTTGCTGGGATTACTCCCAGTGCTTTTCCGTCTCTAATCCCAGCATTGCTCACATGAACTGGGACTACCAACCGATAGCCCGCCGGACAGTACGCTGGGTAAACAATGTGGCCCACGGCAAAGATGACCGCCGGCAAAGCAACATCAAGGTCGAGTTCCTCGAAGGAGGAACTGTAGGGCCTGCGCCATCTGTAAAATAGACTACTTGCAGGTAGTTTAGCCTCCCGTGCGTGGTGGACGTTTCTTGCCCGATTTCTTTGCTGGCGTGGCATCACGCATTGGCTTTTTCCCACCGCCTTGTTTGGCGGCTTCTTGTGCCTCCTGCATCGCCTCGGCGCGTTCTGCCATGCGCTCCATGAAGGATTTTTTACCAGGCTTTCCGGGTTTACTACGCTTTTTCAGCTCAGGCTCAGGCATGCGGTTCATGAGCCATGTCTGTCCGATAGAGAAAATGTTCTGTGTGGTCCAGTAGAGCGCGAGCGCAGATGCGAAGTTATAACAGAAGAAGAAAAACATCAGCGGCATAAACATCATGATGCGGCGCTGCATCTTGTCGCCGGTGTTAGGAGTCATCTTCATCTGCAACACCATGGTGACCGCCATAAGAATGGGCAAAATATTGATAGGGAGCTGATCGCCTAACAGCGGAAGGCTGAATGGAAGGTCTAGCGTGTAGAGCGTATCAGGCATCGAGAGATCCTCCACCCAGAGGAAACTCTCGCCCCGCAACTCAACAGCGTATTGCAGCATGCGGTAGTAGCCAAAGAAGATCGGGATCTGCAGGAACATCGGAAGGCAACCGCCCATCGGGTTAATTTGATACTGCTTATAGAGCTTCATCGTTTCCTGATTCAGCTTCTGCGGATTGTCCTTATATTTCTCGCGCAGGTCTTTCATCAATGGCTGCAGCTTGGACATGCGCTTCATGGTGCGTGTCGATTTGTTATGCAGCGGCCAAATGACGATACGAATCAAGATGGTGAGTGCGATGATGGACAAGCCCCAGGCCCATTTGTCAGCGGTCTTGGAAAATGCGACGTCGTGCAGCCAGTTGAGCGTGTTGCTGAGGATGACGGAAATAGGTGTGAACCAGCCGTAGTTCAGAACTTCATCCACATTGCCTTCCATTTTTTTCAGTGTCCCATAGTGTTTGGGACCTACATAAACAGTGTAAGAGAGTGTCTCGTAATCGCCGGCTGCGATCTTGCTCGCGGGAAGATCAAAACCTGAGCGCACTGCGTAAACTTTCTTATCATCATCTGCCCCAGGAATTTCAATCTGATGTGATTTTGCCCAGAAGGACGACGAGTATTTTTCAGACGGGCGAACGAGTGTGGTAAAAAACTGATTGGAAACACCAGCATACTCTAACTCCTCAGCCCCTTCCTTGAGCATACTCTGCGCACTGCTGAAGAATCCTTTATCAACTTCGGCTCCAGATGATGTCGTGGCATTCTCAAAGCTACCATCATTGAGGTAGAAGGCACCTCCTTGGTCAGCCCACTCACGTGGGTGAAGCGGGCTAGCCGTTCCATTAAAGAACGTGTATTTCTGAAGGTTGACGATTGATTCGCCTTCGTTACGGAAGGTTATATCCAGAGTAAGTAGCCACGGAGCACCAAGGTTATCCTTGTCCTCAACTAAGGCCCAGCGCTTGGTAATTTTTAACCCGTCGGGGGTCTTAGCCGTGTAGTAAACAGCGTTCTTTTCTTTGGAAGATGTTTTCTGATCATAGTCCAGCAGTAGATAATCATCCGGACCTTCTCCCAGGGCTCCGATGGGTGCCGGAGCATCGGCATTGAGAACAATATTTTGAGTTTTAGATCCAACAGCGAGTTGGTTATGCAACAAAGCCGACTTCATACCGCCGCCGCGCGAGGTGAAAGTATACGTGACTATTTTTTCCCCGTCCTTCATCGAGACTAGCTCGGCGGTGTTCTCACCAACGGTCTCGACCGATGGCTCAACGACGAGTCCACCTTCGGAACTTGGATTTGTGGGTGGGACGTCCGGATTTGCATTTGGCTTTTCGCCTGTGTTATCGACATCCTCTTTCGATTCCTTTGGTGTAGGCTCTGCGGGAGGCGTGTCCGGCATGTAATAGAAATTCAGCGCGAGTAACACGGCGCAGATTGTCAGTATGATCCATCCTTTGCGGTCCATGGTGGGTAAGATTTAGTGTTGAGTTTTATATGTTAAGTTCGAGAAAGCTATTTTTTTGGTGGGACGGGATCGTCTCCGCATCCGCCCCACGGATGGCAGCGGAAAATGCGCCGTATGCCAAGCCATGATCCACGATATGGGCCATGAATTTGAACGGCTTGTAGAAAATAATGTGAGCAAGTGGGATCGTAGCGGCAGCCGCTATTCGGAGCGACCACTTTGAGCATAGGATTGAGAATTTTCTGATAAAAACGGATGCCGCAGTAGATCACAGCGCTCAGAAGGCGATTAATGAGCTTCACGACGATTAGATAATTTAGGGTTCAGTTAGAATACCAAGCCTCCGAGCTTGTTTGAGCCAATCGCGCTCGAGCTCGGCGAATGTAGCCTCAGGAGCGCGCCAGCGAAGTACGGTGACGAGGTATCTTTTTTCTAGAATGGATGGAAGATATTTGGCGTAAATCGCGTGAATGCGACGGCGCAACCGGTTACGGGTAACAGCATTGCCAACCTTGCGAGTGATAATCACCCCAGCCTTGTGATCGGCAAGTTGCTCATCAGCAAGCGTGCTGAGCACCAAATACACCCCACCTTTCGCTTGCCCATCCTTGCGCACACGTGAGAACTCCGCGTGGCGTGTCATGCTGAATTTCCGCTGCAGTCGCATGTTTGCTGTCGAAATATGGTTGGTTAGGCAGGTTGATGGCATGGCGGAAAAGAAAAACGGTCACCTGGAAGGAGGTGACCGTCTGCAAAATAGTTAGTGGGCGGATCTGCCAGCATTGATGTGGCGCGGCAGCCTTAATACCCAGCTGGAATCACGCGAACCTCCTCAGGACAATGCCTAAGCAGCCTTGGTGTGCTGCTTGATGTGGCGCTTGTAGTGGATTTCCGCACCTTTTGGAAGAAGGCGCTTGCGACCCTTCTGGCGGCGGCGGCGAAGTGTATCGCGTCCGGCCTTGGTGCTCATGCGGGCACGGAAACCGTGCTGGCGCTTGCGGACTCGCTTGGATGGCTGGTAAGTACGTTTCATGATTAAAATGTAGTCAGAAGGGCTGAAACCCTATTGTTTCTTGATGTTTTTTGCCCTTCAGTGTCACCCGTGTGGGATCTTTTTTATGTCCTGACTGACAATCCGGACTGACCGGGCGGGCAAACTAGGGATTTTTTGTGTCTTGTCAACCCGGCATTCACTGGATTGGTCATTTTATCTAAAAAATCCTCCCTCATACTAAAAAAAAATGCTAATTCTGGTGGTGAAATGCCTACAACCAACGCAACTGGGGACGCAACCTCATCAGATCAAGTCGTCCGTGTACAGCCAGCCACTATCGAAGATCTCGGTGAACTGGTGCAGCTAGTTGGTGAGTTAATGAGCCTACAGGCGGATTTCACGCCTAATACCGAGGCTCATGAGCGTGGGCTCTCAATGATCCTTGAGCAGCCCAAGCGGGGAAGAATTTTTGTGCTTCGCAGCGAGAGCCGTATTTTTGGCATGGCTAACTTGCTCTTCACCATATCCACAGCGATGGGAGGCATGGTTATTGTGCTGGAGGATTTTATTATCCACCCCGACTACCGTGGGCAAGGCTTTGGGTCATTGATGATCGAGCACGTCGTCGATTTTGCTGAGAAAAAAGGCTTCAAGCGTATCACACTGCTCGCGGACAAACTGGGAGAGAGCTCACAGAATTTCTTTAAAGCCAAGGGCTTCAACTTTGCGCATATGGTGCCGATGCGGCGGGTAATCGACTAGATATCGATCACGATCAGGCCGATTCCATGGTCAACTGGAAATCTGGCACGCCCGTGATATCAACCCAACCCGTCGGCTCATGTTGGTGCGCACACTGCACGGACACATCCGCAAGTCCACAGCCGTTCAATCGCTCAGCGACCAGTTGAGCGGCTATAATAGGGCAATTACAGTCGGAACTCAGGTGACTAAGCATGACCACTTTAAGTTTTTCGCATGCGACTTCGCTCAAGAGCTCCGCGGTTTGCTCATTTGATAGGTGACCGTGACGTGATGAAATACGCTGCTTGGTAGCCCATGGGCGCTTGGTATCCTTTTCTAACAAAACGGGATCGTAGTTTGCTTCAATATAAATACCATCAGAGCCACGCAAGTTTTCCCTCATCAGATGGGTCACGTGACCCACATCACTGACCAAGCTGAGCCGAGTATCGGAACCATTCAGAACAAAACCCACAGGCTCCGCCGCATCATGCGGAATACGAAATGCATTTATACTGATATCTCCCAGTTTAAAATCCTGCCCACTTTGGAAAACCTTCCATGGCACGTCACTCTTCATTTTATAGCTCAAGGCCTCTCGGGTAAGGGCATTGGCATAAACGGGAATTTCCCTGTTCCTGAGTAAAACATCCACACCGCGGGCATGATCACTGTGCTCATGGGTCAACAGAATCGCATCAAGCTGATCCGGAGCCACACCAAGCATTTCCATACGCAGGACAAGCTGCTTCGCACTCAAACCTGCGTCCACTAAGATACGGGTGTTTCCGCAGCTCACAAGAGTAGCATTCCCTCCACTACCGCTGCCTAAAACAGCCATCCTCATCCCTTGTGAAACCATGTACCGCATCATGCCTAATTCCGTCAACCATTTCAAGGAACGAGTGAATAATATCAGACCCACGGTTCTGCCCACCCCCGATTATGTCTTGTTAAACCCCTCAATATAGAGCAAATTTCCGCCATGAACATCACGCAAATTCTTCTGGGGTCTACAGCTGCCATGCTTCTGATCGCATTGATTCTCTCATACTCGGCCATGAAAAATGGTGAAGCCGAGGATATCCGTGAGCACGACGCACTGTCTCTCATGGAGGAAAATAAAAGGCTCCAGGCCGAGATCGACCGTTTAAGGAGTGGACGCCCAGCTGCCGCACCCATCGCCGCAGCAGTGGAAAAACCTGACGGCATGTCCCAAGAAAAGCTCGATGCGATCAATGAACAAAACCGCATTCTTACCGAACAGCTTGCAGCTGCCAAGAAACAAGAGGAACTCGCCAAACAAGAGGCCGCCGCGATTACCGAGCGACAATCAGGCAAGCACGATAAGGAATCACGCCGCGCCAGACTCATTCAACAAGCGATGCTCATGGCACAGGTTAAAGAGGTCGCCAAAGATGAAGATTCTGGAATTCATGTTATCGTTTTAGAAGTGAAAATGCGTCAGCAAGTCCGTGTCGGCACGGAGCTCGCTATCCGAAGAGGCACCGGAATCATTGGCAGATTGACAGTATCCAGTGAAACAGATGGAAATGTCTTTGCCGATCCCCTACCCGGAACATTCCCAGGTGGCGAAATCGATATCAAAACCGGAGACGAATTGATCGTCCCCCCAATTTAAGTCTTTAAAATTCCCCACTCTCTACAGTGTCTATTAAGTTATGACTACCTTTTCCTTCAAACCCTTCGCCGCATCAATTCTGATGACTGCCGCGACAAGCCAGCTAATGTTAGCGGACAATGGCGACGAACTCCTCGGTCAAGGAGCCACTGCGGGCTCAGTTGCCGAGGACTCAAGCTATCTAACATTTTTCTTGGATAACGATCTATTCGCTGGCACCGACGAGAATTACACAAACGGCGCTCGTATATCCTACATCACTGAGGGCATGCCGCTGTTTGATTTTCCATGGCTCGACAAATACTTACACAAGTTCAGTGGTGATGGTGATGGCAAATCGCCCGCACAGCGCATCTGGGGATTCGAAGACCCAAGCCTAGTGGAATACAGTTACGGTTTTGCCATCACTCAGTTAATGTTCACTCCTGGAGACTTGGATGCACTGACAGCACCACCGGGAGAACGCCCATATGCCGGATGGTCCAGTATTGGCTTTTCCCTGCACGCTCGTGACGAGCGAGCGGTGAACACTGTCGAGCTATCAATCGGCGTCGTCGGACCACATTCACAAGCACAAGAAACACAAGATTTCATTCATGACCTGAGGGGGTTTGATAAATTTCAAGGCTGGGACAGCCAAATTCCCAATGAAGTGACACTCAACCTTCATTTCCAGCAAAAGAGAAGATGGACAGACTTGAACAAGCTGAGACTCCCCTTCGACCTTGAGATTGATGGCTTCTTTGAGACTGGATACTCTCTTGGTAATTACCTCACAGAGGCGCATATAGGTGCGCTATTCCGCTTAGGTTGGAATATTCCTGTCGAGTTCTCAGATGCCCGTTTAACCCCCACAGCTCATACCCAAAGGCTTTTCACAGGGGATAATTCCAATGCCCATAAGTGGTCATGTTATGTCATGGGTGGAGCTCGAGCCACTGGCGTGCTGCACGACATCACGATTGACGGGCCTGTTTTCCGTGATTTTGACACGGGAATAGAAAGCGAACCTCTCGTCGGTGAGATCTATGCAGGTTTTGGTGTCCGGTACGATGATTGGGAATTCAACTACGTGCATACATATCGCACCAAGGAATTTAAATCTCAAAGAGACGACCAATCGTTCGGATCAATCGCTATCCGCAAGCGCTTCTAACATACAATGCGATTGTTTTTTACTATCGTCATCGTTGCATGCACCTCTCTGACGGCATGGGGGGAGAAAGCAAAAACCAGCTATAGCGAGGGAGGAAAAACATATCACCAACCTGCGGTCATATGCAGCAAACAGCTGTTAGCTTTTGAAAAATACACGGAGGTTCAGCAGGAACTCACCCGCACGGCACTGGCTAGCATTCCGGCTAATAAATGGCTGAGGTATAAGTTTGGTGGAGCATCATCCAAAGCAGGTGGCTTTGATTGCTCTGGAGCGATGTATTACACGCTTCGTAAAGCGGGATACAAACCACCGCGCACGTCCGCGCAGCAGTATATCTGGATCCGTGATAAAGGAACAATCCACGCCGTCACCTCCGAGGTCACTAAGTTAGATGACCCAGCATTCAAGCACCTCAAGCCGGGCGATCTCCTTTTCTGGTCGGGCACCTATGTCCCCACCGACGGTCGCAAGGTAAAAATCACTCATGTCTCCATGTATCTTGGAAAGGAAAAAGACGGCCGCCACGTGATGGCGGGTGCGACCAAGGGCCGTAGCTACCGAGGTAAGCGCGGCGACGGCTTCGGCGTTTATGATTTCAAATTACCCCGTAAGGGAAGCCGCTCCAAGTTCGTAGGATATGGAACACCTCCGGCAGCTGAAAACAAAGCCAGCACGCCTGAGAAGAAAAAAACATCATCATGAGTATCAACAAAACTTTCACCCTATGCATTTCAGCATTTCTAACACTTCAGTTTTCGCAAGCTGCCGACGGCGAGAAAAAAACTCAAAAACCTAATGTGGTCATCATCTACGGTGACGACGTAGGCTGGGGTGATCTCGGCTGCTATGGGGCTAAAAAAATCCCCACACCACATCTTGATAAGCTCGCCAGTCAGGGCTTGAGGTTTACCGACGGGCATTGCTCAGCCGCCACTTGTACGCCGTCACGTTTTTCTATGCTGACCGGCATTCATGGCTTTCGCCACAATGTGCGTATTCTTGCGCCAAACGCGCCGATGAAAATCAAACCCGATATGTTCACCCTGCCGCAGCTATTTAAAAAGGCAGGCTACGCCACCGCAGTCATCGGGAAGTGGCACCTTGGTATTGGTGATGGAAAAACCCCAGTCGATTGGAATGGCGACGTCAAACCCGGGCCGCTGGAAATCGGGTTTGATTACTCGTTCCTGCTACCCTCTACTAACGACCGCGTCCCATGCGTGTATGTGGAAAACCATCGTGTGGTGAACTTGGATCCCAAGGATCCTCTCTATGTTGGCAAGAAGCCTAAGGACTTCAATGGCACCGTCTACCCTGACGGGCGCAAAAACCCAGAGGCGATGACTTATTACAAGAACACGCATGGCCACAACCATTCCGTGATCAATGGAATCGGGCGCATCGGCACCATGTGGGGTGGAAAATCAGCACTGTGGAATGACGAAACCATGGCGGATGAATTCGCAAAGCAGGCAAGAAAATATCTTGCCACCCGCAAAGGCAAAAAAGAGCCATTCTTCCTCTTTTGGTCGGCTGCCGACATCCACGTGCCACGCGCTCCCCATCCACGATTCAAGGGAAAATCAGAACTCAGCTACCGGGGTGATGCCATGGTTCAGCTCGACTGGTGCGCTGGCGAGATCACCAAGGCACTGGAAGAAAATGGCCTCGCCGAGAACACCATCGTGATCTTCTCAAGTGATAACGGCCCTGTCTATGATGATGGATACGATGATGGCACCACCGTAAAGACATCCACCAAGGAAAAGGATCGTGGCCATGATGGCTCTGGACCTTATCGTGGAGGAAAATACCAGATTTACGAAGGCGGCACCCGCGTGCCTCTCATCATCAAATGGCCAGGAAACATCAAACCCGGAACCAGCCCAGCTATGGTAAGCCAAATCGACTTCCTGGCATCGTTTGCTCACTTGTTAGACCTTGAGCTTAATTCCAAGCAAGCAATCGATAGCCGTAATAACCTGAAAGCCCTGTTAGGAAAAGACAATCAGGGAACACGCATTTTAATTCAAGAAGCGCACGGCATCGCTATCCGTGATGGAGACTGGAAATTCATTCCCAAATACAAGCAGTGGAAAAAGCAAATGCCCGCTCAGCTGTTTAACCTGAAAGAAGATCCAGGCGAAAAGAAAAACGTGATCTCAGACCATCAGGATCGTGTGAAAAAAATGCAGGAGATGCTCAAAAAAGTTCGCTCCGATGAAGGCATGCGAGTCAATTTTTCTAACTAATCAGCCTTTTCTACTCTCTCTGTATCCTTTTACAAACCCCCATATCGCGAGGGGAAGAATCGAACCAAGCGAAAGAAAAAGTAGTATGACTCCTAGAATACCGAGTAACCCAAAGGCTTTCTCCGCGATAGATTCATTCGCCCTGGAAAAGATCGCACCCACGATCGATAAAACCAGACCCACATAAAACCCACGCCACTGATACTTCTGCGCTCGCACAAAGAAGTCATGCTGCGGTGGTGGCGGCTCTTGAACTACCTTCGGTGGCTCGTAGGGGTTTTCCATGTTCCACTACTTTCCCCAGAAGGCAATCGCGCAGATCAATACCGCGACACCGTAGCCGAGACCGCCAAGGGTCAGTAGCTTGTAGCGGCCGTCTGTTTTAGTCGCCCACGTGATGGCATCACGCATGGTATAGGGCATCCCAACCCAGAACAGGCCTTTGAAAATCATGATGTAGGCAAAAATGGGGATCAGCAATCGGCTTTGGTAAGGCTCTAGGTAAGCGGCGTAGAGCAGAGGCGCGGCCGCCATGAGGGCAAGCAGGCCAAGCCCACGCACTGCAAGGAATTCCTTCACGTGCATGATCATCCCCGCCGCCGCAATGGGGACCAGGATCTGTAGTAATCTTTTCGCGCGGTTAAAGTCGCCAAGATCCATCTGCAGCTTGCTCAGAAACCCCAGTCCATCGGGTGCCACAAGTAGCCAGAACCATGCCATGCCGATACCCATGAACCAGGGCCCGAGGTAGCGGTTACGTGGCAGCTTTTGGAAAAACTCCTTACTTTCACTAGGCTTAAGCAGCATCCATAAATGCAGACCTATCAGCCACGCTGCCAAAATATAACCGGCAGCGCTTAGGGTGATTTCTTCGTAGGGATGCATGATTGTTGGAATGTCGCGGGCGGATACTAAGCTTAAATCCGATTGTGAAAAGGCTTATTTAAGCACCGGCATGCCGTAAAGTGAGAAGCCTGTCGTATCCTCGATAAGGACATCAAAAATCTCACCCGTCATGCGGTCATAATCGCCATCAAAAATAACAATCTTATTCTGTGACGTGCGCCCCATTAGGCGGGATTTGTTTGTTTTGGAGTAACCGGTGCAGAGCACTTCCTGGCGCGTGCCGACCAACATTTCGTTTTTTCGAACCGATAGCTCATTCACAACCTTAAGCAAAACTTGATTCCGCTCTTCCTTGACTCGCTCGGGGAGCTGACCGTCCATCTCGGCGGCGGGTGTGTTGCGGCGTTTCGAGTAGCGGAACACGAATGCGTTATCGAACTCGAGTTCCTTGACGGTATCGACGGTTGCCTGGAAATCCTCCTCGGTCTCGCCGGGGAAGCCGACGATGATGTCCGTGGTGATTGCTAGGTCAGGTCGAGCTGCCCTCATGTTCTGGCAGATCTCGACAAACTTCGCGTGCTTGTATGGTCGGCGCATTTTTTTCAAAATAGCATCAGAACCAGATTGCATTGGGAAATGAATGTGACTGCAGAGTTTCGGCAAATAAGTGAAGGCATCCACGAGATCCTTGCGGTAGCCGATCGGGTGTGGCGAGGTGAAACGGATACGCTCCAGTCCATCAACCTCATGCACCGCCTCAAGCAGCTGGACGAAGGGGCTTTTGCCATCGACTTTTTCAAACTCAGTCCGTCCGTAGAGGTTCACAATCTGACCTAACAACGTGACCTCCTTCACTCCCTTGGCGACGAGATTCTTGCACTCCTCTACGATGTCAGGAATCGGGCGACCGCGTTCTTTTCCACGCGTATCCGGCACGATGCAGAACGAGCAGCGCATGTTGCAGCCTTGCATGATGGAAACAAAAGCAGTGGTTTGGTTCTCCTGCGTGACGTGGTCGCGGATCGTGTTCTGCGAGTCCTTTTCCTCTTCAATATCACAGACACTCTCACCCGTGAGCGAGTAGGCGGGGTCGTCCATACGCATTTCCATACGCTTGGTCAGGATGTTATCCACATACTCAAAAACCTTATGGTATTTCTGTGTGCCCACCACCACATCAAGGTGCGGGATATTTTTAAAAAGCTCCTGTCCCCGGCTCTGCGCCATGCAGCCCATGTAGCCGTAGACCACATGCGGCTTCCGCTCGCGGTATCTCCCCATGATACCCATCTTACCAAGCGCCTTCTGCTCTGCTTGATCACGCACTGAGCATGTATTTACCAGAATGGCATCCGCATCCCTTTCCTCGGGCGTGACCGTATAACCACCTTCCACGAACATCCGAGCAACCTGCTCGGAGTCGCGTTCGTTCATCTGTCATCCGTATGTCTTGATAAATACCTTTGGCATCAGAGCTGCAGATGTAAGGAGAAAGAGGTAAGAATCAAGACTTTATGCACCACACGACACGCTAATCACCACTCGCTGCGGGCGGCCTTGAGCAGTTTTTTGAACTCAGGATTCGCCAGCAG
>JBGCEU010000026.1:0-18583 GCA_045106535.1 Akkermansiaceae bacterium | reverse complement strand
ACTGATCTGGTTGACGGCACGTTGGTTTGTGAAACTGAAAACTCACTGGGTTCTGGGCCGATCACGATAGCCACGGGCGCGTTGATGCAGCTGGATTTTGTGGGGTCTATTAATGTGACTTCACTCACAATTGGTGGTGTGGCTGTGGCGGACGGCACTTATGGATCATCGTCTTCTCCTGCAGAAAACCAAGACGATGTCCACTTTTCAGGATTGGGAATGATCACGGTGGGTCCCCCAAAGACTGCCAGCAATGTAAGCATCGCACAGACCAGCGGCACTAACCCGATTGATATTGGTTTGCCCGTGACCTTTACCGCGACAGTTAGCGGTGGTACGCCGACAGGCACTGTGGTTTTTTACGATGGCTTGACTGAGCTGGGAAGCGATACAATTGATGGCTCATTCCAAGCCAGCATCACAACTTCTGCATTGCCTGAAGGCGCCCGCAATATCATTGCCCAGTATCAAGGTGACGCGACTTATGCGAGCAGCACGTCTCCACCATTCGTCTTAACGGTGCAAGATGCCCGCCCTGCCACCACAACGGCACTAGCTCTAACATCTGGCGCTAACCCTGCTGCATTGGGATCGTCACTGACCTACATCGCAACAGTAACTGGAGCGAGCCCGACCGGGACGGTTAACTTCTACGCACGTGACTTACTCATCGGGAGTAGTGACCTTGATGGATCATTTCAGGCGATTGTCACCACGAGTGACCTATCTGCGGGATTGCGCCCAATCACTGCGCAGTATGTGGGAGACCTCAATAACAAGCCGAGCTCAGATACTTTTGATCAGGAAATCAACGCGCCTGCAGGTAATGGAAAACTAAAAGTCTTTATTCTCGCCGGTCAATCTAACATGCAAGGGCACGGTAGAACAGAGCTTGGACGAGATCCCGAGGATCCAACAGGTGATCAGGTTATCGGAGGCGTTGGCAGTTTGCGTGGTGCGGTTAATCGTGATCCGCTCAAGTATGGTTATCTGTTTGATAGCGATAACCTAGTCGGCGGTCTTCCAGGCTGGCTAACCCGCGATGACGTTTACATTTCCTACTGGGATACTGTTAGTGGAAGCACACAAATCAAGCGCGAGGGATACCTTGATGCGTATTTTGGAGTTTCATCAGATAATCGTATCGGCCCTGAGTATGGCTTTGGCCAAGCCATCGGAGCGGGACTTGGTGACGAGGTGCTCATCATCAAGACAGCGTGGGGCGGCAAGTCTCTATTTGCTGATTTTCGTCCTCCTAGTTCGGGAGGCACAACCGGGCCTTTCTACCTCGATATGGTGGATAAAGTGAACACAGTGCTGACTAGCCTAGACAATAATCTCACGACTTACTATCCCGATTACGATGGCAATGGTTACGAACTTGTTGGATTCGGATGGCATCAAGGCTGGAACGATAGAGTGAATTCCGCAGCGGTCGCCGAGTATGAAGCCAATTTCATCAATCTAATCAGTGATCTGCGCACTGAGTTTGGAAAGCCAAACCTGCCGTTTGTCATCGCCAATACAGGTCTGTCAAATGCACCCTCTGGCCCTGGAACACTGATCGATGCACAGGGCAACGTCTCTGATCCTGTGAAGTACCCCGCATTGGCTGGCACAGTCACCACCGTGGATACGCGCCCTTTTGATTACGGCGAATTTTTGTCACCCATCAGCCAAGGGTTCCACTGGAACGGAAATGGTGAGAGTTATTATCAAGTTGGTGAGGCGATGGGTGAGGCCATGCTCGAGCTCATCCCTAACACGCTTTTTGAGATGTGGGCAGCCGATGCTGCGCAAGGCCTGACCAGAGGAGTAAATGACGGGCCGTTAAATGACCCTGATTTCGACGGTATTGTAAACCTGATGGAGTTTGTGTTAGGTGGAGATCCACTGGTGGCATCGCCTAGCCCGTTGCCAGAAGTCGTCACGCCGTCGGGTGTTAGTTGGAAGTTTGAATACGATCGCAGCAAAGCATCCGTGGCTGGAGTTACCCAGATCGTCGAATACTCTACTGATCTGGATAACTGGACTCAGGTGCCTATTCCAGAAACTAGTGCTGGCACAGTAACTATCACCGCAGGAGTAACGACGGATCGGGTCAGTGTAACCATTCCAGCGGCAGGTTCTAGTTTCGCTCGTCTGGTGATCACTGAGCCATAGGCCGCAGAACACGCAGTGTGAAACCTGCCGCCTTCGTGGAGAGGGTTTGGACACGCGTATTGTGTAAGTAGACTAGCATGATCGACATATCCAGCATGGGTAAGGTAAAGAGGGAATGATCTCTGGTCATGCCTGCGTTTTTTTGGTATGGTGCTTTGATTCTTCAATCGTGCGCAGATCAATCTTCGCGCGATGAGATTAACTATCACCTTACATGAAAAATATGAACCGCCAGATCTCAGCAATACTAGTGACTCTTCTTTGTCTGGTAGTGGCTACTGAAGCTGCTACGCCGTCAGCTAGTGCCACTCCACCGGTAGTCGATAGCAAGGACATTGCTAATTTCGGTGCGGTCACTGGCACCGTGAAATGGTTTGCCGAAAATAGTGAGGCAGGAAAACCCAAAGGCCAGACGTTCTCGACCGGTGACACCGGGGTGATGCTCAACGCAATCACTTATCAGGTCAGTGCAACCCAAAAAGCTGAACCAACAAAAACCTACGCTATTCGTATCGGTTCAGTCTCGGGCGCATCCTTCACTGAGATTCATAGTGAAACCGCCACTCAGAACTTTACATGGAATTCAGGGGAATACATGACATGGACATTCGATACCCCTGTCTACTTGGCTCCAAACACCCTCTATGGTGTTGACGTGGGCATGACCTCTACCACTTCAGGTTGGCAGACTGGCATTCCTTACTTGAACCGCACCGACAATGTTTTTCCTGGAGGCACTCATTACGTTTCCGGCACTGGTCAGGGTATTGGTGACAACACGGTGAATACTAAGAGCCATGATCTGATTTTCCATCTGGATATGGATGATCCACTGGACCCTGATCCATTTGATGGTGAAATTGTTGTCGGGGGAAGCGTCACACTGAACTGGACAAATTTACCCGCCAATACGGGTTCCGATGTATGGGTCGACGTCTGGTTTGGCACCGACCCTAACACCGATTTTAACAAGGTTGTGACGCTAGGGCAGAATGTGACCTCTGTCTCGGTGAATGCTCCTACAGCTGATACCTACTACTGGCGCGTCGACTCTTATCTTGAAGGTAACACTTCGGGTAATCCGGTTCAAAGCACTACGTTCACATTCATTGTGGATGATACCGATGGCGACGGCATACCGGACAGCTTTGAACTGGCGCATACAACACCATCGTCTAACACATCATTAGACCCAGCAGTTGATGAGGAAGGCGATGGCCTGAACAACCTGGAGGAATATCAACTTGGCACCAATCCTAATCTGGCCGATACCGATAGCGATACACTTAACGATGGTGATGAGGTTGACGGAGCAGGATTGCGCCCTGTGACCGACCCGACAAATCCCGATACTGATGGTGATGGCCTGAGCGACGGCGTTGAATCAAATACCGGTAGTTTTGTGGATGCATCAAACACGGGAACTGATCCGACTAGCACCGACAGTGATTCCGATGCCCTTTCAGATGGTGTGGAAACAGGAACAGGAACGTTTGTGAGTGCTGCCGACACGGGAACCGATCCCACCAATCCCGACACCGATGGTGATACAGCGGGGGATTGGTATGAAGTTGCCGCCACATTTACGGATCCTACAGATGCGAATGATGATCCCGGTTTTGCATACCCATTGCAAGACCCCGATCCTGCAGATGAGGGGGTCACCAACAAGAAGGTGAAAATCTACATCATGTCCGGCCAGTCTAACATGGTAGGTATCGGATACGTCAACGAGCCGCTCAACGGCAACCCAGGCTCACTGGTTGGTATCACCCGAGATGATAAAAAATTTCCAAACTTCGTCGATGGCACCGGTGCCTGGACCCAGCGAAAAGACGTTTGGTATGAAGGCGTTATTTCCGCGACTGCCAAGAAGTGGTTGAGCGCTGGATGTGGATCTGGCGCTGACCGATTAGGACCGGAGTTAGGCTTTGGTCATATCCTTGGAGAATATCACGACGAGCCGGTAATCTTGATAAAATCATCCATTGGTAACCGCAGTCTTGGTTGGGACTACTGCCCTCCAGGGACTCCACGATTTACTTGGAACGATGGAACAACGGACTGGACTTACGCGGGCTATGGGGATTCTCCCGAACGTTGGGTCACTGGCACCACTCCTGTTCCGATCAGTTGGTATGCAGGAAAACAATACGACGACTGTCTGTTAAACGAGGCCGATTGGGCGCCGGCGGGCAGTGGAACGGTCGATAACGTCGTCGATGTTCTTGATAATTTTGCGACTAGATTTCCTCAGTATGCTGCACAGGGTTATGAAATCGCAGGTTATGTTTGGTGGCAGGGACACAAAGATCAGGGAGAGCCTCACGCCAGCCGATATGGTCAGAACATGGCAAACTTTATCAAAAAAACGCGAGAATACTACGAGGCTCGGTATCCGTCTAACACCACCTCAAACGCGCCGTTCGTTCTTGGCACCGTTTCCTTCGACGGCGGCTGGGACAATACCTCGCCGGGTTTCCTTGCTGTGGTCAACGGGCAGCTATCCGTTAGTGGGGAAACTGGTAACTATCCCGAGTTTACCGGAAACGTGCTTACTGTGGAGACGCGTAACTACTACCGGCCTGTTAGCCAATCCCCGGGCACCCAAGGTTTTCATTATAACAACAATGCCGAAACCTACACACTCGTGGGTGATGCCCTGGGCCGTGGAATGGTCAACCTTCTCAATGGCAATGCACCCGGTCTGGATACCGCTCCTCCCACGCCAACTCAGGCAACATTCGCAGTCGCACCAGATGCCATCAATAGCGTCTCGATAACCATGACCGCTACCACGGGATCAGATGCTACTGATCCTGTGCAGTATCTTTTTTCTGAAACGTCCGGTAACCCGGGGGGCACCAGTAGTGGATGGCAAACCAGCCCGACATACATCGATGCCGGACTGAATCCATCCACTACCTACACCTACACGGTGACTATGCGTGATTCCGCATCCATACCCAACGTTGGAATTGAATCAGCAGCCGCCAGCGCAACCACTGATGGGCCGGACACCGATCCACCCACACCTGACCCGCCGTCTTTTACCTCAACACTTACCTCGACTCTTAGTTCGGCGAGTATGACCTCGGTCACTGGCTCCGATGCCACTGGCCCCGTGGAGTATTTCTTCACCGAAACATCAGGAAATCCCGGTGGCACGAATAGCGGTTGGCAGCTCAGCCCAACATACACCGACAATGGTTTAGCTCCTTTGACGACCTACAACTACACAGTCAAAATGCGGGACGCCTTAGGCAATGTCAGCACCGTTTCATCTGGTGTAAATGTGACCACTGACCCTGAACCTGCTGCAGGTTCGGATGCGACCACACTAGTCACCGTATTCAACGCCCTTCGCGATCACATTAATGGCACAAGCACGTTAACAGGTCCGCAAATTGCAGCGCATAAGGCAACCATCGACGCCAAGTCCGGTTTTATAGGCACTCACAGCTCAGTCATTGCCGCAAGTTTTGAACTCGTGGAAACTTATGATTCGGTTATCGGTGCCATTTTTGTGCAAGGCAGCCCAATCCAATCGTTTAATCGGTCAGCCACTTCAGATGAAGACATCAACTGGGTGGTCTACTCGGTGATGCAGTATATCATGGATAACACCTACACCTTAAACAATGTGCTGAACTACGACTATTTGTTTGAAGGCTATAAGTTTGGATCATCCGCCTTCTTCCCGGGTTCAGCAGCGCCACCTGCGGATACGGATGCCATTTACAAAGTTTCTATTGATGCCAGTTACCCAGATACCTGGGGTGAGGATACTCTCTACAGTGGCACGCCGGCAAGAAAGCCGACTGGTGCATACGTCGCGCCAGGTGCCACAGCCAAGGTCACCGTGCCGGCGTCTATTGTCGGAAAAGGATACAGCATTCGCGTCGGCGCACACTCATGGGATTTGTCGAACAAGCCAACGATTAAACGTATGGATCGCGTCAGCCGCCTGTATCCAATCGATACCACGGTGATCGAAGTAGCCAACCCGTTCGGAGGTGGTATCTATATCGAGGTGCCCCGTGAGGAATCGGTTGGGGTAGTTGAAATACAAGTTCGCAACGCAATACGCTCACCTTACTTCTCGGCAAAAAGTTTCCATACCACCACACTGAGCGAGTGGCAGAATACCGAGCGCAACCACCCAGCACCGTGGGCGGATTTTCAGTCGGAAAAATTCATGATGAACGTGCCTACCAGTTGGATTTATGCCTTCGATGATCCTGTCACGCTGATGGCGCAGCATGATCTGGCGATGGATGCGATGAATGAACTGATGGGCTATCCGGATGGTAAGGGGAAGGAGACCATGTATCCGCAAGTAGACCTTTCATTGCGTGCATCTGTTTTTTCTCCAGGCTATCCCTCGGTGAATATTTCCTACAATCCGAACACGGATTACGGCGGAAACCATAACCATTTTTTACTAACAGATCCTGGTAATGCAGCTGATTGGTATTATCACGAAGAGGGGCATGCATGGAGTTTCCCCAAATTTGGCGGAGAATCGGAGTCGGTTGTCAACCTGCACCACGTCGCAGTGGCTAACGGTAAACTGGGAGTCAATCTGGATACCGCCCTAGCAGCGTCTCGTGGCTACCAAGGAAATCCCCACAGGACTCTCGATAATACCGCCATCGCATGGATGACGAGCTTCAACTTTGCGCCACGAAATGTTCCGATGGCATCTGGTGAGAAATCTTACCAACTCAAGGGACACGCGAAATTTGTCGATACAGCCCGACTCTTCGGTTGGGACGTGCTTGGTGCCTTCTGGTATTCCTACAACGAGGAATACGAAAATGGTCAGGTCAGCGATACCAGCAATGATGGTATGATGCTGCGGCTCGCGGAGTCGGCTGGCGTTGACCTCCGTCCGCTATTGCATTTCTGGGGTATCCAGCCAGATGATCCGTCTGCTCTCGCTTCAGCGATTTCTTCAGCAAATTTACCCGAGTCTGCTGCCATCTATGATGCCCTCGTGCACTACAGATCGATTGTTCCCGCCGACAACGCTGCGTTCCAGACCTTCGCCCAAAACTGGTGGGGTCATATACCGAATCCAACGGGTCTGTGGACCGAGTCAGAGCATGGTCGACAGTGGGACAGCACCGAGTGGTTTGTGCAAAATAACGACATCGAAAATCGCCCAAATGGCGAAATTTATGTCGAGGACTCAGCTGTTGATATTCGCTCTTACGTCGCAACAATCCTGAACATCTATTACCCCGGTGGTCGCCCCGGCGGTGATAATTTCAATTCATGGATGGTGGGGTATCCTGCAGTGGGAGCGAGGATGGGTTTGGAAGACGACCCGGATAAAGACGGTTTGACCAATGGTATCGAAGCATGGTTGGGAACCGATCCCGGACAAGCAAACCAGTTTGTCACCAGCCTGAGTTCCACGGATACCACTGTCGTTTTGGTCCACCCGCGGAATGCTAGCTCTCCCGTTGATCTTACGGGAAGTTATGAATGGTCCCCAAATCTTAGCGATTGGTACGCCAGCGGCACTGGCCCTGCTGGAGGAATGACTGTTACATGCGTTGCAAACACGGTTGGTGCACAGACTACAGTGACTGCCACCGCGAGCGAGGTATTCGACCGTGTTTTCCTACGCGCTGTCGTGAATCAGAACTGAATACTAGATCGGATTATCAAAGAAATACCGAGACTGGTTGAAATCTGTATTTCCCGATTGGTGTTAAAAAGTCGGTTTTTCTGAATTGTCATCCGTTGTTTTTTGTGATCACATGGTAAATTACTAGTGCCAAAAGAGGCACAAAACCAATTCAACCTTACTGATGAATATAAAAATCGAAAAATCATGGATGCCCATTTTGGCGACACTTTATGTGATGTTTGCCAGCGCCTTGGCAGCCCCGCCAGACCTAACGGACGGAGGAGTGCCCAACGAAGATCCTGTGCGTACATTTAACTTGGGACCCACTGGGATGCGTGGCTGGACATATCATGTTAAAATAGACACCAGTGAGAGTCGTCAGATCTTAGTCACGGATGTTGAATCAGGTTCACCAGCTGCTAGCCTATTTGCGGTAGATGACGTAATCCTCGGTGCGGATGGCACTGGAGCAAATCCCGTCAATTTTAGCTCTGACGCACGTAAGAGTCTGGCTCTTGCGATTGCCGATGCTGAGGCCAGGAATCCCGCTACTTTAAAACTTTTGCGCTGGCGTGCTGGCAGCACTAGCACAGTCACAATAACGCTACAAAATCTCGGTGCCTACTCGGCTACCGCGCCTTATAACTGTCCAAAGTCGACAGCAATTCTTCAGAACGGATTAGCTTACGTCTATAATAACGAGACCTCTGGCAGGTATTCATTTGGTGCTATTACTCTGCTTGCGGACGGGAATTCTACTTATCAAGCCAAAGCACAGACCGAAGCTCGTGCCCTGATTCCCTCACAAACGACGATGGATCAAATGATGTCGGATGCTCCGGATACAAGCTCTATGATTACCTGGCAGCGCGGACACACACTTGTGTTTCTAGCCGAATACTACCTCGCGACAAACGACGCGTTAGTTTTGCCCGCCATACGGGCCTACGCCGTGAATATTGCCAAAAACCAGAGCCTCTTTGGAACCGTCGGCCATAAATACGCTCAGAAGAATGCAGATGGCAGTGCGAATGGCCCGATGGGAGGCGTCTACGGCGTCGTCAACTCAGCTGGGATGCCATGTTTCCTCGGTGTGCTTCTCGCGAAAGAATGCGGCCTAACAGATCCAGAGCTTGATCCTGCTATTGCAGCATCGAGCCGATTTTTTGCCTACTATTCAGGTAAGGGGGCCATCCCGTATGGTGAACATGAGCCCTACATTTCGCATGAAAGTAACGGTAAGAGTGGACTCGGTGCCCTCTACTTCAGCCTTCAGGCTAACCGCGTCGAAGAAGGAAAATTTTTTGCTAAAATGGCGACAGCCTCGACAAATGAGCGCGAGTTAGGACATACGGGATGTTGGTTTAATTATCTGTGGGCACCACTCGGGGCCGCTGCGGGGGGAGAAGAAGCCGCCGCCGCCTACTTTAGCCGAGTCAGCTGGATGCTTGATCTGAACCGTTGCTGGGACGGAAGATTCCAATATGATTGTCTCAATGGCGAAGGTCCACACAGCGGATCATCTTATCACAGCTTCCGTATGAGTACGGCTGCCTTGCTAACCTATGCGTTGCCTCATCGCAAGTTGCGTATCACTGGTAAGAACCACGATCCGACCCGCTACCTGAGCACTTTAGACGTTACGGAGGCTATTCAGTCTGGCGACTACGATGCCGATAGCCGCACCGACAGCCAGTTGATTTCTGATTTGGATGATTGGTCGCCTAAGGTGCGTAAGCAGGCTGCTAAAGAGCTGGGCACCCGCAGCATTAGCACAGCTGAACTAAATCAAATCACTGCGATGGCGAACAATACCGCTGCGTCTTCGCGCTCGCGAGCTGGCGCCTGTGCTGCGCTTGGTGAAATTGGCAATTCTAGTTCCGCGGCTCCGCTGGCGGTACTTTTAACAGATGCTGATAACTATGTTAGATACTCGGCTGGGGATGCGATGCGATACCTGCCTCGAAATGCGAACCTTGCAGAACTAGATACGATTTTAGCCGCCGCTGCTTTCAATGCTGCCCCTCTTTACCCGATGGTGGAGGAGGATCCGCTGCAGTTTGCCCATGCGAAACTGGGTATGCTTTTGTTTTACAGCTGGAATGCCTTTGGCCCCAGGGGAATCCTCTGGAACAGCGTGGACGGTGTGGATCGAAACTTACTTTATCCAGCTATCCGGGCGATTGCTAAAACGCCAGTGGGTCTGTCCCGTGGAACCTTAGAGAGGACATACGATAACTTGGACTACGCTGATGTCTTGGCTTTATCAGGAACCATCGTTGATTCCGTGGTCAAAAGAGCCCCCGCAGACAAGATGTTCAGTAATGGTGTTCGTAGGGGTGGCGTAGCCGTTTTGCAAAAGCATGGTATTGCTGAGGGAGTTCCGGCTAGTATGGCCTTCGCAGCTGATGAGGAAGGTGGTCGTCGCCGAGAAGGACTTGAGGGTGTGGGTTCCTTTGCAGGAGGAGTGAATACCGTTTTGCCAGACCCCGATGCGGTTGGCTTTCTAACATCCTATCTAAGTATTGGAGAAGTTGCGGCTACGGCTCAGGCATCACTGGATGCAATTAATGGCGACCCAAATCCTACACCTTTGGTCGCACTCAAAAGCATTCAGTCAGCCACAGCAGATAGTGCTGCGCTCAATCTACCGGCAAATTCCACAGTTCTCCGAGTTTCTGCTACTGATTATGCGCAGGGTGATAGTATCTATACGTGGAGAAAAGTCTCTGGGCCGGGCACAGTATCGTTTACCCCAAATGGTACGGCTACAGCTGCTAACAGCACGGTTTTGTTCGACGACACCGTTGGGGTATACGAGTTCGAGGTGACAATGTCTGACTCGCGTGGTCTCACCGAGGCCTATGAGACAGTAATAGTCACACTAACAAGCGGCTCTGGGTCAGATATCACTCCACCGACCCTCGCCGGCGTTGATATTATCGATGACCAAAGCGGTGGTTCCATTTATGAAAACGCAACAGTGATCTACACGGTTACATTCAGTGAACCCATGAATGGAACGACTATTGGAGTAGAAGATTTTGAAAATGGAGGCTCTGCTGCGGCAATAATCAATAGCGTGTTAGAAACGCCAAATCCTGCGGTGTTCGAAGTTTCAGTCACGCCGGGTGGGACAGGCACCATGCAACTGCAGGTGAAGTCAGGTGCGATCCTTGAGGATCTTGCGGGTAATGCTCTGGATACAGCCTCCGTGATTGCAGATGACACAACGCTTACGGTTACGGCCGCTCCGCAGGCTGCCACGATCCTAGCTTTTACCGAGGGCATTGGCTCTGGAAGTGCGGGTGATAAAACAATTGCCACGGGCTACGATGCGAGCGCAGCCGATAAGCTAGTCGTGGTTTTGGGTGGGGAACATGGGTTCCCAGGCAACACTGGTGGTGGATTCAATTCAGTTACATACGGCGGCGTGGCTCTAACGGAAGCCGTGCAGGAAGAGTCAGGTGTTCCTGCACTAGCAATCTTCTATCTCGATAATCCGGGGGTTGCGGGAGACATTGTGGTCAATCAGGAGAATCACAACGGTAGTCTCTTCACGATTTACCAATTATCCGGAACCGCGCCTGGAGTGGGTGTCACTAATAAAGCGACCTCTAACACAGTAAGCCTTATCACCAGCTCGGATAATTCGATCGTCATCGCAGGAATTCTCAATGCTGGAGCGGCGGGAGGCAATGGTGCCCCAAACATGAACGCCGAAGCGCCTCTAACGGAAGATACACTCACGGACTTGGAGGCAGGTAGTCGTTGGGTATCCATGTCTACCGGTAGTGCTACTGTTGCTTCCTCCGGACCGAACACCTATTCCTTTTCCAATGCTGGTGGAACTGATCTATTAGCAATTGCGGCAGTGGAATTTCCCGCGAACACAAACACCTATGCTAACTACATCGCTAATCCAACGTGGGGGCTGTCTGTAGGTGACCAGGACCCCGAAGACGACTTTGATGCTGATGGATTATCAAATCATCTTGAAGCTTGGCTTGGAACAGACCCCGGGCAAGCAAATCAGTTTGTGACCAGTCTAACATCTACCGCTAGTGAAGTCACCTTCACTCACTCTCAAAATACAAACCCACTCAGCGATATAACCGGTCATTATGAGTGGTCACCAAATCTCAGTGACTGGTATAGTAGCGGAAGCGGCCCCGTAGATGGGCTGACTGTGAGCTTTGTTCCCAGCACTAACGGAACCGTGACAACGGTCACCGCCACCGCGAGCGAAGCGTTCGGCCGCATTTTCCTGCGTGCTGTTGTGAACCAGAATTGATTGCGAGTGACATGCGAAACATAGTAGTAAAATTCATATTCTCTCTGTCTGTCTCTGTGGTGGCAATAGCTGGGGAGAAAGCTACGCCTAACGTCGTATTCATCCTTGCCGATGACCTTGGCTACGGTGATTTGGGTTGCTATGGCGCCACCCATTTCAAGACTCCAGCATGTGATAGGCTCGCCAAAGAAGGCATGCGGTTTACCGACACGCACTCGCCCTCAGCAGTCTGCACGCCAACCCGTTACTCGATTTTGACAGGTCGTTATGCATGGAGAAGCTGGCTAAAAAACTGGGTGCTCCAGGAAAACCACCCGCTGCTCATTGATACGAATCGGTTGACGATGGGGAAAATTTTCCAGCAAGCTGGATACACCACTGGATGCATTGGTAAGTGGCATCTGGGGTGGGGCACGGAACTGAATGCCGATCTGGGTGCTGATCCAAAACCAGGGCCGTTAGAAGTTGGCTTTGATTCTTTCTTCGGTGTCCCATTCAGCCATAACAGCAGTAAAAAGCGTCAGGTGTTCATGCGTGACCGCCAAGTTGTCGGGCTGAAACCCGGTTTGAAATACAACAGCAGGGAGGCAATGAAAGACACCGTGCGCAGTTTGGAAGATACCGCTGTTGACCTGTCCAAAGAAGCCGTTGCATTCATCGACAAGTATAAGGAGAAGCCATTTTTTCTCTTCTATTCCACTACAAATATTCATTTTCCACTCACACCTAACAAAAAATTCAATGGTCAAACCAAAGCCGGGATTTACGGCGAGTTTGTTGTCGAGTTCGACTGGGCGGTACAGCAGGTTCTCAAAGCACTCGATCGGAATGGACTCACTGACAATACCATCGTTGTGGTCACCAGTGATAATGGTGCCCGCCCCCATGAGAGTTTAAATGGACACGCCTGCAACGGTTCGTGGCGTGGTAGAAAAAGTCTGATCTATGAAGCTGGTCATCGTGTCCCGCTGCTTGTTCGCTGGCCTGGGAAAGTCAGGCCGGGCAGTACGTCGGACGAAACTGTGTGCCTCACTGATTTTTTCCGGACGTTTGCCAAGTTGCTCAATCAGCCAGTGCCGGAGAATGCTGGAGAAGACAGTTATAATATCACCAAGGTGTTGCTCGATCAGCCCTACATGCGTCCGTTGCGCGAAGCCACGGTACATCACTCGGTTTCAGGGCAATTTGCCATTCGTCAGGGCGATTGGAAACTTATCGAAGGAGCAGGTTCTGGTGAATACCCTAGAAATAACCAAGGAAAAATCGATGTTAAATCATGGCACCCCAAACGTGATCCGCAAACTGGTAAGTGGGCGGATTTTGATTATTTTCACTTGAAACCAGATGGAAAGTTTCAGCTCTACAATCTTAAGTCTGACCCAAAAGAGGAAATAGACCTCAGTGAAAAACAACCCGAGATAGTATCCCAGTTACGCACACTACTGAATAGTTATCGTAACAGTAATCGGTCGACACCTCTTGGTAAATAGCCTGATATGCTTCGTTCGGGGAAAGATTGATGTGAGCGAATTCGTATTTTGGGAGTATTCCATTCTCAATCATGATTAATCGCAGGAAATCCCTACAAATGCTCGCATCGGGCTTCGGTGCAGCTGTCGGAGCATCGGTGTTTCCCAGTATCGCACGTGCTGCCAATACGAGTAGCCTCACCATTGGTTCCGGCGGGCCCAAGCGGGTGATCTTTTTCATGCAGAATCAGGGGTTTGAACCAGGCACCTGCATTCCCACTGGAATGAAAAATAACGGTTCGTTGGCAGGCGCCAAACTGCCCGAGCCCATCAAAGCGCTTGAGCCATTTAAGGAACGGCTGCACATCATCAATGGCTTGCATGGTCGCCACACGAGTCCCTCACACAGTGCCTTTTTTGGCGCTCTGGGTGGTTATCGAGGAAGTGACGGCGTGCCGCCCAGTGCGTCCACCATCGATTACGAACTTAGCAAGGTGCTGCCGCAAACATTGCTGCCACACCTGTGTATCGGAATGGATTCGATGGAAAACATGGTGGGCAAACCTACGGTCGCGAACCTCTCGGCTCGTGGAGCAGGGAAGCCCATTTTCATGCACTCGAATCCGAATCATCTCTATCAGATGCTATTTGGTGGAATCTCTCAGGGTGATATCCGTAATCATCACGAGGCGCGATCGAGTATGTTCGATCGTATCGAGCAGCTGGCAGCTGCCAAAGGTGAGTCGCTACCCTCCGCGGATAAACAACGCTACGGTGAGTTTGTTGACGGTTTCGATGACATCAATGGCCTGCGGGAGCGCCTCGGCAAAGTCTCAGACCACCTCAAGAAATTTGCTCCGAAAGTTGACGACGGTTATACAAGACCTGAGTTCGAGACCGACTGGCACGACCGTCTCCTTGACCTCGGTATCGCAGCCCTTAAGTCAGGCATTACCAACACACTCACGATCGGCTCGGGACGTGGCGAAATCTTTGGTGCGTGGAAAGGCCTGGGCGTCGAGAAGCAGGGGCACAACCTCGGTCACATGCCGCAAAAGGATAACCCAATCTGGATCAAAATCCGCCAATACAACTCAGAGATGCTTGTTAAGCTGATGGAGGAACTCGAAAGCGTGCCCGAAGGCAGCGGCACCATGATGGACAATACGTTGATCGTTTACACCAGTAACAATGCCGACAAGCAGCATACGAATGGAGCAAACTGGCCAGTGATGCTCTTGGGTAACTGCAATGGCGTTTTCAAAACCGGCTGCTTTACACAGCTACAGGGTAAGCGTCCGATCAATGCACTTTATACATCAATACTCAGAGCTTCTGGCATGGAGGTGGATCGTTTCAACATGTCAGACAAAATGGCTGCCAAGTATGACGAAGGAACAGGCCCACTCAGAGAAATTCTGACATAATGAAAAGGCCGACCCTAACTGCGGTGTCGATTGCCCTCATGGGCGTCCGGATTTGCTCCGCTGAGCCATACACACCCGGTCAACCTATCCCTGCGACTTATGAGAAATTCGCAGCGAACTTCCTCGATAACCATTGCATCGATTGCCACGATGATACTACCTCCAAGGGTGATCTGGAGTTACATAATTTGGGGCCGGTCGATGAGACGAACTCAGCGATCTGGAAATCGGTCTGGGCGCAGGTGACGCTGCAGCAAATGCCTCCCAAAAAAGAGGATCAGCCTGAGGTGATTGAGCGGCTACAATTTTCTGACTGGATCGTAGGGGAGCTACAGCGCGTCATGAAGGACAAGGGGGGCTTCAAGGCTCATCTTGATCCTAAGAAGGCGAATTTTCTTAATCACGATTTGCTGTTTGGAAAATTACCCGATGGCATTCGACTTGTGCCAGCCTCTTCTCCCGCCCGCATCTGGCGTGTCACTCCTCAGGAGCATATCACGCGGCTCAACGAGCTCATTAACACTGAGCCAAAGTATAATCCTGCCAAGCCTGGCCTCCGCACCCGTGGAGACGTCGTTCCCACGAATCATGGTGGTGAACTCAAGCTCTACTTTGGAACCGACCGAATCACCAAGCATCAGGGCGGTACCGTGGCATACGCTACCGCAGTGAAGAGTGTACCTGTCGTTCTCTCATCAAGCCGTAAACATGGCTTTGAGAACTACGCTGATTTTCACTCCGTCAACAGTGCGGAGGCAACTCAGATTCTTGGTAAGGCAGAGGACATTCTCCGTTACATGGCTTATGGGCCTCTGAGTATCGCCAAGCCCGAACAAATCACCGACGATCCTAACAGCTACAAAATGGAGGGTGATATACGTGGGCTTCCATCGTCATTGGTTTACAGTACAAAAGTCGTGCGACCAATGACTCCTGTGCATGACCTGATGAAAAGTCCAGAGGTCAAAAAAGAGCAGCTACGCTCGGCGGTGGATTATCTTTTTGAGGCACTTACATTTCGCCCACCCACGGAAAAAGAGTCTGCCGATTACATTAAGATCGTAAATGATTCGATCGCCAAAGTAGGTAAAGAGGACGGTGTTTTCATGGGTCTGTCTGCTGTTTTTTTGCACCGCGATGCACTCTTCAGGCCGGAACTCGGTGAAAAGGGAACACCGGACGAATACGGTCGCGTCATACTCCAAGACTGGGAGCTGGGCCTGGCACTTAACCACGCATTACGCTACATCAAACCAGACGCTACACTCCGCCAGGCAATTATCGACGGGCGCATGCGCACCCGGAGCGACGTCAAACGTGAAGTCACCCGGATGCTCGACGATGACAGCATCAGGAAACCAAGAATCCTCAGGTTTTTTCGCGATTATTTTGATCACGATCTCGCTGGCTATATCTGTAAGGATAGCAAGGCTCTTTCCAGCTCGGGTGCCGGAGCAAGGGGTAATGGGCATTACCGAGCTATGTTTGATGCTTCTGCGAGTACCGATCGCTTGATTGAGCTCATCCTTGATGAAGATAAGGATGTTCTAAAGCAGTTGCTGACAACTGACAAGGTTGTCGCGACTACAAGAGACAATACCTACTTCGGCAGGCTACGATCCAAGCAGGAAATCAAAAAAGCGGCAGCGCAAGCCGTCGAGCCAACGAAAGGAATTCAGGCACTGACACAAGAAATGTTCGAGCTCAACGAGTCATTAAAGCTCAAGCCAAAGGATAAGGGGCTCAAGCGAGCTCTCGCCCGCAAGAAAAAGGAACTGAGTCGGGCTCACCGCCAAGTAAGCGCTCGACAAAAAAGCAATGTCGATCATGCCGACCTCACCGGTCCGCGGATATACGCACGGGTCAGTCGACGTTCCTTTGGTAACGACAGCATGAAGCCGGAACGTATCCTTGCCACAGTTCCCGAAGGAGAGCGGCTGGGGATTCTCACCCACCCGTCCTGGTTAGTCTCTCACTCCGATGCCATGGATAACCATGCGATTCACCGGGGTATCTGGGTACGCGAGCGGCTTCTCGGTGGTGGTATCCCTGATGTGCCTATCACTGTTGATGCCCAACTTCCTGACGAGCCTAACAAAACTCTCCGTGAGCGGATGAGGGTCACGCGGGCAAAATCCTGCATTGTCTGTCATGAGAAAATGGATCCGCTGGGGCTTCCGTTTGAGATGTATAACCACGTGGGAGTGTTCCGTACGACCGAGCTTGGCAAGCCGGTGGACACCAGCGGTGAGATAGTCGATTCGGGAGACCCAAAACTCGATGGTCCGGTGAAGGATGCGCTGGAGATGATCAGGAAACTCTCCGAAAGCGAGCGCGTTGAGCAGGTGTTCGTCCGCCACGCATTCCGCTATTGGATGGGCCGCAATGAAACCATTCACGACGCCCCGGTCTTACAAACCGCCCATAAGGCATACAGAGATAGTGGTGGTAGTATGAACGCCCTGATCACCTCACTGGTGACCTCAGACGCGTTTCTCTATCGTAGAAGAGAAGAGTAGTTACCGGCTACCCACTCACTCGTTTATTCGCCTCGCGCAACCTTCCCGCCAGAGCTTGAGCCACCTGTAAAACCGGATGATCACGCCCATCCTCTCCTGCTTCGATTTGTGCTGCTTCCATTCGGTATAACGAAGCATCTTTCATAGCTGTCGCCGTTGCGGATCGTGGTAATTTTTCCACGACCCCCATTTCACCGAGCACTTCGCCTGCAGTGAGAACACTGATTTCATTTTCCCCGTCAGCAGAGTCTACAGAAATTCGCACGCTACCACTTTTGATCACGTACAGGCAGTCACTTTCATCACCTTCACTGAACACGACCTCACCTTTTTTGAACGAACACATTCGTTTGCGATCTGCCGCAGCCGCCAAATCTTTTTGTATGTAGTTCCACGCCAGTCGAAGCAAAAACCCCAAACAAGCGCCGAGAGCCAGTCCCTTCACATTCGCCAAAGCATCCATCATATCGGCGTCACGCTCTTCTAAGATCAGGCCTTGCACGAATTCAAGCCCGGCCCCCATGATCGCGATCGTAAATAGGGCTGGTAAATACCAGACCGGAGGCAGTGAGAGAATAACCAGCAGCCCGAGAATTGCGTATCCGATTCCGTGTACTAGTTTGTCGAGATGGATTTGCTGCGAATTACCAGCTGCCATGCTACCCATAACAATGAAAATAAAACCGCCAACAGCAGCTACGGCGAGGACAAGGCGAATGCGTGCAGGAATGTCAAACATGATGGATATAGAAATAGAATGTCAGCAGGCCATAGCCAAAGAATTTTTTGGAGAGAAGTGATCTATTCAATTTGTTGCAATACGCATAGACAACCTTCCTCTTTTTGGGACAGGTCAGCTGGAACAATAAATTGGTGCAATTAGTACATTGCTGTAATTCTTTAATAGTTACAAAAGGCACAGTAAAAAGGTTAAATTTAATCTATCCGAATTATCAAAATTTGACTTGAGTGATTTTCTCTGCAAATACATAATACATGCCTTGTATGCCCCAATATAACTCATGATCACACACAAATACCCATGGCTGAGGAATCCGAAAGCTTCCCAT
>JBGCEU010000025.1:0-17802 GCA_045106535.1 Akkermansiaceae bacterium | reverse complement strand
TGGGGCATGCACGGATTCGCCGACATTGATGAAAGCGGCAAAGTGCATCACGAGGTCGATTTTTTCCTCGGCCAGTATTTTTGCTACTGCGGCTCTGTTGCCGAGATCCTCTTGGTGAAAGGTGACGTCATCCGCGACGGCGGCGCGGTGGCCGTAGACGAGGTTGTCCAGCACGACAGGATGATGACCTGCCGCTTGCAGCTGCCTGACGCAGTGACTTCCGATGTAACCTGCACCTCCGACGACAAGAACGTTCATGGGTGCAGGCTAAGTTTTAAGTTTGAAGTTTCAAGATTCAAGTTTGGGTACTAGAGTGCGGACGTGAGTTTCGATGTGACATCATATTTGCAGGATTTCAGTAAAGCGGCTAAGGCTGCAGGGTTTCATTCTGAGACGCTGGAAGAGATCGGCGGCTATGTCATCCCGGCCTATACCAAAAAATCCGTTGGTGCGCCAAGGGTCTACCTTTCCTCGGGAATGCATGGTGACGAGCCTGCGGGTGTGCTGGCGATGCGGGAACTGATCCGCTGCGGGTGTTTTGACGACAGCATCGAATGGCGCCTATGCCCCTTGATTAATCCAACTGGTTTGGCATCCGGAACACGCGAAAATGCCCAGGGCGTAGACCTGAACCGTGACTATCTGAAAAAAAATACCGCCGAGGTGAGCGCCCACGTTTCTTGGTTAGAGAAGCAACCTGTGCCTGAGATGTTTATTTCATTGCATGAGGACTGGGAGAGCACGGGGTTTTATCTCTATGAAATTCAGAAAAGAGGGTGCCCGAGCACAGCGCGTAAAATTCTAAAAGCCGCCGAGGCAGAGATCCAGACGGAGCCAAGTGCCTTGATCGACGACCATGAAGTCCGTGAGCCGGGCTGGATTTTCCATGAGCCACGTGCCGACTATCCGGATCAGTGGCCTGAGGCGATCTACATGGCGGAGATGGGCACGCGCGTGTCCTACACGCTTGAGACACCAAGTTCGCTGCCGTTGGAAAAACGTGTCGCGTGCCACACGCTTGCGGTGCGCACCGCTGTGGAGGGATTCCTGTTGACTCGGGGGGAGGCGAAGGGCTGTAATGACGCCACATGATCGCACGAATACGAGGAAAGGTGTTAGAGGGCCTGCCCGGCAGGCTGGTTGTGGATGTCAACGGGCTTGGCTATCTGCTAACGGTATCGCTCAGCACCTATGACGCGATTAATCCGATTGAGGGTAAAGAGGTGGAGCTGCACACACATCTGCACATTCGTGAGACGGCGCACACGCTCTATGGTTTTGCATCTGTCGCGGAGAAAGATCTTTTTCTGCTACTGATCGAGCGTGTGACTGGCATTGGGCCTGCCATCGGAATGGCGGTGCTCAGCGGGATGCCGGTGGATCATTTTAAATCATGCGTGGTCAATGGCGATGCAGCGGCGCTTGCTCAGATCAAAGGGCTTGGGAAAAAAACCGCCGAGCGAATCATTCTGGAACTCAAAGACAAGGTCGGCGTTGCCGAGGCATGGCAGGCAGCGGCAGGGGAGTCGGTGCCAAGTGCAGCCGTCGATGCCGAGTCCGCATTGATCGGCTTGGGGTACAAACAGGCGGAGGCGCGCAAGGCGGTGGCAGCTATCGCAAAACTCAAGCCGGACACACCCACGGAAGACTTGCTGCGCGATGCCCTGCGCATGCTCAATTCCTGATAAACACTCGATCCGTGGCATGCCTATTCATTTTTCTGGTCAATCGCCAAGGCAGTGCTAGTTTTTCCCCGTGAAAAAGGACATCATTCCCTTGGTATTGCTGGTCGGCCTGATTCTTGTGTTCCGCATTAGTGGAGCACAGACAAGTGAGGTAATGCCGAATATAATGCCCTTCGCGGCGATATTTTTCTGCGCAGCAGTCTTTGCCCGCGCCTGTCCTCTACTCCTTCCTGCTGCTGCATTTGCTTGGGTTCTGGGTGGACCAATTTCTAGCCTAATTCAGGGCTACCAGGCATTCGGGATGATCGATGTCGTGATCCTGGGTGCGATGCTAGTCTGTGTGCTCATCGGTTTCCGA
Organism: Akkermansiaceae bacterium; assembly: GCA_045106535.1. GTDB lineage: Bacteria > Verrucomicrobiota > Verrucomicrobiia > Verrucomicrobiales > Akkermansiaceae > Oceaniferula. The sequence goes on along the minus strand of JBGCEU010000025.1, from coordinate 15,759 downwards.
TTTCAGGGAAAAACATCTGTCCTACCACTCGTCGGTGGCACGCTCATGGCGGCTGTGTTTTTCTATCTCTCTACGAATGTCTACAGTTTCGTCGCCGATCCCGCCTACCCAAAAACATGGAATGGCCTCACCATGGCTATGTGGACAGGGCACCCTGCCACCAATATTCCAACTTGGGTCTTTTTCCGAAACAGCCTCTGCGCTAACACTGTTTTCACATTACTCTTTGTAGCTACCCTCAAGTTTCCCACATTCAAAACCGCGCGTCGGTTTGGGCTTGAACCCGTCAGCAGCAGCCACTAGGTCACTCACACACACTTTATCACTTTACCGATGGATTCACCTGCCTCTCCGCTCGATTTCTCCCAGTCCAAGATCAACCAGAATCTTACCGCCGATCAGAAGATTGAATTCTTCCGTGAAATGGCTCGGATCCGCCGTTTTGAGCAGACGGCACTGAAGTTCTATAATGGTGGTAAAATGGGGGGCTTCCTGCACCTCTACATCGGTCAGGAATCAGTCGCAACCGGCACCATCTCACTCTGCGGAGACCACGACCACGTGATTACCGCCTACCGCTGCCACGGACACGCGCTTGCCGTGGGCATGGAGATGAATCCATGTATGGCCGAGCTATACGGCAAAGCCACAGGAGCAGCAAAAGGCAAGGGTGGTTCGATGCACCTCTTTGATCCTTCAAAAAATTTCTGGGGTGGTCATGGGATTGTTGCTGGCCAGACGCCACTCGGTCTCGGGCTTGCTTATGGTGTGAAATACAAAGAGCAAGAGGGCTGCTGCCTCTGCTACCTAGGTGACGGTGCTGTTAACCAAGGAGCATTCCACGAGTCACTCAACCTCGCGGCTCTGTTCGGATTACCTGTCGTGTATATCATTGAGAACAACGGCTACTCCATGGGCACATCCCAACAACGCTCCAGTGCTTACAAAGACTGCCTGGCGCAGCGTGCTGAGGCTTACGACATGGACTGGGATCTCGTCAACGGCGAGGATCTCTATGAAGTGCGCGCCAAAACTCACATCGCCATGGAGCGTGCTAGGAAGGAAAGTAAACCGACTTTGTTAGAAATCGCTACCTACCGCTACTACGGTCACTCGGTTGCTGACGCGAATGCGAAAAAATATCGGACGCCGGAGGAAATCGAGAAATACAAGACCTACCACGATCCACTCCGCCTGTGGCGCCGTCGCCTGATCGACGAAGCTGTTTTCACTGACGTGGATGCCGATAATATCGATAAGGAGGCAAAACAGGAAGCCGTTGCAGCGGCCAAGTTTGCCGATGAGTCACCCGCCCCCACGAAGGAGTCAATCTTCGAGGATGTTTACTGGGAGACTGACAACAATACCGAGGCGTCTCAGATTGGCCGCCACTTTTTTAACGACTAAATTTTTTACAGAACCATGCCAGAAATGCTCTACCGCCACGCCCTGCGCGAAGCCTTTGATGAAGAACTTACCCGCGACGAGAATGTCGTCATCATGGGTGAGGAAGTTGCCCAGTACAACGGCGCCTACAAGGTCACCGAGGGACTCTGGGAAAAGTGGGGCGACAAACGCATTGTCGATACCCCTATCTCCGAGGCCGGATTCATTGGCATGGGCGTGGGAGCCTCAATGCTGGGTGTTAGGCCTGTGATGGAGCTCATGTTCTGGAGCTTCCACTCCGTGGCATTTGACCAGCTTGTCAACAACGCAGCCTGTGTGCGCTACATGTCCGGCGGCCTCTGCAATGTGCCTATCGTCATGCGTGGACCAGCCAACGGCGGCACCGGCGTTGGCGCGACGCACTCACACGTGCCGGAAGCTATTTTCGCCTCATTCCCCGGTCTCAAAGTCTGCTCACCAGCTACGCCAGCCGATGCCAAAGGGCTTATGAAGTCTGCCATCCGTGATAACGATCCCGTTTACGTGATGGAAAACACCTTGCTCTACGGCACCAAGGGAGAAGTTCCTGATCCTGCCGACGGAGATCACATCGTCCCGTTAGGAAAAGCCGATATCAAGCGCGAGGGTAGTGATGTTTCGCTGATTGCCCACGGCCGCAGTGTGCTGCGTGCTCTTGAAGCTGCCGAAACCCTTCAGTCTGAGCACGGAATCAATGCCGAGGTTTTAGATCTGCGCTCCATCCGCCCACTCGACCAGCAGGCAATCATCGACAGTGTCATGAAGACCAACCGCGCGGTGCTCGTTGATGAGTCCAAGCCGTTCTGCGGAGTCTCCGCTCAGATCACCACGCTCATTCAGGAGCATGCTTTCGATCACCTCGATGCCCCGGTCAAACGTGTCTGCACACTCGATGCCCCAGCGATCTACTCGCCACATATCGAGGACGAGCAGCTTCCAAACCCACGCCGTATCGTCGAGCAGGTTCTTACGATTGCGTAGCATTACTTTTGCCGCCGAGCATCACTGAGATATGTATGTTCTCGGGATTGACCTGTCCGGTCCCAGCAACACGAAGGACACTGTGCTGATCGTGAGTAAGGTCTATGTAGATGGACTGATGGTTGTTAATAAATTCATCGGAGCTAGTGATGCCGACATTATAGATTGTGCGAGCGAACTCTCAGAAGACTCTGAAGTAGTGATCGGTATAGATGCTCCGTTTTCCTACAATCCTGGGGGAGGGCTAAGAGACTCAGATAAATCACTGAAAAAAGAAGCCATTGCAGCTGGAATGAAACCAGGTTCAGTGATGCCTCCCACGTTTAATAGAATGGTGTATCTCACTTTAAGAGGAGTAGTCCTAACCAGATCTCTCGCTGCCATAAGCGGGAAGATTCGCATCGTTGAAGTCCACCCGGGTGCTTCGATGGTTTTGCGTGGGGCACCGCTGGATTCCGTACTTAACTATAAATCACGAGTTGGTGATGTTGATCTACTGATGGAATGGCTGCAAAGTGAGGGCGTAAATCATATAGAAAAAGAGGCTAAGCTGACCGATCATTACGTGGATGCGTGTGCTGCTGCATTGGCAGCATGGAAGTGGCAGTTGAGAGAGTCGGTATGGCTTCACCAAGCCGAGCCGCCAAGACATCCTTATGATTTTGCTTGTTGATACTTATCTTTTTCCACGTTTTTCATTGCCAGCCCCTGCCATGAATCCTTAAAGTGCTGTCCGATCATGAAAACTACGTTCCAACTCCTCGCTCTCGCTGCCATTTCTCTGGCATTCTCATCATGCTGTGGACTTCTGCCATGCAGCGGTTCACTAACAGCTGAAAAAGAAGTCACAACCTACACCGAAACCCAACGCACTGTTTATGGTGGTAAAGGCTCCAAAGGCTCATCATACGTTGTTACTGACCGCGTTCCTGTGACTACTACAGAGACCGTTGGTCACTGCTGTAACAAGTGCGGCTCAAGCTTCTGCCCCAAGCCTCAGTGCTGCGGCATCGTGAGCAAAGCTGTCCTTGTCCGTGCTACCGCACAAGGCGGAACAGGTGAACCTCACTTGGGTCTTATCCCTACCATGAAGGATCTTCCTCTCTGGGCAAACCAGTAAGGAAAACGCTACATATCAATCTTAAGATCGTAATCTTCGGGTTACGGTCTTTTCTTTTTACATAATCGGCTTGCCCAAAGGGTGTGTTTCGCCGATGAATTCTGTCGAGCCAATTAGTCTATCTCATGCCTATCAATATTGAAATGCCAAAGCTTTCCGACACGATGACGGAAGGCACCCTTGTAAAGTGGAACAAGCAAGTCGGAGACGAGATCGAGATAGGTGATGTAATCGCCGAGGTTGAGACTGATAAGGCAACCATGGAAATGGAGGCATTTGATGAGGGAACTCTCTCTGAGATCCGAATTCAAGAAGGTGAAAAAGCCGAGGTCGGCTCCGTCTTGGGTGTACTTCTGGAAGATGGCGAGGAAGCTGGTTCAGCTCCCGCTCCAGAGGCAGCGGCTCCACAGCCTACTGCTCCCGTGCAGGAGGCCACCCAGCCTACAGCACAAAGTGCGCCAGAAGCTCAAGCACCAGCGGTAAGTTCTGTAGCACCTAACTCAAGCGGAGAGCGTATCAAAGCATCACCATTAGCAAAAAAAATTGCGGCTTCAGAAGGCGTCGATTTATCGAAAGTGAAAGGCACTGGTCCAGGTGGTAGAATCATTAAGGTAGATGTGGAAGGTGCTGCATCATCTCCGAGAACAACAGCCGCACCTGATCCGGCTCCGGTGGCTACACCTGCACCCACGCCAGCCCCTGCAGCAGAGTCTCTGTCCAGCGCAGCGACTGCGCTTGCTGCATCTGCTAAAACTCAAGCGACGCAAGCGCCTGCACCCACGCCGCCAGCGCAAGCACCGACCCCAGCTCCAGCCCCTGCTGCCATTTCACCAACAGTTGCCGCTGAGGATCAGAAGGTCGAGTTATCATCCATGCGTAAGATCATCGCGGATCGATTACTTACTTCCAAAACAACCATACCGCACTTTTATCTGCATGTTGAGGCAGACACAGAGCCTCTGATGACATTGCGTAAGCAGGTCAACGCCCAAGCTGAGCAAACGCATGGGAACAAATACAGCGTCAATGATTTCATTCTCAAAGCAGTCATCACAGCAGCCCAAGCCGTTCCGGCAGTCAACGCATCGTTCAACGGTGATCATATTGTGCAATTTGCAAAGGTAGGAGTCTCCGTAGCCATCGCTGTGGATGATGGACTGGTTACCCCGGTCATCAAAGATGCTGCTGATCAGACCATGCTTCAGATTTCCCAGCAGGTGAAAGACTTCGCCGTGCGTGCCCGCGACAAAAAACTACTGCCTAACGAATTCGATGGAGGAACGATCACCGTTTCCAACCTCGGTGCGTGGGGTATCGAGAGTTTTGATGCCATTGTGAACCCTCCTCAGGCAGTCATCCTCAGTGTAGGAGCCATTGTGCAGAAGCCAGTCGTCAAGGATGGCGAGATCGTCATCGGCCAGCGCATGAATATTGGTGTCAGTTGTGATCACCGAGTCGTCGACGGCGCAGTGGGCGCTGAGTTCATCAATGAGGTGAAAAAGCTGATCGAGAATCCGGCACTCATGCTCGTTTAGGTATCAATCCGCTTGGCGGATTATTAGAGTTTGTTAGTGTTCAGAGTTCAGTTTTCAGAACAAGACATGAATGCACAAACAGCAATCATCACCGGCGCGGCAGGTGGGCTAGGCATGGCGATTGCCAGCAGTTTGGAAACCCCAGGGCTTGACGTGCTGGCACCGGGGAGAGACGAACTTGATGTCATATCTGCATCCTCGGTAAAAAACTACATCGGTGCCGCTGGTGAGATTGATCTGCTGGTTTGTAATGCTGGTGCAACATTGGATAAGCCGCTCGCACATATGTCGGAATCCGATTGGGATCAGGTCATGCAGGTCAACTTGAAAGGTGCTTTTCTCTGCGCTCGCGAAGTATCACGCAGCATGATGAAACGCCGCAGCGGGCACATCATTTTCATTTCTAGTTTTTCAGCAATCCACCCACCCGCAGGGCAGACGAACTACGCAGCAGCGAAGTCGGCGTTGTTAGGCATGATGAAATCGATGGCGCAAGAAATGGGCTCGCGTAACGTCAGGGTGAATGCCGTTCTTCCAGGATTTTTAGAAACGAAGATGACAGAGGATTTACCCAGAGAAGCCAAGCAGGCTGCCTTGATGAGGCACTCTGTAGGCCGCTACAATACCCCCGAGGCTGTTGGTGAATTCATCACATTTTTGCACCAACAACTGCCGCACACTTCTGGACAGGTGTTCAATCTGGATAGCAGGATTGTCTAACCCTGAAGCTCCCGCCGGACTAGATCGAGCGCATTTTGACTTGTTGCCTGCTTGAATATCTCACGCCCCTGTGGGTGGAATTTCTTGATAGCAAAGCGCTTGTTAGGTGTCGCGAGTCCGATCCATACTGTGCCGACAGGTTTGTAATCGGATCCGCCAGTTGGGCCGGCGATACCGGTGACGGAAACGGCGATGTCTGCGCGTGATCTAGCGAGTGCTCCCTCAGCCATGGCTAATGCAACTTCCTTGCTAACTGCTCCGTAGGTTTCTAGTAAATTTTCATTCACTCCGAGAAGTTGCTGTTTCGCATGGTTCGAGTAGGTAACGAATCCGTGTGTGAAAACCTCCGAGGCGCCTGACACATCTGTGATACGGCTGGCGATTTTTCCACCGGTGCAGCTCTCCGCGAGTGAGATTTTCTTACCCTGTTCGGCGAGTAATTTCACCACGACTTCTTCGAGGTTTTCCCCTGTGTGGCTAAAGCACTCATCAGTGAATGCCGTGAGGGCGAGTTCGGCAGCCTTGAGGGTGCTTTCTTCGGTGCCAATAAGGCGTAGATCCACTTCCGCTGGCCTCGCGCAGTAGCCGACCTCTAAGTCAGAAATTTCAGCGAGAGGAGCGTCAAGCACTTGATGGAAATCACTTTCTCCAATGCCGGTGAATCTGAGCACTTTGACCTGCCTGTCTTCACCTACATCCGCGAGGGATTTGAGCCTTGGCATGACTTCGGCATGAAACATCGGTTTCATTTCTCCAGGAGGGCCAGGCAGGAGGAAAATACCGCAGAGTCGGTCGCCGCTCATCCGTGGTGGGGCGTAGACGCCGGGTGCAGTGCCATGTGGATTGGGCAGTACATCGGCACCGACAGGGTTGAGAGCCTGTTTTTTGTTAGTCTCAGCCATTTCACGTCCGCGATGCGCGAAGAAGGCCTCGATTGAGCGCAGGGCAGCTTCATCGGTGATGAGTTCTACGCCTAACACATCGGCGGTTGTTTCTCGCGTGAGGTCATCACTTGTTGGGCCGATGCCACCCGTAATAATCACCGCATCACTACGCTCCATTGATTCGCGTAGCACGTCCTTAATAGCATCGCCATCAGGCGCGGTGATTTGGCGCTGCACGCGCAGACCCATCGCCATTAGCTCATTCCCAATCCATGCCCCATGGGTATTGAGTGTGGTTCCGAGTAAGAGCTCGTTACCGGTATTGATGATCTCGATGTGCACAGCGGAGTGTGTATGAGTTAGTCCAGCAAAGTGGAGCGTGAGAAAAGTGATACTACAGGGATGCCGCGCGCTTCGATAGCTTCGCGGCCACCTTCTTCTCGATCAACCAGCACAAGGGCAAAGGCGATTTTAGCTCCAGAAGCCTCTAACACATCGGCAGCCTTAAGCGTCGAGCCACCGGTGGTGATGACGTCATCAACAATCACAATCGTATCGCCTTCGTTGAAATTTCCTTCGATCTGTTTGCCCTTGCCGTGGCCTTTGGGCTCTTTACGCACTGTGAAAACTTGGAGTTGTTTGTCATCGCCTGCAGAGGTCATGCCTACAGCGAGCGAAATGGGGTCGGCTCCCAGAGTCATGCCGCCAATCGCCTGCGCATCCACCCCGCGCTCAGTGAGTTCGTTTTTTACCGTATTCCAGCCAAGCTTACCAATTAGGTTGGCTCCCACAGGATCCATTGCGGTGACGCGGCAATCGATATAAAGATCTGATGTTTTGCCCGATGCGAGCGTAAACTCGCCAGTGCGGACGGACTTTTTAAGAAGGATAGATTTTAGCTGGGCGCGGATGTCATCGTTGGGCATGGGCAGACGATAAGCACAAAATTCTAAATGCTAAATCCAAAATGATAAATAGAAGTGCTGCCAGGAACTGCGGCAATGACGGACAAACTGTGGCTGCTACCTTTCGGTCCTGACCAAATTCATCTGCCGACACTCCACAGTCCTGACAGCGGGGCAACACATACCCACACACAATTGGAAAGCAAGCGCTTTCCGAGAATTCAGGTCAGGCTCCAGCAGCTTGTTGTTTATCGCGGCTGCGGTACAGCTCGTCGCCTGCTTTGGTCAGTTTACCGAGGAAGATGGCCGTGGCAGCTGAGAGCAGGAGTCCCCCGGTCAGTAAACCGAATCCAGAGAACAGGCTGGTATTGAAAATGACCCACACCAGAGCACTCATCCCCATGATGCCCAGTCCGCTGAGTGCGAATCCGATAATTAATCCATAGCTCACCACGGAGACGGCTGGGCCGCTCCATTTCCTAACAATATCGTTGGTTTTTTTATTCATGACGCTGCGGAGCGTGGCAGAGCTTGATGAAAAGACGATGAATGGGGTGTGAAATGTCTGTGAAAATGGACGTTTTTTTCACTCTTATTTGTGTTGATCTGTGAAAGAATCCAATTCTGCTGAACGAAGTAGAATAAATACACGACACTATGAGATACATCAACTTTTGCGCTCTCGCCTCCTTGCTAGTCACTCTTTTGCTTGTACCTGAGTCCGATGCAGCACGAGGAAAAGGAAAGATGAATAAACCCGATTTTACCAAAGGGGATTCGATACCTGAAGGCGCTAGCCATGATTGGACACTGGGTGCGACTGGTGCTCGCGGTTGGATCTACAGCAACAAGTTGGAAACCAGTGAGGCACGGCAGATATATATTACCAAAGTAGCCAAGGGCTCGCCCGCAGATGGATCTCTCAAAGTGGGTGATGTGATTCTTGGTGTTTCCGGTAAATCGTTTTCCTATGACGCGCGAACTGAATTTGCTAAGGCACTGACGCTTGCCGAATCTGATAGAGGTAAAGGCAATCTATCACTGATGTGTTGGCGTGGAGGGAAGCAAAAAAATATCACCGTCAAACTGCCCGTGATGGGAACCTATAGTGCTACCGCTCCTTTCGATTGTACTAAGTCAGCCAAAATCCTGAAGCAAGGCTGTGAAGCGCTTGCGAAGCGCATGAATAACCCAAAATACGGCAGGCAGAGCCCGATTACGCGCTCGCTTAATGCTCTGGCTCTACTCGCGAGTGGTGATTCAAAGTATCTGCCGCTTATCAAGAAAGAGGCAAAATGGGCATCAGAATACTCTGCTAATAGCATGGCCACGTGGTATTACGGTTATGTCATCACTTTGCTCGCCGAGTATCACATAGCGACAGGTGACAAGTCGGTGATGCCAGGGCTGCGTCGTCTCGCGCTGGAGGCCTCGAACGGTCAAAGCATTGTTGGTTCATGGGGTCATAAGTTTGCAGGTGGTGACGGTCGGCTCGTCGGCTACGGAATGATGAACGCCCCGGGTATTCCGCTCACCACTTCTTTGGTGCTGGCGCGCAAGGCGGGCGTGAAGGATCCGGTTGTGGATCGTGCGATCGAGCGCAGCTTGAAACTGCTCCGTTTTTATGCTGGAAAAGGATCCATTCCTTATGGCGATCACAACCCTTGGATTCAGACGCATGATGACAACGGTAAAAACGCGATGGCGGCCGTTCTTTTCAGCCTGATCGGCGAGACTAAGGCCGCTGAGTATTTTTCCAGAATGAGCTTAGCGTGTCACGGCAACGAACGCGACACAGGTCATACAGGAAATTTTTGGAATATGACTTGGGCCATGCCGGGCGTTATGCAATCCGGGCCTCACGCGTCAGGTGCGTGGATGAAAGAATTTGGCGCGTGGTATTATGATTTTGCCCGACAGTGGGACGGTAATTTCCCGCATCAGGGACCACCGCAAATGAGAGGGGACTCAACCCGTAGTTGGGATGCCACGGGATCTTACTTAATCGCCTATGCCATGCCTCTGAAAAAAATCATGCTTACGGGTAGGGAGCCTAGCGCTGTTCCGCAGCTGAGTGCAAAGGAGGCTAAGGCGGTAGTCGTTGACGGTAGAGGCTGGAGTAATAATAACCGCAATGCTGCCTACGATCAGCTGGCGGTGGATCATTTGTTCGAACGTCTAACAAGCTGGTCACCTGTCGTGCGCGAGCGTGCTGCGATGGCAATCGCACGCAGAAAGGGTATTGATTCACCCGTGCCTGCATTGATTAAAATGCTTGAGCTGCCGACAATTGAGGCCCGATACGGAGCCTGCCAAGCGCTTGCCCGGCTCAAAGGGAAGGCCGCCCCGGCTGTTTCTGCCCTGCGTAAGAATCTTAAGCACAAAGATCTCTGGCTGCGTATCGAATCTGCAAGAGCCCTCGCTTCGATTGGACAGGCTGGGATGGTTGCCCTGCCAGAGCTACTCACGATGCTCACCAAAGGCCCATCTGAAGAAGACCCGCGTGCGATGGAGCAGCGCTATCTCAGTTTCTCCGTTTTTGGGCAGATGCTCAAGCGCTCCAAGCTTGAGGGCGTCGACCGAGAGCTGTTAGGCAATGCGATTGCGGCGAGTTTGAAAAATCAGGATGGCCGCGCGCGTGGCACGATTGGAGGGATCTATAACAAGCTTTCCTACGATGAAATTAAGCCTCTACTCCCCGCAATCCATGATGCGGTAAAAAATCCAGCACCGAGCGGAATTATGTTTGCCAGCGGAATACGCGTCGCTGGATTACAGCTTCTTGCTAAACACAAAATCAAAGAGGGAATCCCACTCTGCCTTGATGTCATGGAAATTCAAAAATGGGGTAAGGGTGCTCGCATACCCAAGTGTATTGACGCACTTGAATCCTACGGCGCAGCGGCTAAGCCATTACTTCCGAGACTGATGGAGCTAGAGAAAGACCTTTTAAAGCATCGTGAGGGAAAGAAACTGATGCCTCTCACGCAGCGGATCCAAAAAATTATCAAAAAGCTGAAAACGACGAATGAGAAAGTTCAACTTCGCTCAATCGAACGTAATTTAAATTAAGCAATCTCCATGAGAGCCAAAAAAAAGCTCTGCGATTTGCGATACATAGTCGCATGGGCATCTATTATCATCGTCCCGCTGGCTGTCGCCGCAGCTATACCCGCGCAGATTCCCAATCCTGAGGGGCAAACAGTTGACGCCACCAAGCCCGTCAAAGTCTATATTTTAGCAGGTCAGTCTAACATGGTGGGCATGGGTGATCTGCGTGGTGCTAAAAACCTCTATAATGGTATCTATCTAACATCTGACCCCGGAGCCATTCTGGGGCCGCTTAGCATCCACAAGGTTGGTCAATTTAATATCGCGCGTCTTAAAACATTCCGGCCTGACGGCACACCTACCACCGAACCAATTGCTAAGGGACATATCGAAGTCCCAGAAAAGGGAGTCTACGAAGCCCAGTGTGGTAATGGCGGCAATTACACCATTATACTCGATGGCAAAGAAGTGTTCCAAGTGAAGACGGGTGGAAAACCGACAACAATAGGGCTGCCGCTTGTTCCTGGAAAAAAATATACATTTGAAATCATTGGCGCCGAAAAGAATGTGCCACGTATCTGGATGGAGAAAACTGACTTGTTAGGAAACGGTGATCTTGAATCTGTTGTGAAGCGTGAGGGTATGTTTCCCTGGTTACTCGATGAAAAAGGGGAGTGGAGTGTACGACAGGACGTCTACTTCCAAGAAGCCCGTGTAGCAAAAGAGGGCAGGGGATCACTCCTCTCTGCGACTTCGAATGGTAAGTCGATTGGCCCTGAACTCGGTTTTGGACATGTCCTTGGCACCTACCATGACGAGCACGTTCTCCTTATCAAGACGGCCATGGGTAACCGTTCTCTAGGTTTTGATTTTCGTCCTCCTTCAAGTGGTCGTAAAGATCCTAAAAATAAATGGGAGTCCCTTGAGTATAGGCTCATGGTTGAGGGTGTTAGGAAGACTCTGGGAAATATCGACAAGGTCATTCCCGGATACAAGGGGCAGGGATACGAAATCGCAGGTTTTGCATGGTTTCAAGGTCACAAGGATAGCTTTAGTGAGGATCTCATTACTGAATACGAGCAGAACCTCGTAAACCTCATTAAAGATGTGCGTAAAGAGTTTAAGGTTCCAAACTTACCGGCGGTCGTCGCCACGGTTGGCTTTGGTGGTGGAAAGATGAATGGAAAATTTGTTAGGATTCTTAAAGCTCAAATGGCGGTGAGTGATCCGGAAAAGTATCCTAATTTCAAAGGGCAAGTTGCCTCAGTTGATACACGGCCATTTTGGCGCGAACTCGGTGAGTCACCAAGAAACCAGGATTATCATTATCACCGCAACGCCGAAACATACATGCGCATAGGTGATGCCATGGGTCGAGCTATGGTTGTGTTGAAAGGTGGAAAGGCGGAGATTCTACCTCAGGGTCCACGTCCAGCGCCAGAACCAGATAAGCCGGCTGTAGAGCCATCGAATGCAGAGCTGGCGGCCTCAAAAAAAGCCATCGCCCCCATTGTTCTCGATGGCATTATTCCTTCATACATTGCCAATAGTCGTTACAGTAAAGGGCTGCTCGAAGAAGTTAGCCAATCCAAGCCTATGAAAGATAGTCAGTTCCTTCAGCGTGCTATGTTTGGGCTGGTGAATTGTTATCATTCGGTTGGTATCCATGATTTTGACTGGAAGGTCGTCGCACCCGATTTGCGTGACCAGGAGTGGAACTACTTTACGTTCGATCCCGCAGAAGAGTTGCCCAAGGATAAGCCTGCTCCACGATACCGAGATGTCACCTTACCGGAGGGCATGGAGAACTGGTTCGCACCCGCATTTGAACCTAACAAGGCGGGCTGGAAAAAAGGTATGCAGCCATTTGGTCAGTTTGATGGAAAGCTCAAGCCACTACGCGAGTGTGATCGCACGGGCACGTGTGGATGCGGTGAGACTCCGAAGTCACTCTGGGAAAAGGAAGTCTTGCTTGCTACTGGAACGTTCGATGTCCCAGCTATCAGGGAAGGGCATCGCTATCGAATCGTGATTGGAGGTAGTGGTCACGTCAACGCTGGTGAGGGCTTCGCTCTCTATGTGAATGGTAAACTATTTACTGAATCAAAAACTGGTGTTGGTAAACGCCAAGGTGGCCAGCCCAGAGGCGGACATGTCTATGCCGATTTCCGTAATGAGTTTAAAAACGGCAAGGTAACCATCTCCGTGAAAAGCTTCTTACGCTACAGTACACCACGCGGTGTCATCCCTCCAAGCGGTCATCTAACTGTCTGGATCGAAGAGCAAAAGCTTCCCGATGTTATCGAATTGCCATCCAAGTGATTTGTTTAATCATAACCAACAAAGATTTCATGAAAATATTTCCCTGCCCTGTCCTGATATTCTTTGCTTTACTAACAGCCGTATCGAGCGCCGATGATTTTACCACGCCTGAGAAGGATCGGAAAGGCATGACCGAGGGTGCTAATGCCAACGCAAAGCTACCTAATGTCCTGATTCTGGGAGATTCAATTTCCATCGGCTATACGAGGCAGGTGCGTAAGGGGCTTGCAGGGAAGGCGAATGTGTTCCGGCCGAAAGCCAACTGCGGTGATACACCTCGTGGGCTCGCTCAGATCGATAAGTGGCTTGGCGATAAAAAATGGCACGTCATTCACTTCAATTGGGGTCTTTGGGATCTGTGCCACCGCCATCCAGAGTCGAAAGCGCAGGGCAAGCGCGATAAAGTGAACGGCAAGATTTCCACGCCACTACCGCAGTATGAAAAGAATATTGAAAAACTGGTCACCCGTCTTAAGAAAACTGGTGCCACGCTGATCTGGGCGAGCACGACTGTGGTGCCCGAAGGTGAGGTGGGTCGTTTCGTTGGTGATGATATCAAATACAACGCCGCTGCAGCGCGTGTGATGAAAAAACATGGTGTCGCTATCAATGATCTGCACGCGCTGTCGGCGGGCTTTGCGGCGGACAAGTTTACCAAACCTGGCGATGTGCATTACACCTCGAAGGGATCTGCCAAGCTAGCCGAGCAGGTAGTTGTAAGCATTTCCTCGGTGCTCGGGAAAGCCCCCGCGCCGTCTCGGTAATCCCAGTATATTATGAGAAATCTAACAAAGTCCCTGTTGCTTACGGTTGCCCTAACCGCTCTGCCTGCCCAAGCCGCCAAGCCACTCAAGGTTTTTATCCTCGCGGGACAATCAAACATGCAGGGTTCAGCTCATATGAGCACCTTTGCAGCCATGGGCGATGACCCGAAGTCCGCGCCACTGTTTAAGGAACTCGCAGATGCCCAGGGTAAGCCGCTGGTTTCTAACAACGCGTGGGTCACGTACAAAACCATTCGTCGTGGGGAAGATACTGTTCTGCAAGGAAAGGTGAAAGTTGGTTATGGCTTTGATGACCAACGCATCGGGCCGGAGTATGGTTTTGGATTAGCCGTCGATAAGGCACTTGATGAGCCAGTGCTGATTATCAAAACGGCTTGGGGTGGCAAATCACTCGCAATCGACTTCCGTCCTCCGAGCGCGGGACGCTACACTCCGAGCGAGCGGGAGAAAGCGCAAGGAAAGCTGCCCAGTGATCAGGAAACCGGACATTACTACCGGGAGATGATGAAGTTTATCCAAGCCACTCTCAAGGACTCCAATAGTATCGCAAAAGTCGTGCCGGGCTACACCGCAGACCAAGGATATGAAATCGCGGGGTTTGTCTGGTTCCAAGGCTGGAATGACATGTGCAACCGCCACCATATCGAGCAATACACCGATAACATGATCCACTTCATCAAGGATGTACGAACGGATTTGAATTCGCCAAAGCTCCCTTTTGTCGTTGGCATCCTCGGAGTCTACGGCACAGATCCTGATAGCAGGAAATTCGACAAAGGCCTGCCGGTCACTGATTTCAGGAAGGTTCAGCTAGCCGCTGTGGAGCAATACGATAAGAAGGTGGAAGCAAAATACCAAGGCAAGGTAGTCGCGGTCGACAGCGGCCCGTATTACGATCTCGCACTCAGTGACATCTACTGGAAACGCCGACTGACAAGCAACTGGAAGCAACGCATCAAAAAAGGCGAAATGACCGCGGGAAATTACCAGAAAGAATGTGCTAAATATGGATTTGGCGACGGCGAGCTGACTCTGAGAGAACAGCAAACTTGGGAAAAAGCAGCCTCCAATGCCGAATACCACTACCTCGGAAGCGGCAAGACATTTATCCAGATTGGCAGAGCATTCGCCAAAGCCATGCTGGATTTGCAGAAAAAGTGAGTGGTGTATGGCAAAGCGCGTTATCGCATGCATCGTGTAAAAAAGCTGCAGGCTTTCTGTAACGAATCGCACCTTTCTCGGGTTTACCATAAAGTATGTTTTCTAGACGCGACCACCCGGATGATAATCCTGATGACCTTCAGGCGTTCATCAAGCTCCTGACCGAACATCAGGGGAATCTGCGTGCGTTCATCGTCTCGCTCATGCCTGGTAGCTCGGATGTCGCGGATGTCTTGCAGGAAACCAATGTAGTTCTCTGGCAAAAACGGAAAAAATTTAAGCTCGGCACGAATTTCGTGGCGTGGAGTTTTCAAATTGCACGCTACGAGGTGCACCGCCAGCGTGACCGCAGTCGGCGCGATCAGGCTGTCTCCTTTTCCAACGAGCTGATTGAGATGCTGGGTGACACAGAGGAAACAAATGTTGATAGTGAAAAGCTGCATGTGGCACTTGATATCTGTCTGGAAAAACTCAGCCCAAAGCAGCGCGAATTGGTAGAGCAGAGGTATACTCCCGGCCAATCCTTGGAGGATTATGCCGCACAAAGTGGTCGATCCGCGGGTAGCTTGCGAATAGCTTTGTTACGTATCCGTGAATCGCTTCGGCGCTGCATCGAAATTAATCTTGCCACCGAATCGTGATGGAAACTGACCCATTAGAAGCCCGAATGCTGCGCATGCTCGACGCAGATCTCTCCGCCGAGGAGGTAACCGAGCTTGAGCAAGAGCTTATCGCTAGCCCGCAGGCACGAGCACTTTGGCAGCGTATCTCACACATGCACAGCGCTCTTGAAATCCGCTATGCTGCCAGCAAGACGATTGCCGAGTCGGTTCCCGTGCCAATGGATCGCATCTTGGAACAGCAACGCCG
>JBGCEU010000024.1:0-72409 GCA_045106535.1 Akkermansiaceae bacterium | reverse complement strand
GCCATCGTGCACGGCAAAGGTAAAAAGAAAGACATCCTCGCGAGCGAGGCAGTTGCCGAGATGTATGAACAGGAAAAAACTGATGAGTTCCTGCTGCCGATGATTTTCTACAAGCACAACACCAAAAGGGTGAATGACGGTGATGTCGTGCTCTGGTTTAATTTCCGTGCCGACCGCGCACGCCAGATCTCCGAAGCATTCCTTACCAAACCGCGCTTCACTGGGTTCAACACAGGCCGTCGACCGAAGGTGCATTACGTGACCCTCACCGAGTACGATGAAACTTACAAAGTGCCCGTGGTTTTCAAACCCGAACTACTCAAGAATGTGTTAGGTGAGGTGGTTGCCAAAGCCGGGAAAAAACAAATGCGCATCGCGGAAACAGAAAAATACCCGCACGTCACGTATTTCTTTAATGGCGGGAAAGAAAAACCGAACAAGGGCGAGGATCGCTACATCGTGCCGTCACCCAAGGTCGCGACTTACGATCTCCAACCCGAAATGAGTGCTCCTGAAGTCATGGACACCGTGGTCGAGAAGCTCAAGGGCTACGATCTCTGTATCCTCAACTTCGCCAACCCCGACATGGTGGGGCACACCGGTGTCGTTGAAGCGGCCATGAAAGCTTGCGAAACTATCGACGAGGGAGTTCGCCGCGTCACCGAGGAAACATTGAGACTCGGAGGCAAACTCATCATCACGGCTGACCACGGCAACTGCGAGAAAATGATTAACCCCGATGGCTCACCGCACACGGCTCACACCACAAACCTCGTTCATGCTATCTACGTCGCAGATGACCACGCCAACTTCGCCGTCAACGATGGTATCCTTGCCGATATCGCACCCACACTGCTGGACATGATGAAGGTTAAGCCGTCACCAGAGATGACGGGTAAAAGTTTGCTCAAAAAGAAGTAGCTTCAGGGCAAATTAGCAGTTCCGCTTGTCCAAGTTGCCCTGATCTCGCAGGGTTTCATTTCTGACATACTTGGCAGAAGAATGTGGATCGATTTGAGATCACAATACGGCGGATTGCGGATTTACAAGTCCGACATGGTTCGTTCTGACGATCATAGACAGATAAGCTCTGCTTGAAGTAGCCCGGTTCGCCATTTTCATTGAGAAAATCACGCAGAGTCGTGCCTCCCTGAGTAATGGCCTCGTCGAGCACGGCTTTGATTTCATGAACTAGCGTTGTTAATCGTATTTTTGAAATTCTTCCGGCCTGTCGTTTCGGATGGATGCCGCTACGAAAAAGCGCCTCACAGGCATAAATATTTCCGACTCCAACGACCACCTTTCCGTTCATAATATGCTGCTTGATAGTAGTTTTCCTGTTCTTACAGGTCTGATGCAGATAATCGGCATCAAAATCATTAGCCAAGGGTTCCTGCCCAAGATGTCTAATCAGCGGGTGGTTCATTGGATCCCCCTGACACAAGATCACTGCTCCAAACCGCCGTGGGTCATGTAATCGAAGCTCAGTCCCATTTTTTAGCTTAAGGACAAAATGATCGTGTTTCTTCAATGGAATAGAAGGTTGGCAAATTCGAAGACTGCCCGACATTCCCAAGTGCAGAACTAAGGTAGAGTCTGCGAATTTGATCAAGATATACTTCGCTCGCCGTTTCACATCATCAACTCTAGCTCCAATCATGTTGTAGACATTGTCGTCGATAGGCCATCGCATGGCGGCGTTGTGCACAACGACCTCGCTCACCGTCTCATTGCGAAGGTGGGGAAGGACACCCATTCTGGTTGTTTCTACTTCAGGTAGCTCAGGCATAAGGGCAGATAGTAGGTGATTAGAAATTATTACACGCTTTATAATTGAATAATTGCGGGGGATGTCCGTTAATCCTGCACATATGAAACGCAAATACTTTCTCGTCCCCCTCGTTGCAGGTGCTGTCATCATGTCTGCATGTAAAGACAAGTCGACTACAGGCACTTCTTCGCCTGACTCTTCAGCTGATACAACGACATCTCAATCCGCGCCCACGCCTGATCCAATCAAGCCGACTGCTACCCCAGATAAACGTGCCGCCAAACTCGGCTTTGCCAAGCACCTACCTAAAAATATCGCCAAATATGATGCTGTATTTAACGGAAAAAAGGCATTCCGCGAGTTTCTCAAAACGCCGATGGGTATTTTTGCCATGGAGCGCTTGGCGGATGAGGGCATTTCTCTTGAAGACCTGACGGACAACGATGAGGCGGCCATGCAAATCGCAATGTATAGCGAAGAATACTTCACAGCATACGGTGATGGCACAGTAGAAACTTTTGACCTAGTCATGAATCTTTTAAATCGTGTGGCCTACTATGGTGGTCGGACTGGAGTTCACTTTGCGGACGCGTATGTTCGTGAAGGTGATGACTACAGACCTAATATGCCTGAGGAGCTAATCTCAGGTCCGCTTAAGGGAGGCCCGAAGGAGCTGGTTAAGATGTTTTCAGAATTCAATATCCCTGCCTTCTACCAAGGGAGTAAGGTTTCTGATGCTGATATGAGAGATATGGTTTCAGGCCAGATGGAGGAAGTTACTTCTCTATTCAGTATGGCTGGGGATGCGTCCGAGCCGATTACTATCGAGCGCGGTGACTATAAGTTCACTGGTTACAAACTCAGTGGATCCAAACTATCAGAACAAATTAGTGATAGGGACATGGAGGAAATGCAGGAAGTCTTCGAAGCAGAAGATGTGAATGCATTTAAGGAGGCTCTAATGAAAAAGAATATTGTTTGTGTATCGGGAACAGTTGGTGACTACGTGGTTCTTTTTGTGGGTAAATCTGAGGATGACCTCGTGCTTGCCGAGAGTGTTCCTGAATCGCTCTGCGCCAACGACGGAATTGTTTTCCTGGACAGTTATTTGGACAAAAACATCATCAGTGTAGGCTTCAGCGATGCCAAAATAGTAGATACAACAGCCAATGTTGAGGCGATTGGATTCCGCATGTTAAGTTCACTAACTAAAGGACTGAGTGACGGACTTGGCAATGCGGGCTCACTTGGAGATACACAAGATATAGAGGCTCTGCTTGGAAGTATAACAGAACAGGGCGAAAAGCTTGCTGGGCTGTTCACCGCTGCTGATGCGGGATACGTCGCTTACATTGAAGATGGCCTGAAGGCTGAAGGCTTCGGTGGAGGTAACATGCCTGCGATTGATTTCAGCCAAAAACACAGCCTCGCAGCTATGGAGGGTGGTGATAAAACTTTGCTGTTTGCTAACTGGACGAGTGATGAAACATACAATGAAAGTGTCATGGAATATGTCGATTCCCTCGGAGAAACAAGCTACCTGTTAACTAAACGTATCGCTGCACTCGATATTGATGACGGTGAATTCCGAGATTTCAAGCAGGGTGTTGACATGTTTGATCAGGCATTCCGTGCCGATGCGGTCGAACTATGGAAGGCATTGCGTGGAGATCTTGCTGCCGGACTTGGCGCTGAGTCAGCCCTCGTGGTAGATATGAATGGCGCTCTGCCTAAGGTTCCGAATGTGCCGGATGTGATCCTCAAGAGTGGTAAAATGCCACGTATCAGTTACGTCAGTACCGTCAACGATCGTTCGAAGCTCCAGAGCTCGTGGTCGCGTGTGAATGCATCTGCAGAAAATATACTCAAAACGATCAGTCAAATGGCTGGCGATGAAATTCCCATGCAGGTTCCCATGAGCAGTGAGAAAGACGGACTCAAGACTTGGTTCGTTCCTATCCCGTTCCAGAACGATGACTTCGTTCCATCTGTTTCAGTTAGTGATGAGCTCTTTTTTGTTTCTACCTCCAAGACTTTTTCCGAAGGTTTGGCTGAGAGATTTAAAGCAGGTGAGGGGTCTGACCGCAAAGGTGCTTGGTTACATGTCGATTTTAAAGAGTTCAATGGCTTTGCCAAAGAATGGCTTGATCTTGTTGAGAAGAATCTCGAGGAGATCATGCCTGGTGAAAGCGCTCAAGCCGACTTTACTGAGAATAAGCCAATGATTGAAGGTGCTCTCAAAGCTTTCTCTACACTTGACTCATTGACACTGCACACGCGTCAGGAAGGTGGTCGCACTCGCGTGTCACTTCATTTGAAAGCCGAATAAATGAAGAGTCTCGGAAATCGAGATTTTTAGATCACGATAATTCAACTGGACAGGGTTTTCCGAATTGGAGACCCTGTTCTTCTTTTCTGAACTATATCACCAATGGCTCCTTCCAACCAAGAGATCAAATCTGTATTATTCGTTTGCACGGGTAATACGTGCCGTAGCCCGATGGCGGAAGGCTTGTTGAAGGCTGCCATGGCAGATAATAAGTCAGTGAAAGTTCGCTCTGCGGGAGTAGCTGCAATGCCTGGTCAGAGAGCCAGTCGGGAAACACAGGCTGTGCTTAAACAGCAAGGTGCCAAGCTGAAGAAATTCAAGAGTCGGCAGGTTGATAAAGACGTAATTGCTGAGGCTGACCTCATCATTCCGATGACCAAGTCACACGAGGACATACTGGTTCATCATTTTTCTGAGAGAGAAGATGATATTAGGATGATGACTAATTTTATCGATACCGATCAGCACATGGAAGGTGAAGATATACCGGACCCCATTGGAATGGGTGCTGCTGCCTATGAAGAAGTAGCGGAGGTGATGAAGCTGGCAATCAAAGGGATCACCCAGTTAATAGAATCAACCCCGAGACAATTATGATTGAGAACGAAAGTCACATTGAGGAGATTGCGAATGAATTTGCCATTGCAGGTGAATTTGTTGGAGGTGAAGAGATACACAGCGGGCATATCAACTCCACCTACATGGCGACATTTAGGAAACCATCCGGCAGTTCTGGACAATACATTTTCCAGCGAATTAATGAAAAGGTTTTCAAGGATCCATTTGCCGTAATGCGCAATGTGGAAATGGTAACGCGCCACATTAACTGGAAAGTATTGCGTGTAAAAAAAGACTTAGGTGGCCAGACCTTGAATCTATATCCAGCACGCGGTGGCCGCTTTTATGCACAAGGTGATGGCGGTGGTGTGTGGCGTTGTTACAACTTTATCGAAGGTTGTAAGACCTACGACATAGTCGAGAATACACGTCAGGCTTATCAGGCAGGTCACGCATTTGGATCATTTCAAGATCTTGTCAGTGACATTGACGTCGAGGATATCGAGGAAACCATTCCTGATTTTCATCACACACCCAAGCGATATGCTAGATTGTTGGAAGTGATTGAGGCTGACCCATGCGGGCGAGTAGCCTCGGCTAAAGAAGAAATCGAATTTATTTTGGCACGTGAGAGTTATACGAATAAGCTGATCTCCTTAAGTGACGACGGAATACTGCCAGTGCGCATTACTCACAATGATACAAAGATCAACAACGTGATGATCGACGTGGAAACAGACGAAGCGGTCTGTGTGATTGATCTGGATACTGTTATGCCTGGCTTGTCGCTATACGATTTTGGTGATCTTGTTCGCACAGTTGTGAGTCCTGCTGCGGAAGACGAGACTGATCTATCAAAAGTAGAAATGCGCATGCCTATGTTTGAAGCCCTGGCTGAAGGGTATATGGATGGCTGCGATTGTCTCTGCGAAGCGGAAATTGAAAACCTAGTGTTTGCAGGGAAACTTATTTCGTTGGAGATAGGGATTCGCTTCCTGACCGATTACCTTGAAGGTGATGTTTATTTTAAGACGAAACGAGAGCAACACAATTTAGATCGTGCGCGCACTCAGTTGGCACTGGTCGATAAGCTTGAGCAAAATGAAGAGACTATGGAAGCTTTTGTTTCTCGCTTAGCGAAAGCTCGAAAATTAGGAGGTTAGCCAAGCATCATAGATGCTTTGCGCACAGCTGTGGCTAGTCGGTCAACATCACCCATTGTATTATATGCTGCAAACGATGCCCTAATGGTTCCTGTGATGCCAAATCGCTTCATTAGAGGTTGGCAGCAATGATGGCCTGTTCGAACTGCAACTCCCATCTGATCCATCAGGGTACCCATGTCATAGTGATGAATACCATCAATGAGAAACGAGATGACGGCCGCTTTTTCGTTCGTGCTGCCGTAAATCTTTATTCCATTGATCTCAGATAATGCCGAAGTGGCAGCTTTTTCCAAGGACTGCTCATGGGCTGCAATCGTGTTCATGCCAATTACATTCATATAATCAATTGCGCTAGCCAGCGATATGGCGCCTTCGATATCTGGGGTTCCTGCTTCGAATTTGAACGGCAGGTCATTGTAGGTGGTCTTTTCAAACGTAACCTCCTTGATCATTTCACCGCCTCCTCGCCAAGGGGGAAGAGATTCTAAAATGCTTTCTTTTCCGAAAAGAATACCAATACCGGTAGGGCCGTATGTTTTATGCCCTGAAAAGACGTAAAAATCACAATCCAGTTCGCGAACATTGATTTCCATGTGTGGAGCGGCTTGTGCGCCATCTACCAAAACCAAGGCGCCATCTGTCTTAGCATCAGCGACCATATCCTTGATAGGGTTAATGGTTCCCAAAGCATTAGAAACGTGGGTGATCGCTACCAGCTTGACCAAGCCGGTAGCAAGAAATTCGTGATATCTGTCTATATCCAGCGATCCATCATCTAGGACAGGAATGATATTGAGTTCTGCGCCAGTGCGCTCGCAGAGCATCTGCCAAGGGACGATGTTCGAGTGATGCTCAAGACCAGAAATGATGATTTGGTCGCCCTGTTTGATGAGTCCACTCAGCGCTAGCGTGTTTGAAACTAGATTGATGGAGTCTGTTGTGCCTGAGGTGAAGATAACCTCGTGATCATGTTCTGCATTGATGTGTCTAGCTAGAGTAGTCCGTGCAGCTTCGTGTGATGCGGTCGCATCACGAGCAAGTTTGTGAGTTCCGCGATGGATATTCGAGTTAATCTCGTTGTAGTAACGGGTGATTACTTCAGTAACTTGATTTGGGGTTTGAGAGGTCGCGGCATTGTCGAGGTAAACAAGCGGTGCTCCGTTAATCTCCTGATTAAGAATCGGGAAATCTGCACGGATAGATGAAGGGTCAAATAGAGGCATCGCTGAGGAGATAAGAATCAAACTTATTCAAATAAGTCGACGTAGAGTTTCGATATTAGTTCAGGGGAAAGGTTGAAATAACTTGCCTCATGATCCGCATTTTTCCCAGCGGGTGTAGTCCCAACTTTTGCAAAATAGATTAAGCCCCCTGCAGTGTGTGCGATTTTCAAAGTCTTTACTGCAGGTTCGATTTCCATGCCCTCGTCGTTAAATCGTTTAACATAGATTTTGACGATAGTGTTAGGTTTTTCGAGAGCTTTCATGGCATTAGGATGCTGGGGGCCAATCCAGCGACTAGCTTCAAGCGAAGTGATCTGCTTTAGGAAGAATTTTGCTCTGTTCGGATTCAGAGATGATGTGCTGTCTTTGTTGTCAATTTGAGCAGCCCACTTATCTGCAAAGTGGTTGTATGTGAGTTCTACCTGTGGCTTTCCTTTTCGCTCGATGACAATTTTATTGATATCGATCTCTGGAACGTGCCAAACATGAGAGGTTCGCCACTGCCATGGGTAGAGTGCTATTTTACCAAATGTTTCACTACTAATCTCCCATATGTTTGGGCGTCCAAGTATGCGTGCATATAATTTCCCATCCTTGGGGCCCCGCCCCATTGCCATCCGAATGCCTCCGCCATTGAAGCTATTGAACCCCAGCAATAACATAGGTCGGCTGAGGCCATATGGAGTCAGTTCTGTAGCGGCATCAGTGACAAATTTTAGAATTTTGTCCTGTGTCACTGCAGTGACCAGTCGAATTAGAGTATCCGTATTTGCTGGTCGCCAGCCGTCTGAGCCAAGTATTCTCCATTCGCTTTGTCTAGTGCGTTGCAGTAAGATATCTTGAAGGCCACCTGGACGAATAATAATTGTCTTCAGTTGCCTACCATTCAAATGGGTCATTGTTTTGGAGCGAAGTTCATTCACCCCTGTCTGTAGAAAACTCAGCGTGGTTGTGCCCGAAGCTGCAACTGATTTGACAAGTGGAAGATGAAAAACCGTATTGGGGCGATCACTAACCGTAGCGAGCGCGACATTGGAATCATCAGTAGCCGGCGGATAGATTCGTAATGTTATGTCATCTGGTTGATCCGCAAAATGAATTGAGATCTCCTGTGCTTGATTAACATCGTCTGTAGCCGTCGGCAGGGTAACGCTTGCTCTGTCTTCTACCTTGAGGGCAGTAAGTTGAGCCAGGTTGTTGAATAAAAGAATTTTGGCTTCAGGGTCGACACGCAGAAGGTTGGGCTTGGTAATCATCCATCCAGCCTTAACGCTTGGACGTGACATAATGATTTCAGTCTCCTCGTTTTGAATTCGAATTTTATCTAAATATTTATGGCTGAAATAGAGGGGATGGTGGTCTCTGAACCGGGCAAAGTCATCAGCAAATAGTGAGTGGATTGCAGATGTGCTGTTGGACGTGCAGATGTAGATTTTGTCTTTTTTGTTTTTATCGGCAAATCGAATGAAAATAGTTGGTTCTGAGGTTTTGCCATCATCAGCAGGGATTTTCCATGCTGTTTGGCGACCGATGATTATATCACACACTTCGTCAGATTTGCTGTCGAGCATGGTAACACGAATATGACCTTTCCTAAGCCCGAAGTCTTTTAGCTCTAGGTCGTCTCGATCAATAACATCTTGAACTGTTAAGCTGGCAGTAAATTGGAACAGCGTCCTAATATACAGAGGGTCAGCTCTGTCATCTTCCCATGGCTCTGTAATCGCCCAAATATTACCCTTTTCTCTGATCCTCAGGCTAGTGCCGTTGGTGTTCGATAGTAGAATTGTTCTAGTCCTATCTAGATCTTTGATCTCGAGCAGTTTTTCTCCTTTACCAATGGCAGGTGACCCAAAAATCTTATCGCGATATTTTTCTCCAGTGTGAACAACCGCCAGGCCGCCCAGCAAGACGGCCAGAACGATGAGGGTAATTGTGGAAGATAATCGCATGGTTAAGAGATGATACTGGTGACTGTGCCGAATTTTTTAACTACGACGCACGTTCCATATGATCATCGCTGTTAGGAGACTTGCCAAGGGGAGATATATTAGAATCAGCTGGCGAATAAATGAATCATGCGAGTCGAGCAGCG
Organism: Akkermansiaceae bacterium; assembly: GCA_045106535.1. Lineage (GTDB taxonomy): Bacteria > Verrucomicrobiota > Verrucomicrobiia > Verrucomicrobiales > Akkermansiaceae > Oceaniferula. The sequence goes on along the minus strand of JBGCEU010000024.1, from coordinate 63,267 downwards.
TGATTTTGTGGCGATGAAGTTTCTGAGGGCCGATACCTATGAGATTTTCGCGCCCTACGAGCCAGTTAACACTGGATTTAATGAAATCCGATTGCTCCGACCTTGTTTTTTTCGTGGCTAGAAAATCGGTGTTGGCTATGACAACCATCTTAGATACGAGGTCGGCTGTTTCATCTGATGTCGCTTTGCCCCTGAGTACCGCCGCTGCTAAGTGAAGCGGAGTTGCTTCATCTTCCTCTTCGTTAAACTTGATTTCCTTCTGATCGAAACGAGTTTCTCCCCACCATCCGGAAACGGATTGAATCAGGGAAAGAGGTCTTATACGCCGGTTGATTAGGGAGTCGTTATTTTCATCGACTTCTAAGCTCGATGTTGAGCCATCAAAGACGGTTGATTTTCCGCCCAATGATTCTGTTATTTCTGAACCTCGGGAAAATACAGCACTCACGTTGGAAAGCACTTCTCCGTTCTGAACGGTCATGATCCGGTCCTTGCGAGGTGTAATTCCGTAGCTTCGGAGAAATATTTTCAGATTAGGAAGTTCAGTACTAGGATCTAGTGTGATAAGTAGCGAAGATTTTTGTCTATCCCAGTATTCTGACAACACTTTGATTTCCTTCTCGTTAAGATCGTATTGGGGGCCGATGAGCGCAAATCCTTCGGCGTCTTCTGGGATACTGGATGTTTCAGCCAGCCGCAGCGGAGTGAGCAGGATATTCTGTTGCCAGAGTAGACCAGCGAGGTTTTGCCAAGCGGGATCGCCCCCTTTGTCGGCTTCGAGATTCACTTTGTCAGCTGCGAAATAAATCCGGCGGGGGATTCCTTCGATTGCGCCAATAATTGAAGACGTGATAATGTCTTCGTCTTGCCAAGCTGTGATATTTCCACGATTGTCTTGTAAATATAGATTCGAAATTCGTTGTGCCCGTACGTGCGCTGAGAGTTCCTGTTGGTTATTTGTGCCCGGGTTTTCAGCGGTTGTCTCAGTTGGGGGTGGATTTGTCTTTTCAGATGATGGTGGAGTATCTCCGGTCGTGGCTGGGCTGGATTCAATCTTACGGCCATCGACGATCAGCATGTCCTCGGTATATGGCTGTTTATAGATGTTCTCAATTTCAAGTGTTCTATCAGTTTGTAAAATTGGATCGATAACTTCCAGTTCGATTTTATCACCACCTATGCGCTTATATTCTTCGAGAAGGTTGAAAATTCGCGTGAAGTGCGGAGAGCTTCGCCGCATGATAGCTAGCACTTTAAGGGGAGCCTCTCGCGACTGTAGCGCATCGCTTTTTAAATATTGTTCCGTGGTGTTTGATAACGTGAAGTTTTTGCGTTCGGTCAAATCAAAACGCTCGTGACGCGCACAGCTAAGGTAATTTGCGGCTATCACAACAACGACAAAGCAAGTCACCTGAATGACTACATTGATACTCCTGCCTACGCGACTCACTGGTCGTGGAGGGGACTCCGTTGATGGTTCTTTTTCAGGCATGTTTGAGGAAAAGGTCGATAAAAGTGTGAAAGTCAGGATTTCCAGCGCCGGAAATCAAGAGTGATATGGGTAAGGAAAAGAAAAAAGGCGGCCATGCTCAGATGGTAAACCACGGGTCGTGTGTCAAGAAGTCCACGTGCGGCATTAGCGAGATGTTCCTGAATGGAAACGTAGTGAAACGCTGAAACAGCTTTAAAGCCTTCACCAAGATAATACGGTATTACACCTAGGAAAAAGTGCATTACAAGAGCTGCAATCGTAATAATGCCAGCAACGATTTGGCTAGAAGTTAGAGTCGATGCCAGGCAGCCGATAGCAAGGAAGAATGAACCTATCAACAGAAGCATGATATATGTGCCGAGCAGGTGACCTGATTCATAAGGAGCAGAACTACCTGTGACCCAGGTAAATATTTTTAAATATAACAGTATCGGAAGCCACAATATCGCATAAAAGCAGAGTGACGCAAAATACTTGGAGATCACTACTTGGGCAGTTGTTACCGGGGCGGTCATCAGGGTTTCGAGAGTGCCCGCCTTTTCCTCCTCAGCAAATAAACGCATGGTCAATAGGGGGAATGTAAACAGAAAATAAAACCAAAAATTAGGCGAATGAAGAGAAACAAAAATAAAGTTCTCAGTCAGGGGCTTATCCTTCATGAGCTCCATGGCGTGTGACATGGAAAAACCCTGCATGAGTAGAACCAGTGCCAAGATCACCCAACCGAAGGGGGTTAGGAAAAATTGTTTAAATTCTTTTTTGAAAAGTATGAAAAATACGCGCATGAGAATCGTGATTCGCTGCACGGGGATAAGGGAAATTCGGCCTTCGTGAAAGGCAATAGTTACCTGTTATCGGACGTTTTCTGGCCCAAACGCTCTGGGTAATAGCGTTTGGATATCGGTTTCTAGGAGAAGTTGACCATTTTCATCGCCGATATAGATGCTAATCGCTGGGTTGAACTCGTTCAATACCTGTCGGCAAGCACCGCATGGTGAGCCACCATCTGGCAGTGCGATGGCAATGGCCATGAATTTTTCAGCCCCCTCAGACACAGCTTTGAAGACTGCCGTGCGCTCGGCGCAATTGGTCAGTCCGTAAGAAGCATTCTCAACATTGCAGCCAGTGTATGTTTCTCCGTTTTCCGCGAGTAGCGCTGCTCCTACACAAAAATTCGAGTAGGGAGCGTAGGCATTTTTTCGAGCGGCTGCGGCAAGTTGGAGAAGGTCTTCCGGTTTCATCAGGCGAGGGTGGTGGGAGGGTCAATCAGGCGCACGGCTTCTAGGGCGATTTGCATCATATCTTCAAAGCTTGTTTGGCGCTCTTCAGAAGTGGTCGCTTCGCCAGTGCGGATGTGGTCGGACACCGTGCAGATCGCTGCGGCGTTGGCTCCGTATTCTGTGGCAATGCCATAGAGCCCGGCCGCTTCCATTTCGATCCCAAGGATGTCCATTTTTTCCATCGTATCGAACATCGACGGATTGGGCGTGTAGAAGAGGTCGGCGGAAAACATGTTGCCGTTCGTGACGGGGATGTTTAAGGCCTCGGCGGCGTCATTGAGTGCTTTTAGCAGGGGATAGCTGGCAATGGCCGCGTAGTCGTGACCCTGGAATCGTTGCCGGTTGACTGAGGAATCGGTGCAAGCACCCATGCCGATCAAGACATCGCGCACTTTGACATTTTTACTAACAGCACCACAACTGCCAACGCGGATCAAATTTTTTACGCCATACTCAGTAATCAGTTCTTTGGCGTAAATCGAAATCGACGGGATACCCATGCCACTGCCCATGACGGAGACAGGTGTGCCTTGGAAATCACCCGTGTATGCGAACATGTTACGCACGGTGTTGATTTTCCTAACATCGGATAAGAACGTCTTGGCGATGTGCTCGGCGCGCAGAGGGTCGCCGGGTAGTAGGCAGGTCGGGGCGAAGTCGCCGGATTTAGCTTCGATGTGAGGTGTCATGGTTGAGTTTGTTAGTTTTGAGTATTCAGATCAAGAACAGCGCCGTGTTCGAAGGGGGAGAGGTTGAAGATGAGGGAGACAGTCTGAGCGATGTCGGCGAAGGTGTCGCGGAAGCCCAAGTCTGAGGAGATTGTGTTTTTCTGATAAAGTAAAATCGGGACGTGTTCGCGGGTGTGGTCGGTTCCTCGCCAGGTGGGATCGTTACCGTGGTCGGCGGTGATAATAAGCAGGTCGTCGGCTCGCATTTTTTCAAACAACACGCGTAGTTGGCGATCAAATTCTTCCAGTGCTTCACCGTAGCCCAGTGGATCGCGGCGGTGACCGTAAACTGCGTCAAAATCGACAAAGTTCGTCATTACAATGCTTCTCTCTTCAGCTCGTTCCATGGCGGCGAGCGTTTCCTTCCATAATGCTTCGTGTCCCGAGGCGCGGACTTCCTCAGTCATGCCGGTGTGCGCGAAAATGTCGCCGATTTTTCCCAGGCCGATGACAGTGCCGCCGGTGTCGACGAGTTTTTGCAGCACAGTTTCGCTGGGTGGCTCAAGTGCGTAGTCGTGGCGGTTTCCGGTGCGTTGAAAATCCTCGGATGAGGTGCTGAGGAATGGTCGCGCAATCACCCGGCCGATATTCAGTGGCTTGAGGATTTCGCGGCAGAGTTCGCAAAGCTGGTAGAGATTTTCCAGACCAAAGGATTCCTCGTGGCACGCGATCTGGAACACGCTGTCGGCTGAGGTGTAGAAGATCGGCTTGCCTGTGCGCATGTGTTCTTCTCCAAAGCGACTGATGATATCCGTTCCCGACGCATGGCAGTTTCCAAGATACCCCGGGATGCCTGAGCGATTCACAATTTCATCAAGGATCTGTTGTGGGAAGGAATCCTTTTTTGCGTGGAAATAGCCCCAGTCCCACAATGCCGGGACACCTGCCATTTCCCAGTGCCCGCTTGGTGTGTCTTTACCGGAGGATATTTCCTTGGCGCAAGCGTGGTTTCCTAACAAGGATTTTGGAGCTTCTGTCCCAGCAGGGAAGTTCCCAGTGCTGGTGCGGTAAGCATGGAGTAGGCCGAGAGATGCCAAATTCGGAAGCTGGAGGGGTTTTCCTTCCGCCAGAAAGTGATCGGCAATGTGTCCAAGCGTGTCCGCGCCAGCATCGCCAAATTTTTCAGAATCCTCAGCGGTTCCTATGCCCAAGGAATCGAGGACGAGCCAGATGACGCGTTGAATTGCCATGGATTTAATTTGAGATAGTCTGGTGAATAACGGGTAGCGGATCCGGTGCTTTATCCGAAACGCTGTAGGCGTCACGAACTGATTTTGCAGCGTGTTCCCAATCGGACTCTGTTTGAGCATGGATCACAGCCAGTGGTTCTTCAGTTCGAGCTCCAATAGGCAGGAAATCACTGAGTCCTACAGCTGGGTCAATGCTGTCTTCGGCACGCATTCTGCCACCACCGAGTTCAACGACTGCCATGCCAAGTTTTCGAGTGTCGATGGATGACACGTATCCTGTCTGATCCAGTATAACCGGCCGCACTACACTTGCTTTGGCTAAGTATGCATCAGGTTTCTCAATCAAGTCAACTGGGCCGCCGAGAGAGTGAACCATTTTTTCAAAGTGCTCCACTGCTTTGCCGCTAGCTAAGACGTTTTCTAACATTGCGGCCGCATCAGCTGGGTTTTCGGCAAGCTCGCCGAGGAGAATCAGCTCTGTGCAGAGGGAAAACACCACTTGTAGCAGACGTGGGTTCTGCGATTCGTTGGTCAGAAAATCAATCGCCTCACGCACTTCGACAGCGTTGCCAGCCGATGACCCGAGTGGCTGGTTCATGTCGGTGATTAGCGCACTTGTTTTTACGCCTGCTGCATTTCCGATATCGACAATACTTTGCGCGAGCGCCACCGAGTCCTCATGGGTTGGCATGAAGGCACCACTGCCTGTTTTTACGTCCATGCATAGGCAGTCGAGCCCTGCGGCGAATTTTTTCGAGAGAATTGATGCTGTGATCAGTGGGATGGATTCAACTGTCGCAGTGATGTCGCGCGTCGCGTAGAAGCGTTTGTCGGCTGGCGCGAGGTTGCCGGTCTGTCCGATGATAGCAATTCCACAGTCGCGAACGGTTTTGCGGAAAAGCTCGTTATCCGGTGTGGAATTGTATCCCGGTATGGCATCCAGTTTGTCGAGAGTGCCGCCGGTATGTCCTAGTCCTCGACCGGAAATCATTGGCACGTAACCTCCACATGCGGCGAGCAGCGGGCCGAGCATCAGGGAAACTCCATCACCAACGCCGCCAGTGGAATGCTTGTCGATGATCGGCCCGGAAAAGTTCTCTTGTTGCCAGTCGAGCACATCACCCGTGTCGCGCATCGCGAGTGTGAGGGCTGCGGCTTCGTCAGGAGTCATGCCTTGGAAATAGACAGCCATGCCCAAGGCAGCGATCTGCCCCTCGCTGATCGACTCATCAGCAATTCCCTGGGCAAAAAATTGCAACTCTTCCGCACTCAGCGGCTCGTCATCGCGTTTTTTGCGGATGATTTCCTGCGGCAGCATGTTAGGAAAAAATATTGGTTATGTGAGGCCAGGCAATATGGCCAAGATAAATACCAAGAATGCCCATGACTCCCGCCAAGGCGTTAGGAGCGGGTAATGGCATTTTGAGTGCAGTGAATAGCACTCCGACGATGAATCCCGTCAGCAGAGAGAGTAGGATGATGGTGATGAACTGTGGCATACACCACACCTACATCAACTACTTGAGCATGTCCAGAATCGGCTTCGGTAGGATACCGAAGACGAGGATCGCGATAGTGAGCACGGCAAGAACCGATTTGGTAATCACAGGCACATTCAATGGCTTCTCATCACGTGGTGCATTCCAATACATCGCCTTGACGACCTTGAGGTAATAGTAAAATCCGGCGGCAACACTCATGAATGCTACCGCGAGCAGCCACCAGCTTGCACCGGCATCGATAGCGGCTTCAAAGATGAAAAACTTACCCCAGAATCCGGCAGTCAGAGGTATTCCTGCGAGCGCTGCCATCGCCACAGTTAGACATGCTGCGAGTAGTGGGTTCCTTTTTCCAAGGCCGTCAAAGGCATCAATGCTGTCGCTGTTTTCCTGATCACGAACCAGCGCGAGGATAAAGAATGCCGCAAAGGTCATGATCAAGTAAGTGCCCAGGTAAAAGGAAACTGAGATGAAGTCGACTGAACCCACGCCCATGAGTAGGAATCCGGCATGGGCGATGGATGAGTAGGCGAGTAGGCGTTTGAAGTTGAGCTGCCCGATGGCCGCCAAATTACCATAAACTAATGTGGCTCCAGCCATTACGAAGAGGACGAGCTGTAGCTGTGGTTTTACGGGTGATTCTGCTGTTAGGAATGGAGCTAAAACCACCATCATGATGAGGAATCCAGCAGCCTTAGAGGCAACAGAAAGATATGCCGTAATCGGAGTAGGTGCGCCTTGGTAAACATCGGGAATCCATAGCTGCATGGGTGCAGCACCTACTTTGAAGCCGAATGCGATAAGTAAGAGGGCGAGACCAAACAGCAAGGTCGACTGATTAAGCTCCGGGCTGCTCAGATCGATAGCGGAAAGTTGCATGGTTCCGGTAGCTCCGTAAACCCATGCGATACCATACACCAAGAAGCCTGTAGATAGCGCACCCAAGATGAGGTATTTTACGCCGGCTTCAAGAGAGCCGACGTTTCTACGCATGTATGCCACCATCACGTAGAATGCGATTGTTACCAGTTCAAGTGCGACAAAAATAGAGACCAGGTCGCGGGCGGATGCCATCCACATGAGACCAGCACACGCAAAGATAGGTAGACAGAAAAACTCACCGAGTGCGGAGCCTGTGTCGTCGCCCGATGTGTAGCGCGACAGAACTTTTTTCATATCCACAGCCATGAGCAGCACGAGAATGGTGGCGACCAGTGCGATGATCTTGAAATACCTAGCAGGAGAATCGTAGGTATAGAATCTTTCCATCCATGCAGGTGCAGTGCAACTGGTGCAAGCTGTTAGCTCTAGGACGAGAATCACTGCCAAACCAGCAGAGGCAATGAGTCCCAGACGGGCTTTGTTGCCGTTTGTAAATGCCTCCAGCATTAGCAGAACGATGCCAAAGCCAACGGTGATAAATTCGATGTAATGCGGTTGCATGATGAGAGAGATAGGTTCCTGGGGGTTTCAGGATTATTTGAGGAATTGCAGAATGATTTGTGGGTAAACGCCCACCACTAGCAGAGTTGCCGCGAGCAGGTAGGCTGGGATTTTTCCGCAGATGGAAATATCGGAAGCTGCTTCAGTAGATTTGACTAGGGACCCTTGGAAGGTGTTACGGAATGCGCGCAGCATGTAGACGGCACTAATGACCACACCCCAAAGTGCAATGATGGTAGTCCACTGAACCCAGCCTAGGCAGAGCTGACCATTGGCATCTTTCCAATCGGCAAATCCGGCAAAAAAGACCATGACTTCACCCGCAAAGTTGGCAAGGCCGGGAAGGCCAATCGATGCCATGCCAGCGAGTCCGAAAAGGAAGGCGAGGGCAGGAGCCGTTTTGGCAAGACCACCAAGCTGGGCGATTTCCAGTGTTCCCGTTTTGCGCTCGATCACGGAAGTCAGTGAGAAAAGTAGTGCGATGGAAATGCCGTGAGCAAACATCAGTAGCACGGCGGCGGGTTCGGCGATCTCATTGTTGCCGTTCGCGGCAAGCGCGGCGATCGCTAGGAAGATGTAGCCCATATGCATCACGGATGAGTTGCCGAGCATCAGGTCGATGCGTTTCTGGTTCAGCGTGACCAGTCCCACCCAAATAATATTTCCGAGAAGTAGAACACAGATCCATGGCAGCCAGTGTGCCATGCCGTCGGGAGCGACTTTCATCCCGACAACTAACAGGCCGTATAGACCGAATTTTTTCAGCACACCTGCGTGGAGCATGGCGACTGGAGCAGGGGCGCTCGCGTAGGCGGGTGCTGCCCAGCTGTGAAAGGGAAAGAGGGAAACCAGCGTGCCGAATCCGATGATCAACAGCAGCGCGATTTCATTCTGATACTTGGGCGCGGCAGCGAGGTCGGCAAACGACCACGAAGGCATCTGGCTCATAGCGAGAATCAATCCGGCGAGCAATACGATCGATCCGAGTGCGAGGTAGATCGTGATTTTCCATGCAGCCTCTTTGCGATCGCCTCGTCCTAACATACCGATCATCAGAAACGTCGGGATCAGAGCTAATTCGTGGAAGGCGTAAAAGAAAAAGACGTCGGTTGCTAAGAAGGCCCCGATGGCACCTGCTGCGATCAGCATGGTGCTTGCGAACCAGAGTTTTTCACGACCCTCGGGGCATTTGCCGCTGTAAACGGCGGCAAGGGTCACGATGACCGAGAGGATAAGCATCACGCTGCTGATGCCGGTGAGGCCAAGTGATAAGCTAATTGCCGGATCTTCCAAAACTGGAATGTTAACACAGCTGCAAGTTCCGGTAGCTAAGGCAATGGCAGTCAGGACAATATTAAGCCCTGCAGCACCGAGTGCTGTGAGTCTCGCAGGCGCACCAAAGAAAATAGCGACCGCTGCCAGCAGGGGGATGAGTATCAGAGCGAGTAACATGGTTTGTCAGGTGAGAGAATTTAGGCGAAAACGGTGAAGTAAATTACGAGCACAGCACCCAGCCCCATGAGGTAGGCATAGCTGCTTAAGCTGCCGGTCTGGGCGAAGCGCCGAAAAATATTTCCGACACCTTGAGCGGAGCGAGTGGCACCGCCGACAAGCAAGCCGCCGATGATGAATTCATCAAAGAAATGCAGCACCGCTGCCACGGCATCCTGGAAGATGGTGACGAGTTTCTGATAGATTTCGTCGAGGTAGAACTTGTCGCGGAATAGGGGAATGCTGACAGGGTCTTTGTCTTTTCCTTTGTAGAGGATGAAACCTGCAGCGAGTCCGAGAACCAGAGAGGCAATCGACACAATCAATGCGATAGCCGGATGTTCGCGGCCTTCAACCCTCGGGTCTTGTGCACTCAGAAGTTCCGCGACAGGTTTGAATCCAGCAATAATAGCGAGAGCGGCTAGAACGATTAACGGGACAAACATGATTGGCCCAACCTCTTTGGCATGATCGGCATTTTCCGAACGTGATTTACCAAGAAATACGACGATAAAGAGTCGGGTCATATAAAATGTGGTAAGGAAGGCGACAAATGCTGCGACCCAGAAAAGAGGTGAACCGTGAGCTGCTGTCAGAATTTCCTCTTTCGAGTAAAAGCCGGCGGTCACGTAGGGCACTGCAATGAGGGCTGCATATCCAGCGGCAAATGTGCCAGCAGTGAGCGGCATTTTCTTGAGCAGGCCACCCATTTTCCAAATATTTTGCTCATGGTGGCAGGCAAAAATAATACAGGCCGATCCCAAGAATAGCAGAGCTTTAAACCATGCATGGGTATATAAATGGAACATGCCGGTCTCGGGTTCCAACAGACCAACCGCCATGACCATGTAGCCGAGCTGAGATAGTGTAGAGTAGGCGAGGATTTTTTTGATGTCGTTCTGCTGGGTTGCCATCAGCGCTGCAACGAGTGAGGTGATGCCTCCAATCCATGCGATTATTGTGTAGGAAAAGGCAGGGAGTATATCACTTACTTCCATGCCTTCCGGTGTGATGGAGAAAAAGAAGCGAGCCATCATGTAGACACCCGCTGCAACCATCGTAGCTGCGTGAATAAGAGCCGAAACTGGTGTTGGTCCCTCCATGGCATCGGGCAGCCAGACATGGAGTGGAAGTTGGGCTGATTTACCTGCCGCACCCGCAAAGATACAGAGAGCCGTAATGCCCAGAACGGTAGTTCCTACCATGGAGTTTAGCCCCTCCGCTCCGCTCATTTCGGAAAAGACTACAGTTCCGGTAATCCCCCAGAGCATCAAGATGCCGATCATGAAGCCGAAATCGCCGATGCGGTTGACGAGAAATGCTTTTTTGGCGGCGTCGGCAGCAGTGTCTTTCTGATACCAGTGACCGATGAGCAAGTAGGACGAAAGACCAACTAGCTCCCAGAAGATGAACATCATCGCAAAGTTCGATGCCAGCACGATGCCTGTCATTGAAAACATGAATAGCGACAGACAGCCGAAGTAGCGCGCCTTCGCTTCGTCGTCTTTCATGTAGCCGAGCGAGAAAACATGCACCAGCAAACCGATGCCAGTCACCACGATCATCATACCTGTGGCAAGCTTGTCGAGCTGATAGCCGATTTCCAGTTTGAAGTTTCCAGCTTGAATCCATGTGAAAGCGTCAGCGCCTGTGGAGCCTAACAGCGAGAATGCAATGATGGCGGTTATCGCAACGGATATCGTTGAGAGTAATGATGACGCCTGAGCATTGCGCTTCAATCCGAGGTGGATCACAGCCGCGCTAGCGAAGGGTATGAGAAGTAGTAACCAGGGATTCATGTTAGATAGGTCTAAAAAGTCGTATGGAAATCAGCCTTTCAGCGTGGTGAGTTCGTCGGTGTGGATCGTCTGTCGAGCCCTGTAGAGCGATACGATGATCGCCAAGCCAACAGCTACCTCAGCGGCAGCCACGGTGATCACGAAGAAGACAAGCAGTTGGCCATCGTAGTCGGGCAGACCATCCTTCACGTTAAATCGGGAAAATGCCACGAGCGTGAGAGAAGCGGCAGCGAGCATCATCTCCAAGCACATGAAGATGACGATGATGTTCTTGCGGATGATTACTCCTGCCAAGCCGATGGCAAAGAGCAGTCCTGAAATCATCAGATACTCGTTCAGAGAAGGTGTTGGAAGTGCGTCAAATGGCATGGTTAGAAAAAGGGGGGGTGTTAGGCGTTTTTCTTAGCATCAAGTTCGGCGGCTTGAGTGAGCCAGTCTTCACGCGTGATTCTGCCTTTAAAGGAAAGGAGTTCGTCAAATTCGGCAATGTTCTGCTCACTCCAGTCGGCGACCTGCTTGTAGGTGTAGATGCCGAAATCATTCAGTTTCTTTTCAAGCACAGGGCCGACTCCGGAAATGACCTTGAGGTCGTCAGTTTGTTCGGGAGCCGATGTGTAAATCAGACCACGTTTTTCGTCGGTAGTGGTGGTAGTTTCCTCCTTTGGCTCTTCAGCAGGTTTCTTTTCCGGCTCGGGGGATGGATCTGGAGAAGGGGCAGGGCGGCTAGAGACCACCGCTACGTTTTTCTTGGAAAGCGTTACACAACCAATCGTGGCTACGAGTAGCAGAACAGCGACCATTTGAATCGGGAAATTGTAGTCGGTGTAGAGTTTGTTGCCTATCAGGTGGGTGTCGGGAAGACGCTCGTCGCTGAGGCGCTTGTGAATCATCGTGCTTTCGTCAAAATTGGAGGCAGCCTTTTTGAGCTCAAGTTTGGGTGCCTCGGGAGAATCGGGCTGTTTATTGATCACGCCAGCAAGTTGGATCACCAGAAGCATGGGGATCACCACACCAGCAGCCACGGCGGCCGGACGGAAATTAGTTTTTTCCTCCTTCTGAATATCCAACAGCATGATGATAAAGATAAACAGAACCATGATGGCACCCGCATAGACAAGGATCTGAAGGATTCCAACGAGGTAGGCATTTAGCCCAACAAATAGAGCTGCTAACCCCAGGAAACTGAGCACCATGGATAGCGCCGATGAAACCGGGTTGCGCATGAATACAACCATCGTGCCGCCGATCAGCATGATCGCCGCGAAGATATAGAAAAGTGGTGAGGGCATTATTGCGAGATTGGCAGAGTTACTTGATTTCGTTCCATTTATTGACCAGTCCGGTGCGGACGCCGCCGATTTCGTAGAGGCGTTTTTTGTCGTTGACCATGTCTTCACGACTCAGGCCGGTCATGGCATAATCTTGTCGGAGATAGATGGCTTGTTCAGGGCAAACTTCCTCGCACATGCCGCAGTAGATGCAGCGGGTCATGTCGATATCGAACTCCTTAGGGCGCTTTTCGACTTTTGCCCACGGGTCGTCAGACTCGATCTCGCCGGGGATGATGGCGATGGCTTTCGGTGGACAGATAAATTCGCAGAGCTGGCAGGAAACACAGCGTTCACGCTCCTGTTCGTCAGTCACCAGAGCAGGCACTCCACGGTAGTATTCTGGAAGCTGGTCGTCCCACTTTTGCTCGGGATACTGCATGGTGATACCCAAGCCTGAGGAGTTGAAGTTTTCCTTCGCGCCGGGTGTCATTCCAAGCATGGATCGAATCGCATGCTTGAATGTGATGAACAGCCCCTTGATGACGGCCGGAAGATAGAGTTTCTCCAGCAGTGTGAGCTTTGGGCGTGTGACTTTGATCGTTGCCATGTGTTGGGTGTCAATAAAAGGTTACTTAACCAGCATCATGATGCCGGCGGTGAGGAAGATGTTGACGAGAGCGAGTTCGAAAAAGACGACCCATCCGAGTTTCATGAGCTGGTCGTAACGGAAGCGGGGGACAGTCCAGCGCACCCAGATGAAGAAGATAACGAATGCGATGACTTTGGCGAGAAATACGCCGAGATGAATCAGTCCGCCAAATGCCATTTCTGAAACGGCGGCATCAGCACCAAATCCTATTGACCAACCACCGAAGAAGAGGGTGACGATCAGGGCCGACCCAACGATCATGGCGGCATATTCCCCGAGGAAGAAGAGGGCGAATTTCATCGAGGAATACTCGGTGTGATAACCACCAACGAGCTCCGTTTCACACTCAGGAAGGTCAAATGGCATCCGGTTTGTTTCTGCGAAGATCGAAGTGGTAAATACCACGAAGGAAATGAAGAGCGGAATGAGCAGCAGCATTCTCTCTGTAGTCAGGCCCTCGCCCCAGAGTGGTAAGAGCAGCCAGCCGTTGTCCGCTTGATACTGGACGATGTCGGAGAGATTCAGCTGACCAAAGACCATCAGCACAGGGATAACGGATAGTCCCAAAGCAATTTCGTAGGAAATCATTTGGGCGCATGAGCGCACGCCACCTAGGAATGAGTATTTGTTGTTCGATGCCCAACCCGCAAAAGTGATACCGTAAACTGAGAGAGAGGCTATGGCGAATACGAAGAGTGGCCCGGCATCGATGTCCGCGATGACTAACTTTATGCTCTCACCGAAGATGGTGATCTCACTTCCGAAGGGAATCACGCATAGAGTTAGGAAAGCTGGAACAGCAGTGAGTGCGGGAGCGATAGTGAAGAAAAACTTCCTCACGTGGTCGGGCACTAGATCCTCTTTAAGTAGATTTTTTAGACCATCAGCTAGCGGCTGGAGTAGACCGGAGATTGGAATGTCTTTTTTGAACCCAAAAAGCGTCATCGGAATGCCCACCCTGTTAGGACCCACGCGATCCTGAATGATCGATGACACGCGGCGCTCGGCATAGGTCGAGTAGGCAATGATCGGGAGCGTCAACACGAAGGTAAAGATAAAGATCTTTACCGCAGTGCTGAGGACGAGGATGAGAAATGGATCCATTATCTGAATGAATAATTGAAGGAATGAAAAATGAGGGAAAGGAGGTGTTAGCCGACGATTTCGCCGTTGGCTTTGCGCTGGTTTTCACGCTCAATCAGAGGGATCGAGACCCCTGTATCGATGACGCTGATGCCATTGGCGGGAATCTTAGCGAGCGTGTGGCTTTTTAGCTCATCAACACTTTCGGCGATGATACCGGAGAGCTGGTCGATACTTTGAGGCGCTTCGTTGGCGGTTTCACCGGAGATTGCTAGGATGAGATCGCGGATGGCTTCCCAGTCGACACGCGCATCACCCGGAGGAATGCAGGCGGCGTTGAGCTTTTGCAGTCGGCCACTCACGTTGATCATGCTGCCACGCTTTTCGGCGGGGGAGGCGGTAGGAAATACGATATCGCTTGCCTGGGCGGTGGCGTTGGCGCTGCTGTTGAGCGAAATGGTTAGCTCAAGAGCATCCAAGTCTTCCTGGGTGAAGCCAGCAGCTTCGGTAAGATCTTCATTTGCAACAACGATAGCTTTGATATTGCCTGAGCGTATGGATTCGAGATTCCCTGTAGGATCATCGAACCCTAATACGAGTTTCGCTCCGTTGGTGTTAGGATTACGGTCGGATGAAATGAGCATGTCATCTGAATCTTCTACACGCGATACGATACTAATTTTGTCGGTGCCGATTTCAGCAGCAAGGGCGCGCATCATGAACAGTTCCTCGTTCGTTTGGCGGCCTGACCCGATTACCGCAATCTCACTGGCATCGAATTGTTTGAGCGCATCAGCAGCAGCTTCGAGAGCATTCTCCCAGCAAGTTTCTTCATGCACGCCGTCTGCTTTGATAAGGCAAGCTGTTAGGCGATCCTCGTCCGTTGGGCAGACGTAATTCAAACGGTGTGAGTCCGGCATCCAGCATGAGTTGACCTCATCGTTCTGACGCGGGGTGATTCGGAATACTTTGTTGCCGCGTGTCCAGATGGTGATGTTCGCACCCGTGCCGCAGTTAGTGTCGATGCTGTCGGTTTCCTTGAGGAACCACGTGCGCATCTGGAAACGGAAATCATTCGAGGTAAGAGCTCCGACCGGGCAGAGATCCACGGTGTTGAGTCCGTAGTTGTTCGTAAGTTCTTTGCCGGGGAAGATGCCGACGGATGTGTGCGTGCCACGCTCGGAGAATCCTAACACGGCATCGTCCGCCACTTCGTCCATAAAGCGGATGCAGCGCGAGCACATGATGCAGCGCTCGTCGTCTAACCGAATACGTGGTCCGATTTTGACATTCTTCGGCTTCTTGATCTTGTCTTCTTTAAATCTTGATTTGCCTTTGCCGTGCTCGACGGAGAACTCCTGAAGTCGGCACTCGCCAGCTTGGTCGCAGATCGGGCAGTCGAGCGGGTGGTTGATGAGCAGAAACTCCATCACGCCTTCGCGGCATTTTTCGACAAGCTCACCGGAGGTGCGAATTCCCATGTTTTCACCGACGGTGTTTGCGCAAGCGATGACGGGGCGGGGCATCCAGCCAATTTCCTGAAAACCATCGTCACCATACTTCGGGTCTTCCCCCGGAGCTGGACGAGGTGGCATACCCATCTGCACCAGGCACATCCGGCAGTTTCCTGGAGAGGAAAGCTTCGGGTGATAGCAGTAGTGGGGGACTTCCTTTTCGGCAATCTTGCAAGCCTCGATCATCCTTGTGCCACGCGGCACCTGAATCCAGTGGCCATCGATCTGCACATTGACCATGCCCTTTTCAGCGGCGAGGTCTCTTGGGAGTTGTTTGGTTTCAGAATCGGACATGGGAAGCGTTTTTTATACAGAATTAACAGAATTTTTCAGAATTTACTTGGGTTGCTATTGTTAGCTCTGAAGTATTGGCGGTTCTGTTGATTTGGGTTTGAAGTCTTTAAATTTCTTTTTGTATTGGAGGCTTGGGGCACCGAAGTTGAGGAGTAATCCCTCTTCTGAGTCGGTGGCTGTGAGGTAATTCACGAGCTGGGCTTCATGAGCAGGGAGCAGGTTGGTGACAGCCTTGAGTTCGATAATGAGGACATCGTTGACAACGATATCAGCTGAGAAATCACCGACCACGAATCCTTTGTAGAATACTTTGATTTTTTTCTCCACCACACACCCGAACCCTTTTTTCCGGAGTTCGATAGCGAGCGAGTTTTTATAAACATTCTCATTAAAACCATGGCTGAGTTTACGGTGCACCACCATCGCGCAGCCAATCACTTGGCCTGTCAGGTCATACTTCGTTTCTGGCTTACTCATGCTTGGTAAATTCTGAAAAATTCTGTTAATTCTGTCTGAGAAACTAGCTGCTGATGTACTTGAGCTGGCGTTTTGCTTCCTCGGATAGGTATTCGTTGTCCTCGGATGTTTCTTCGGTCAGTTCGTCGCGGAATTTGGCAATCATTGCCTCGACGGGCCATGAAGCGGCTTCACCGAAGGCACAGACGGTGCGGCCATCGATCTGATAGGCGACGTCTTCGAGGGTCTGGATGTCTTCGGGTGTGGCTTTGCCATCGACGATACGGTCGGAAATCTTGCGCATCCACATGGAGCCTTCTCGGCATGGCGTGCACTGGCCACAGGACTCGTGTGCGTAGAAGTGGTTGATGTTGTTGAGCACCCATGACATCTTGCGTGAATCGTCCATGACGATGACACCACCGGAGCCAGCCATTGAGCCGCAGGCCGCCATGGTATCGAAGTCCATCGGGATGTCGTAAAAACCAAGTTCTTTGGCGTCGTCGCCTTTTCCTATTTTGAACGTCTCATCGCAGCGGAGGATTTTCGCGGATGATCCGCCGGGGATGCAGGCTTTGAACGTTCTACCGTCGAGTGGTCCACCACAAACGTCGTTGAGCAGCTCGCCCATGGTGATTTTTCCGACCTCTACTTCGTAGTAGCCAGGTTTTTTAACGTCGCCTGATACACAGAGGATGCGTGTGCCAGTATTTCGAGGTGTGCCGAGCTTGGCATACTCCTCGCCGCCCATCTCGATGATGTGTTTGACGTGGCATAGTGACTCGACATTGTTGACGATCGTGGGCGCCATGTAGAGTCCGAGAGCGGCGGGGAAATAAGGTGGTTTGATTCGGGGGTAAGGGCGTTTGCCCTCGAGGGATTCGATTAAACCAGTTTCCTCACCGCAAATGTAGGCAGCAGCTCCACGGTGGACGTAAATTTCAAGATCGAAGCCAGTGCCAAGGATGTTAGATCCGACGAAATTCTTCTCACGTGCTTCCTCGATCGCCTTTTCCATAAGGATGGCGGCCTCGGGGAATTCTTCGCGCATGTAAATATAAGCGATATGAGCGCCGACAGCAAAAGCTGAAATTACCATGCCCTCGATGAGCTGGTGTGGGTCTTGGTGCACGATGTATCGGTCCTTGAACGTGCCAGGCTCGGACTCATCGCAGTTGCAGATAAGGTAAACGGGTTTGGTGTTGTTAGGCGGGATGAAGCCCCACTTTACACCTGTCGGGAATCCTGCTCCACCACGACCGCGCAGTCCGGATGCCTTGACCTCATTGGTGATGTCGCCCGGCTCCATCTTGATCGCCTTTTTCAGCTGATCGTATCCGCCGTCGTTGAGATAGCAGTCGATTGAAGGATCCCAGCCCTTGCGATCAATATTCTTGAAAATAAGACGGTGCTCGCGCGCGTCTGGCTCTTTGCCGGGGAGGTAAGTGATTTCTGACATGGGAGAAAAAATTAGTCGTTATACTGAGCAAGGAGCTCCTCGGCCTTGTCGGATGCCACGGCTTCGTGGAAATCATCGTTGACCATGCAGACTGGGCCGGTGCCGCAGGAGGCAAGGCACTCGGCGAATTCGACTGACCATTTTCCGCAAGGCGAAACGGCAATCGGATTGTGGTGAGAGTCACTGTTAGATCGGTCGATCCCGGTGAGTTCGCAAATGCGATCCATCAGCTCGGCAGAGCCTGCCATGGCACATGAAAGCGTGCGGCAGATGCGGAAGTGGAACTTGCCGGGGGCGTGTTCGCGGAAACCTGGGTAGAAGGAGACGACCTCGTATACCTGCATGGCTTTGAGATCGAGCTTCTGCGCGACCCATTCAGTGGCTTCGGGATTGATGAAGCCAAACTTGTGCTGGACGATGTGCAGCAGGGGTAAAACTGCGGAGCGTCTTTGGTCGTCCGGGTAGTGGCTGATGCGTTCGTCGGCCTCCGCCTCGATTTCAGGCGAGACGGCAAAAGGTGGAAATGTAGTGTTAGTTTCCATTTTTTTAAGAATTTATCGGTCGCATTCTCCCATGACGAAGTCAAGAGAGCCGAGAATGGCGGGGACATCGGAGACCATGTGTCCGGGAATAAGTTTAGCGAGAATGGAGAGATTCACGAAGGACGGGGAGCGGATTTTCATGCGATGCGGGACACCGCCGCCTTTGGAATTGATGTAGAATCCGAGTTCGCCTTTCGGGTTTTCAGCAGCGAAATAGACTTCTCCCTCGGGAGCGTCGATACCCTGTGTGGCGATGATAAAGTGGTGGATCAGCTCCTCCATGCTGGTCATGACCTTTTCCTTGGCTGGGAGCAGATTCTTGGAGTCGGCTATGTTGACCGGCCCGTCCGGCAGGGTGGCAATGAGCTGGCGGATGATGCGGATCGACTGGCGCATTTCCTCCATGCGGACGAGATAGCGGTCGTAGGAATCGCCATTCTCGCCGACTGGGATGTCGAAGTCATACTGCTCGTATCCGAGGTAGGGATTGTCTTTGCGAAGATCACGGTTAATACCAGAGCCACGTAAACAAGGGCCTGTCATACCCCAGGAAATAGCATCCTCGGCGGTGATGGTGCCGACGTCGATCATACGGTTTAAGTAGAGTTTATTCCGATCGAGTAGCTTGGAAATCTCGTCGATGCTTGTCTCGCACTCCTCGAGGAATTTTTCCACGCGTCCGATGAATCCATCGGGCAGGTCGCGGATTTGTCCGCCTACCCGAGTGTAAGATGTCGTGAAGCGCGCGCCTGTGAGCTGCTCGCATAGGTTGTAAATTTTTTCCCTCTCGGTAAATGTGTAGAGGAACACGGTCATTGCACCCACATCCATGGCACAGACACCCACGCCGAGCATGTGTGAGGCAATGCGGGAAAGCTCGCAGCAGAGCACACGAACTGCCTGGCCACGTGGCGGCAGCTCCCAGCCCATCAGCTTCTCAACCGCGCAGGCGTAGGCGACGTTATTTGCCAGCGGTGCTAGGTAGTCGAGTCGATCAGTGTATGGCACGAACTGGTTGTAGTGCATGTTTTCCGCGATCTTTTCATCACCACGGTGCAGGTAGCCAACGTCGGGATCGCACTTAGTGACGATTTCCCCGTCCAGTTCAAGAACAAGGCGCAGTACCCCGTGGGTAGCGGGGTGGGACGGCCCCATATTCAGCACCATTTTCTCTCCGAGAATGTCCTCTGCCTCCGCTTGATAGTCTTCGTCGAGCCCGGCCTGTGTCTTCGCCGCTGTGTCGGGTGCTTGGTATTCCGTCTTATTCATGAGATTACGCCACCGCTTACCTGCCGTATCTCGCCGCGATGAGCAAGGACTTTGTGAAATTTTTCACAAGCACATTTTGCTCTGCATTTGAGAGGATTGGCTAGGATTTAACGATTGGACTCAATAAACTTTTCCTGTATAAGGAGATTATGGACAAAAAAGTAATCTTGCTATCGGGTTTGTTGGGTCTGGGAGTCTGGCTGGCGGCATCTTGTGCGAACAAGTCCGAGAATGTTACGGCACCTCTTCCAGACAGCTCGATGGCAAAAACTTCGCACACTTCTATTGAGAAACTTGGCCGTGGGTATTCGTTATACCAAACTCAATGCGCGCAATGCCATGAGCGTAAAATGCCGAAAGACATGCGTGTTGATGAGTGGCACACGATTGTGCCGGGAATGGCATGGAATGCAGGGCTATCAAAAGCCGATGAGAAGGCAGTCGAAGCGTATCTTGTGGCTGCTAGTCGTCGTCTTAACCCAGAGCAGCAGTAAATAGCATACCTATCGGCGACCGCGTTCCCTGCGGCTCTGGATGCTTTTTTTCACTTCCTCTGATAGCTGGCTGTTCTGTAGCCAAGCTTGTGCGGAATCTGTATCACGCTGCTGCCAGCGATCGTATATCCTGCTGTAATAGCGGAGTCTCGATCTTTCGTCGCTTATTTCGGCAACTTTGGACAGGGACATTTCGGGGTTTTCTCTCGCCGTGTTCCAGATGTAGCTGCTCACCACGTCTTGGTAGCCTTCTTGGTCGGACATAGTGGAAAGCCATGCCGAGGCTTTGGCTGGGTCTTCACTCGCATAGTGGCCAATGACTTGACGAGCTGCGCTTGTCTTGGCTTTTTCTGGTAAGGAATCTGTCCACGAAATTGCGGCGTCGAGGTCGACTTCGGCCCATTCATCGGCGACGCTTCCCGCAGCGCGAGTTATGGCTTCCTCGTCTCTGAGGTTTAAGACCCACTCAGCGGCTTCTGCGGGGTTGCTCTTTGCCATGATGTCAGCGAGGTAAGCGGCACCTCCTGCACGCAAGCGCTCATCTTCCAGAGTGTTCAGCCACTCATTAGCTTTGTCTTTTCCAAGCTTGGCGATATGAGGAACAATAGAAGACAGGGCATCACCACGCTCACGGCTGTAGGGAAGAGTTGCCATGATTTCAGAGGCTTTTTCCGGATTGCTCGATGCAATGCCGCGGATCACGCCGATGAGCCACGGGTTAGCACCTTCTCCCTCGTGATTACTGTTCGCCCAGCTGATAGCCGAATCTGGACTATCTTCCGCCCAGCTAGCCAAGATAGTTTGACGGGCAAAGGGTGTGCCTGTGTTTTCCTTAGCATACTCAAGCGCCGCAAGTGGATCAGTTTTCCCCCAAGCATGGAGAAGCATAGCATATTCACTCATCCGCTCGCGGGTGATACCCATGCCGCGAAAATCAGCTACGGTTTGCTCAAATTCGTCCGGTCCGAGACGATTGATTAGGTCAATGAGCGCCTGCGTGCGCGCCAACGGATTCTGAGAGTTCATAATTTCCTTGATCTCAGGTTCGTTGCCAGAAGTGGATTTATCGCGATCACCCGATCCTCCTGAGCGCGATCCAGCGGAGGGTTCTCGATCACGTGAAGCAGATCGAAGTGACGAGCGGCCAGCCTCACGGTTTTCGGAGCGATCAGCTACTTTATCATCCTCAGATGGATTCAGTTTTGAGCCAATAGTGAATGCCGCAACGAGTGTGGCAATCCATGCTGTTGCTAGAATTATAGGAGTGGTTTTCATGATAAGTTATTAGCGAGAAGATTTTACAGGAAACGATGCTCAAAGCATAAACTGTCTTTTTTGCTCATCAAACAAGAAAAAGACGATGTCAGAGGTTGCCAAAAAGCATCAGGGAAGATACACGCAGAGCATGAGCATGATTGAAAAAGACTCAAACGTAATGCAGAAGACACGCGAACTCTGCGATGCCATCTCTCAAGACATCGAATTCGTTGCCCTTCAGGGTCAGGTAGAGAGATTTCTTGAAGACGACTCCTCCAAGCTACAGTATCAGTCGGTTCACGAAAAAGGTGAAGAACTGCATCAAAAGCAACAAGCAGGAGTAGAACTTTCCGATACCGAAATCAAAAATTTCGAGGAGGCTCGTGATGGCTTGCTTGAGAATGAGGTAGCCCGCGATTTCATGGACGCCCAGCAAACCCTGCAAACACTCCAGCAGACTGTAACCAAGTATGTGGGAATGACCATGGAGCTTGGTCGTGTGCCTCAGCCTGAGGATATGGAAGAATCATCCGGTGGCTGCTGTGGTGGTGGCTGCGGCTGTGATTAATGCATAGTTCATTTTTTCATCCGTCAGAGTAGCTTCGATGTCCTTCAATATTTCTGTCAAGGAGGGCAACTAACAACATCAATGAACGCAAGAGAGGAGAAGCGCGCTGCTTTTAATGAGCAGATGAACGAATGGGTGTCCCGTCAGGGATTCTGGTTCCAGCTTCGTCATGCGGCCGACGGACAAAGTATAGCAGCAAGGTTTTTGCGCCTTCTCATCCGTCTTTCGGTAGTAGTCGTAATATGTTGTCTGCTGATCTGGCTTTATCTTGTCAAACGGGTTGAAACAGAGGGTTTCCAGTCAAATGTAGCTACCGCTATTGAAAAATCTCTCGCAGCTGAAAGCTGTGAGGTCGGTGTGATTCGCAAATCTCGTGATATGATCACCATCTCCACTATCAAAGCAGAAGGTAGTAGTAGTTCCTTTTTCCATGAGATGTCTGCTCGGGTAGCTCGAGTCAATATGGGGCTCACTGATGGAATAATTGGTAAATGGTCGACGGAAACAGTCAATGTCGACCAGTTGATTCTCAAGGTTAAAGCTGGAGAAAGTGATGATGATGCTGCAGCAAAATCGTTCGCAAGTTTATTTGCTGAGTTAGAGGGGTTCGATTTTGAGCGGCTGATGGTAGATCGAGCTAGTATCGAGTGGGGTTACTCGGAAACTAATCGAGGTTCCATCTCTAATAGCTCAATGAGTGTTGTTAGGGATGAAGGTGCGTGGAACATCCAATTTAGAGGTGGGACTTTTTCACAGAACTGGCTCAAAAACTTGGAAATTGAAAGTCTTGCTATCGTCTGTGACCAACAGGGTGTTCATGTTAAGGAAGCCATTTTACATAGTGGACTGGGAACGGTAACATTTCAGTTAAAGATAGGATCGGGAGCTCAGCCTCAGGCAAAAGGCGAGTTAAAGCTTACATCAATGCCCTTGAAAGCCCTTATTCCAGTGAGATATGACGAATGGCTGGAAGGAACAATTTCTGGTGAAGGCACGATAGGCGGTTCAACTAACAGCCAGGAGGGAATAGTTCTGGATGTTAACTTTTTCATGGGAGAGGGCGAT
The DNA here is from genome assembly GCA_045106535.1 of Akkermansiaceae bacterium. Lineage (GTDB taxonomy): Bacteria > Verrucomicrobiota > Verrucomicrobiia > Verrucomicrobiales > Akkermansiaceae > Oceaniferula. Next base: position 40,424 of record JBGCEU010000024.1, on the reverse strand, counting down.
GTGATGGTTCTGAGAGATCGTTTGCCACTATTATCGGCTCTCAGTGTCGTTGATCTTTATAATAGCTACCGCAAGGTTTCCTTTAACAAAGGTGGTTTTAATCTCCGCACAGCAGGGGACTTGGTAAATATTAAAGATATTGATATCCAGGCAGGAACATTATTGCACCTCAAGGGAGGTGAGTTTGTTGTTAGGCCACCTACGAATCAGGAAATTGCAAATGCTCTCAATATCAAAGATATTGAGATGGTAGCAGATGTGATTGAAAATAAATGGAAGTTCGAAAGCGACGAGTTGCTTAAGGGATCTCAGGAGGCTGGCCTGGATGATGCAGCTAAAGGAGTAGGTAAAGTGGTTCAAGGCAATGAAGCTGGCTCAGATCAAATTAAGAACGTGATCACGGCAGGTATTCTAACCGAAAGTAAGGTGCAAAGATTTGGCGGGAATATTAACTTAAGCCTCAAACGTGATGCTTTTGATAAGGCCGAAAAACTGAAATTGAAATATCCTGTCGACGAGAACGAAGGCCGAATCAGGGTTGGCGTTCCTCTTGAGGGTCGCTTACAATCATTGACTCTCAAACAGGCACAAGAATTTTACATACTCGGTAAAAATCGCCTCTAACTTAGACCAAGCGAGGCGTATACTTCGCGGGTTGCTCGGCTTTGGTTGAGTGTGTAAAAATGAATTCCATTCACTCCATTATCTAGTAGTCCTGCACATTGTTCTGCTGCGTGCTGAATGCCCACGCGTTTCACTGCCTCTGAATTCTCGCCAGCTCGATTAAGGGCTCTCAATAGCTTAGCTGGGAAGCGAGCGCCAGCGGCCAACTCGGCCATACGTTTGATTCCACTCGCCGAGGTGATTGGCATGATTCCCGCGATGATTGGAATGTTAATTCCAGCCAAATGGCATCGGTCTCTGAAATCAAAAAAATCATGATTATCAAAAAATAATTGCGTGCAGATGTAGTCGGCACCTGCGTCTACTTTGGCCTTCAAATAGTCCATTTCTAAAAGACGATTTGGTGTGTCTGGATGCCCTTCAGGAAATGCTGCCACACCAATTCCAAATCCTCTTTTATCGGGATGTTTATCGGCCTCATTGAACTGACGAATATGTGTCACCAGATTCGCAGCATAGCCAAACGCGTCCCCAGAGCGGTCATAATCTATCATGTGGGCGGGCGGGTCTCCTCTCAGTGCTAATATATTTGAAATGCCCACACTCGCATAGCGCTCTAGTGTGGAAGTAATTTCATCCTTGGAATGCGCTACACATGTGAGATGAGGTATCGGCGGGGTGTCTGTGGTTTCTTTGATTTTCACCACTAGATCGTGAGTTAGCTCTCGCGTCGAGCCGCCTGCACCATAAGTCACGCTTACGAAAGATGGGTTGCAACTTTCTAGGTCTCGGATTGTTTCGTAGAGCCTGTCGGCTGACTCTGATGACTTCGGGGGAAAGAATTCGAAGGAAAACGTTGGGCTCTCCCCGCTCATGATATCTTGAATGTGCATCGCTGCTGAGGTAAACACTATCCCTTGTATTACAAAGAAAAAAAGACCTCTAAAGTCACAACTAAACTAAATTTGTGGGGTTGAATTGATGCTTCCATTGATATCAACTGAACCGAACAAATTCTTCTTTTGCTGGCTTTTGCACGGATTTTTACTAGTTTTCGATCACCAACTTAGCTTCATATATGATTCCCCGTTACATATTGTTTCCTATCACTTTGTCTGTGCTGCTGATGTTTACTATGCTCGCAACAGCTCTAGCTGTGCCAAAAAATGACGTTGTATCTCAAAATCCTGAGTCAGAATCATTCGATAAGCGTGGCGGTAAAAAAAAGCCTGATCGTGCTGGACGAGATCATGATAATCAGCGGGCTTTCCGGGATGCTGATGTAAACCAGGACGGATTTTTATCGCCTGAAGAATTTGCGCAAATGAAACGCCTCGCACGGTTGGATTCTGCGAAGCGTGAACGTATTTTCTCCTTCCTCGACAAGAATAAGGATGGGAAACTACATCATCGAGAATTACATCCCGTTGCTCCTCCCAGAATGGGTCAGTTAGCGAAGAGCTTTCAGCGACTCGATAGCGATAAGAGCGGTGGTCTCAATAGAGAGGAGCTTGCCAAGTCCCCCGTTTTTAAAAATACACCTCAGGAACATTTAGACCGAATGTTTCGCAAAATGGATCGTAATAAAAACAAAGAACTCGAAAAAAGCGAGCTCATGAAAGCTGCTCACCGTATTCGTCCCACGATTGGTTTTGAAAAATATGATGAAGACAAGAGTGGGGGACTAAGCTTCACGGAATACTCATCCATGCCTTTTATGAATCGTGTGAATGAAGATCGCCGAAAGAAGGCATTCGAGCGTATTGATTTGAACAAAGATAAACAACTGACTCCCGACGAAATCAGGAAAGCACGGACACCTATGCGGAGTCGTGACCATAAGAAGAAGCCTGGAGGAGGTAATCGGGATACTAGCCGCAGAGGTTTTGAGCGCCAATCGTGAGCGTTCTATTGGTATAAATCATCGAATAAGTATAAATGGATGAAAGGTAAGCTTGTCACCTAGACGGTTTTTATGAATTCTCAGGCACGCACGTGCATGAGTAAAAAAAAGAAAAAGAAGAAGTCCTCAGGTGAGGATAAAGATGTTTCTGAAATTAAGAAGCAGGATAGGCTCGCTACTACGGCTGAGACAGATAGCGGTAAAGTGATTGATCACGGTGATGCTAAGCTCATTGTGAGTGGAGTTGCCAAATCTGACGAGAAGGGAGCTGAACCCCGCGAAATATCCGTGCAGCCAAGGGTGATCGAGCCAATCGAGCCAATCGAGCCAATCGAGCCTGAAGAGCCTGAATTAGTAAAAGATTCGGAAGAAGATGTTGTTCGATTGGAGAGTTTGAGCTCGCCGGGTGATGATCGTATCAAAGTTGATAAAGCTAAATTTGATAAGCTGGAAAAGCGTACCGACGATGCGATCAAGGAAGAGGAAAAATGGGGAGGTAAAATAACCACTGGGTGGTGGATAACGATTGCTGGTGGCTGTGCTGCTGTGATACTGGTCGGGGCATTATTGCTGAAAACCTATCAAGATGGTGATTCCATAGAAACGCTGAATCCAGGTGTTGAACCACTTGATCTCAGAGAAGACCTTTTTGCAGAGAGTCCTCAGAAATGGTTTCGCGATAACGATGTTAAATTAAGGAAACAAGCTATCGAATTACTTGGGCAATATATCGCAGCCAATAATATCAAAGCTCGGAGTAAACTGGTGCGCGACCCTGAGGCATACCTCGAAAATGCTGACTCTTGGCCTGTGGTATTCGAGCCTCGAGCAGTCGATGACGAACATTGTAAATGGTCTATCTCTGACACTGGCGGGTTGGCCTATTTGTTACTCAAAGGTAGAGATGCTGAATTCATGCCCATGCGAGCTTTCTTTGTGCGTGATACGGAAAACGATTCCATCAAGTTAGATTGGCACGCTACGGTAGGTTGGTCGAAAATTTCCATGAAAGATATGAAGAGCAAGCTGACTAAGAGGCAGTTGCAAATTGATCAAATCAAGTTGGATCATGAAATAGCTTCAAGAAAATCAAGACCAAACTCGGTTGCAAATCCGAATAAGTCTGAAGTGGAAGAACTCACAGAAAAATCACCAATGCCAGACTTTCCCGAACAGCTCTACTCAGATCCAGTCGATATGCGTTGCTTACTCACTAGACGAAATGAACATTATATCGGGCCATACAATGAAGGCGACCATTCTGCATTCATGTTGAGATCACCCGACCGGCTCACATATATGTGGGGATATGTAGCTCGCGATTCACCACTAGATCAGGAATTGAGGCGATTGCTGGATCATGGCAGATTTGTTGTGAGCTTAAAAAAAGACCACCCTGTGATTCTACGTGTGCGAAGGTCTGAAAAAGATGCCTTGCCTTCCCAGCTAGACTTGTTGGAATTGGTTCAACCAGAGTGGGTGACACCCTGACAATAACATGGCTAAAATTGAATCAGGACATTATCATTGTCTCGAATGCGGCACACTCTTTGAGTCGGCAGTAGTTTCCCTTCGTGAACAACGATGCCCCGTATGCGAAAACCCACCTACAGGTAAGTTTCTAGCTGGCACAGAGCAAGACCGTGCTGCGGTTTCTCTAGCTGCTAAACAGAACCTTCAGTCGATCTCTTCTGCTTCAGATCTTCATGGTGTCAGTCAAGATTCGCGTGATATTTATGAAGCAACTCTTGAGGCTCAAGGCAATAATAGTCGGGGGCGGGTCAAACGCACCAAGCGGAAGGAAAAGAAGAATAAAAAACTCTTCGTTTTCATAGGTGTCTGGGTATTGATGATGATTGCCACCATATTCCTTGTAAAACATTTTTCTGCTGATGAGGACGATAATATAGCACAGCTAGAACTTGAGGAAGATCGTGAGAATAAGCGCAAGGCATATGAGCTCCGTAAGAAGCGCATGATTATTCAATCGGCAGTGCCTGAGTGTGAGGCTGTGATGACGAGTTTCTTGAACTCACCTTCCGCAGCGGCTAAGGCTCAGTATGTTTATGAAGGTTCAAAGTTATCCGGTGTGATGACACGACACTACCGTAATAATCCGAGCTTTTCCTCCACTCGTAGCATTATCAAAGTGATATGGGCTGATATGTTAAAGTTTGAAGACCAGCAGGTCATCGGCGCTGTTTGTAGTAATAGCCTTGGAGAAAAATTTGAGGTGATTTTTGTGAATTCTGAAAATGAATGGAAGATAGACTGGTTGTCGCTGGTTCGTTACGATCCCATATCATGGTCTCTCTTTCAAGCTGGAGCCGATGGTGATGAGGGCGAATTCAGACTCTACATGCGTGTAAGAGATTCTAACAAAGACCTTGTCCAAAAAGAAATTAGTGTCGTTTTTTACAAACCTGGTATGTATATCAAAAATGAGTATGCTGGATTGGCATCATCTCCAGTTTTAATCAAAGTGGGCAGCCCTTTGGGTAAGAAAATAGAAGAGCTCTTGGAACATGAGGAGGGCGCAAATGATGCTTATGGTTTTCCTATCGGAGAATTTGATCCACCAGGATACCATCGCGTGCGCGTCAGGATGAAGCTCAATAAAAATGGCTCAGCTCCTAGTACCTTGGAGCTGCTGGATATCATTGATACTCACTGGTATGGTATCGAGCAGGTTGCTGATGGGGGTGGACTGGATTCAACTCGCTAGCCCGTGTCTCATATGCTCCAGAGGGCTACCTGGATCAGGGAACCAGCATTCGTATGAGAGGACGCCTTGGTGTAGTAGCATCGACAAACCATTTCCAGTACGTGCACCAGCTGATCGAGCATGCTTTAACAGCGGTGTTAGGGCTGGATTGTAGATCATGTCATAGACTAGGTGGTGGGGCTGGATACACTCCTCAGGCAGCGGTAAGGGATCGAACTGTTTGAGACCAAGGGAAGTTGCGTTGATAATGAGATCAACGTGTCCTGCAGCTTCAGCCAAACCAGGGTCATCAGGTGTCATGCATTCGAGCCTGTCACCTGGCCCTTCCAATTTCTCACCATGCTTAATGAGTGTCTTGAGCTCGTCTCTGAGTGAGAGCGTTTTTTCAAGTGTGCGATTGACCATCCAGATGCGTTCGCAGCCACTGCGTGCACACTGAGTGGTAACTGCGCGGCCTGCCCCACCTCCGGCACCTACGATCATTACTCGAAGATCTCCTAGATCGATCCCAAATTCCTCACGTATAGCTTTGACAAATCCACCCGCATCCGTGTTGTGCCCCATTACCTCATCACCAAAAATGACGGTGTTGACAGCCTGCAACGCTTTGGCATCTGGGCTCAAAACGGCGCAGTTATCCATCGCCTCAAGCTTGTGCGGGACAGTCACATTGCAACCTATAAATCCCAGCTCCTGCATTCGAGCAAAAGCCTCGCCAACACTCTCCGGTTCCAGATCGATGCGAATGTAGCGGACGTCAATATCTTGGGCGTCGAGTGCTGCTTGGTGCATCTGTGGTGACGCCGAATGTGCGACCGGGTGCCCGATCACGGCTAGCTTAGCAGGCTTGTCAGCGCCGGCATCCAGTTTCTCGCGACTGTCCAGATCTGCTAAGTGATAAACCTCTTTCATGATGTGTCTATAAGCTAGAGATTTAGAGAATGCAAACAGCCCTTCGTATTCGCCTGACACATTCGTCGCGGCCGAGAATTTCCAAAATCATTCCTAAATCGGGGCCGCCCGCTTGCCCACTGAGTGCAAAACGAGTAGGGAACATCAATTGACCGGGCTTAGCGTCATTGGCTTTGGCTGTTGATCCAATTGCTTCTTTCGCATCTTTCCAAGAGTCGAGATTTTCAAAGGTCGCAGCTAGCTTTTCTAGCAGGTCTTTGGCGTGTGTGTTGTTTTTAACCTTATCTAGGACGGTATCATCATAGGGGAATTCTGGATTGAGATAGAATGCGATAGCAGCAGGGACTTCCGATAGTAGTCTAACTTTTTCCTGAACAGATGCGGCAATTTTTAAATAGTCACCTGATTTTGAAATGCCCGACTTCTCCACGTAAGGCAGAGCGGCAGCGGCAAACGCCTCCGGTTTCATAGCCATGATATGCTGCTGATTGACCCAAGAGCATTTTTCAGTATCAAATTTGGCGGGTGAGCGGTTCACCCCATCGAGAGAGAATTTTTCGCAAATGTCATCTAAGTTCATAATCTCGCTTTCGTCCTTTGGTGACCACCCTAACAATGCGAGAAAGTTAAACACAGCATGAGGTAAGTAGCCAGCATCACTGTACCCTCCTATTGCTGCGCCCGTATCCCTTTTACTCATCTTTGAGCTATCCATGTTCAGAATCAACGGAATATGGCCAAATTGAGGTGGCGTTACACCGAATGCCTCAAATAATTGCAGGTGCTTGGGTGTGTTCATCAGGTGATCCTCCCCTCGGATTACGTGGCTGATTTGCATCTCAATGTCATCGACCACGTTGACAAAGTGAAAAACATATGAGCCGTCGGATCTTTTCACGACCATGTCAGGAGTGTTCGATTCTTCGCGATAGTCGATAGTCACATCTCCACAAATTAGATCGTTTACCGTAATGGGTTTGCGTTCAAAACGGAAGCGCCATGCACCATCGTCTTCATAGACTCTGTCAGCTTGAACCAGTTTGTCGAACCACTGGCCGTAGATATCTTGCCTCTGGCTTTGGAAATATGGGCCGAGCTGCCCACTGCTAGATCCGTCCGCGTTAGGGCCTTCATCCCAGTCGAGTCCAAGCCACTGCATGCCATCGAATATGGCTTGCCGAGCATCTTCTGTGTTTCTTGCCTCGTCTGTGTCTTCGACACGAAGGATAAATGACCCCTCATGTTTACGAGCAAACAGCCAGTTAAACATTGCTGTGCGAGCTCCTCCAACGTGAAGATAGCCGGTTGGCGATGGAGCAAAACGAGTGCGGACTTGATTGTTATTCACGAGCGGTGTTTAGCTCGCCTATTGCCGATGCGCAAGGATTGTCCGAATTTCTGATATATTTTGAATATGTGAAAGAAATGGCGAAATCCCCATGTATCTGCTACTGCTATGAATCCCTTGCATATCTCATACAGAAATTTTTTTTTACCTGGTTTGCTTCTTGGAGTCTCGCTTTGGGCTATCTATTTGGGTGCAATAAGTATGTTTTATTGGGAGGAAGATAGTCTGCAGGAAGGAGAAATTAGGTCAGCTCAGAGAGATAGCGGTGAACTGAGGCGGGGGGATGACAATTTTGTTAAATCTGTCGATTTGCCGATACCAGCCGACAGACATGCCATGGCATTGGATAATGATGAAAGGTCGATTACGCAGGAGCGCAATGAGAACAAATCTATTTATGCCTCTGCTGCTATTAGAGCGAATCGATCTGTAGCCAAATCCCCTATACCTCGTCCTATTATTAGACCTGATAGTAAAAAAGCCGCAGCCAGCCCCGTTTCGTTGAGTGGCCGTTTGTTAGGTGAAGCTTATGGCCTTGCATTAAAAAGTTCCGAGCCTTGGAAAAATTTGATCGCAGTAGCGCGTGAATATTACAGAACAGGTGACAAGGAGTTAGCACGCGAAGTGCTCGTGGTTGCCGAGAAGCTTGCAATAGATCCTGACAACCCTAAGGAATCGTCGGCATCGGTCAGGGAAGTCGTTAAGGCCATGTTATCAATGAAGCAAACATCTGCAGCGATGAATGCATTACAAAATATACCTACGATGCGTGAGCGTGAGCGTGCGATGGGTGAGGTGTCGGCATGGTCCGCTAGAGTGGGGGATATGGAAATAGCTAAAAACCTAGTATCCCGAATCATAGACGCCTCAGGAAGAGACGTAGCATTAGTGGCCATTGCAGAGAGTGAAGCGGCAATTGAGGGTATAACTCAGGCGATACAGACGGTTGGTTTGATTACCAACCAACGAAAAAAAGATGATGCATACAAGCGTATTGCGATGAAGCGAGCCGCGATCAAAGATTTTGCAGGGGCTGAGCAAGCATTAACACAAATACGTGATAACAGGATTCAAGATCAAGCAAATGCATCGTTAGCAAGATTGCGTGCTAGATCAGGCGATCTTAGTGGAGGACTTCAAATACTAAAAAATATAGGCAATAGTTCCATTGAGGATACAGTCCTCCGTGAACTTTCTCTGGAGCTTGCTCAACACAGGCGTTTCATGGATAGCTTACTTGTTGCTGGTCGGATCCGTAGTGAGGCAGAGAAATCTTATGCTATTGAAGGTATTTCCATAGAGCAGGCTAGATCTGGAGACTTAAGCGCGGCGCTTGTCAGTGTTTCCTCAATACCGGTAGAGAAAGTACGTGATCGTGGGCTACGAAATGTATCAGCAACTACTGCTTACATTGGTGACTCTGCACGTGCACGAAATGTCGCTGTGAGAATTGAGTCAGAGCGAGAGCGTGACAAAGCCTACAGCGCTATAGCGCAGGCAGCTGCAGCTGACGGCGATCACCACGATGCATTCAATACGATGCAGAATATTTCTGGCTCAGATGAGAAAGCTCTGGCGATGGTTTCCATGGCGCGATACCGACTCCGTGAGGGTGATGAGCGCCAAGCAATGACTTTGCTAGAGAATGCAAAAAGATCGGTTCCAGCAATCAAATCCAAGCCCACACGTGATCGTGTCCATGCCAATATGGCACTTGTTTATGCAGAAAGTAATGATCGGTGGTATTCCCTAACATTGGCGGAATCGATATCCGATCAACGCCGCCGTGACAGCGCTTTTGGTAATCTGGCACGAGCGCTCGCCGCCAATGACGATATCCCGGCTGCGCAGCGATCAATCGAGTCTATCACCGCAGAAAAAGTCCGGGTTAAAGCAGAGGATCACGTTGCGCGCGCTGCAGCAAAGAAGACGAATCCTCAGCAGGCGCTAAAAACATCCCGTATGCTTGGGCCGGGAAGGCAACGAATTGTTTTTTTGCTAGAGGTCTCAAAAAAATCCTGACCGAGCATACCTGTTATTCATTGATTGGGAGCTTTCCTCTGCAACCGGCTTGCATTAGGGTTGCGCCCGTATGAAGAAAGTAGCACCCCACTGGCAGATTCTGATTGCCCTGATTCTAGCCACAGGCACGGCTGTCGTATTCAGAAATATTACGGAAACAGTTGCCGATAATAGTTCAGCAGAGCGTTTTATCAACGGCGCCGTTCATGTCAGCGAGTTTATCGGCAATCTGTTCATTCAGGCACTGAAGATGATTATTGTGCCGCTTGTCGTAAGTGCGATCATATCGGGCATTGCTTCCTTGGGAGGTATAAAAGGCTTTGGTCGACTGGGCGGAAAAACTCTCGGGTTTTACATGCTGACCAGTCTACTTGCTGTTCTTGTCGGACTCACGCTAGTTAACACAATCCAACCTGGTCTTGTGGATGGTAAGCCCAACGTCGAGCTACGTGAAAAAATCGAGCAGATGGCAGATAGCGCGAGCAGTTCACAAAAGACCAAAGTTGATACGGCATCAGATGTAAAGCCTGGTGATTATGCCGATCTGTTTAACAAGATGATTCCTGAAAACATTTTTAAAGCGGCTTCGTCGAACGGGCAGCTGCTGGGATTGATTTTCTTTTCTATTCTTTTCGCCATCGCGATGACCCGCTTCCCACGTGATTCCATGCAGCCGCTATTGGGAAGTGTGCAGGCTATCAATGATGTGATGATTCGCGTCACGCAGTGGGTAATGGTATTTGCCCCTATTGGAGTGTTTGGATTGATGCTACCTACGATTTTCCACATTGGCTTTGAAGAGCTCTTCAAGAGTCTTGGGAAATACTTTGTGACTGTGCTACTTGCACTCGCTATTCATCTCTGCGTTATTATGCCTCTGATTCTGAAGTTGGTCGTGAAAGTAAGCCCGCTGGCTCATTTCAAAGCTATGCGTATGGCAATGATAACTGCATTTTCTACGGCATCTTCAGCTGCTACATTACCTGAAACTATGCATTGTGTGCAGAAAAATGCGGGTGTGTCCAAAAAGGTTTCGAGTTTCACTTTGCCGCTTGGAGCCACAGTAAACATGGACGGCACAGCGCTCTATGAGTGTGTTGCTGTGATGTTTGTTGCCCAATTCATGGGCATCGAGCTTTCTCTTGGAGCCCAGTTTGCAGTAGTTATCACAGCCTTACTAACCAGCATCGGTGTGGCAGGAGTCCCGTCGGCAAGCCTTGTGGCAATTCTGCTGATATTGAACAGTTCTGGGATTCCCAATGCTGGCATTGCTGTCACAGCCCTACTTTCAGTAGACCGATTGTTAGATATGAGTCGAACGGCAGTAAACGTCTTTGGCGATTCTTGTGCAGCTGTCGCTATCGCTAAATCCGAGGGTGAGGACGTGCTGATGCCGCGATCTAGCGAAGCTAAATAAGGTGGAAGCAAGGTCGCTGCATCTTGAAGGTGTGTGTGGGGATTCTGATGGCGAATTAGGACAGTAGCCTTGAGCCACCATTATTTTTGGAATGGTAGTTGTGAAAGAAATGATGAGTTAGATACGTTGATACCTATGATGAATGAGCTTGATGCTGCTGATCGGAAAGATGTGATCCAAGATCAGTCTGAACAGAGCGGTATGAAGCGACGTTCATTTGTCGTCGGAGGAGGTGTATTGCTAGTTGGCGGATTGGGTGTTTCGTATTTGAAACGACGCAGTCTTCTTTCGTTATTTGGCAATCTTGTTAGCAAAGCACAGGCCAACCGCAAATCACCTGAGACAACAAATAGCAGCATACCCAGCGCTGCCGATGTGCGGGCATACCGAGAATTTCTAAATGCTCATCCTATGAAGTATCTGAGTTCTGGCGAGATTCTGCGACCACACTTCAAAAAAAGGCAGGGGGTTCAGAGCGGAATTCCTCCCTCAGGTCTTTGGCAAAACATCGTGCCAACTCTCAGGGTAGCCAATGAAATCCGGCAACGACTTAATACACCTTTGCGCTACATCGTGTCCGCTTACCGATCACCTGCGTATAATGCGAAGTGCCCCGGTGCTTCGAAATACTCGCTACACATGCAAAATCGCGCGCTCGACCTAGTTTTCGACTGTTCACCACGGCAGGCTTTTGACATGGCTAATCAACTACGAAAAGCAGGATACTTCAAAGGGGGCATAGGCTTGTACAAAACATTCATTCACATTGATACCAGAGGCCGCAACGCAACGTGGGGTATCTGAGACTTGGAATCCGAAGGCTCCAGAATAATCAGCTAACAGAATTGGTAGTTTTCTGCCTGAATACGATAGATCATTGATCTTCCATCTGGATCCGAGGAAACACGGGTTTTGGCTTGCCGATTTCATGATCAGCAGGAATCAGCCCCCAAGTGAGGTCAGTGATTTTTTTCTCCGCTAATTCAGGAAGCTTGAGCTGATTCTGAATTTTCGCACATGCTTCGGGTGTGACGGGGGACAGAAGCACGCTAATATGGGCGCAGCTTTCTACCATGTGATAAAGCACGGTGGCAAGTTGGGCGCGTTTGGTCTCATCTTTCGCAAGTTCCCATGGTCTGTTGCGTTCGGCGTAGCCGTTGCAGAAGCTGACGTGCTTGTTAAGTGCGCTAAGTGCCGAGGATGTATCGTAGATGTCCATGGCGGCAGTGTATGCCTCAGTGGCATCAGCGAGCGATTGGCGAAGTGCGGCACTATCGTCATCGTCGTGTTCACTCACTTCCATGATACTGCCGAGAGATCGTTTGCTCATACTCAGTGCACGGTTACAGAGATTACCGAGGTCGTTAGCGAGTTCGCTATTATATAGCATCACGAGGCGCTGGACATCGAAGTCGGCATCCTTACCGATGACGACACCGCGGACGAGATAGTAGCGGAGGGTCTCGGCGCCAAATTGCTCAGCTAGGGAGTCTGGGTCGACGATGTTGCCAAGGCTACTCGACATTTTTTCGCCTCGGATATTGAGGAAGCCATGAACTAACAAGGTAGGCATCTGCTCGTTGGTAAAGCCCATTGCGTGGAGCATGCACGGCCAGTAGATAGAATGCGCCGGTACGAGGATGTCTTTTCCAATGACATGAAGATTGGCTGGCCAGAGCTGATCGAAATTAGGAAGGCCTTCAGCGGCTTCGTAGCCAGCAAAGGAAATGTAGTTGATCAGTGCATCAAACCAGACATAGGTAACAAAATCCGTGTCAAAGGGGAGTTCGATACCCCAGTGAAGCCGCTCCTTGGGTCTGGAAATACAGAGGTCTGTTTCGGCAGCGCGTTCAATGGCATTAAGCACTTCATTTCGGCGGAATTCAGGAGTAATACCAAATTCACCCGAAGTCACGACTTCCTTGAGCCAGGATGCGTGATCGGAAAGTTTGAAATACCAGTTCTCTTCCTCTAGTTCTACAACTTCGCCCCACTCGGAGCCAAACTCGCCTTGCTCGTTTTTATCTTTTTCTGTGAGATACTGTTCTTGTCTAACGGAATAAAATCCCTTGTAGGCTTTTTTGTAGAGCTGTCCTTCGTCGTGCAGCTTGGTCAGGATGTTTTGCACACATTGCTTGTGCAGGTCTGCTGTGGTTTCTGCCCAACCGTCATACTGCACTCCAAGTTTTTCCCAGAGTGAGATAAATTTTTTCGTATTGCGTTTGGCGAGTGTGGCGACATTGACGCCTTCGTTTTCCGCCGTCTGTTGCATTTTCTGACCATGTTGATCAACACCAGTTAGAAAATAAGCGTCATCACCTGCGAGTCGGCGATAGCGTGTGATAACATCGGTGAGAATTTTCTCATAAGCATGACCGATATGAGGCGCACCATTCGGATAATCAATGGCGGTGGTAATATAAAACATGTCAGTTAGACAGAGGGGTGAAAGGCAACAAAATGTGTACCTATTCTATTTCTTTTCAGTGAAAGGTCCGCTGAGTTTGGCTTCGTTGAACTGGGTGTTACGCCAGTTCAAAAATGTACGAACCATGAATTCTCCCTTTGAGCCAGTTACCATGGAGTCGATTCTATTCTTGTTTTCTTCTGTATCTTCGATTTCACGCTTTTCTACAAAAATAATAACAGAACGATCGTTCTCGTGGATTGCCTCTGATACTTGTCCGGGGTTCAGGCCTTGAGCTGTTTGGTGCAGCTGGCGATGGCTAGGCTCGTTTTTTGGAGGTATGCCGTCAAAGGAGTAAGGGCCAACCTGTACTGGTGTTAGAGCAAGCTCTTTGGCGGCATCATCAAAACTCTTACCCTCTACTAAAGCAGCGGAAATTTTTTCTCTGGCTTCGTCAGCAGCAGCTTTCACTTTCTCGGTGGCATTTTCTCCAATGAGATTAGCGCGTGCCTTGCCGCGTGCCGCTGTGTAGTCAAGCAGCACAGGCTCGATAACTTCATCAAGCCGGAAAATAATCCAAGCGTTTTCACCGACGGGCAGGGGTTTGGAAACAAGGTCATACTTGTCTGAGGTCATGGGCATGGTGAAGATTTCTTCAGTCAGACTTTTGCCTCGTGAAGTGCCACCTCTCATGACTAGCCCTTTGAGTTTTTCTGGCGGAGCGGAACGAGTGAACAGCTCAGTTCTGACTAACGCTTCTCCGTGTTGTTTTACAATTTCCTCAAGCTTGAGCTCTTGTTTGTCGTTGATCTTCTGAATAATGGAGTCAGATACAGCTTCGATTTTGCGCATTACCGCAGTGCGAGCTTTCTTCTTTTCTTCTTCAGCAGTTTTTTTCGCTGCATCTTCGGCAGCCTTACGATCTTTTTCAGCATCGCTCTCAACGGTGCCCTCAGCAGCCTTGTCATCTTTTTTGTCATCCTTGGTTTCGTCTTTGGGAACGTCAAGGAGGATGTATGCAATGCGGCGTTGCTCTTCGGTTTTGTAAGCGTCTTTATGTGCTTCCCAGTAGGTTTTGATTTCTTCCTCAGTCGGGTCTTCTTTTTCTACAAAATCGTCACGATTCAACACCACACGAGCGAGGGTTACAGTTTGGCTTCTCGCTTCCAATTGATCCTTCACAGACGAGCGAGGGGCTGTCAGACCTGATCCAACGAGTTGAATGAGCTTGCTAAGGCAGAGGCTTTCGCGAACAACCTCACGAAGGTGTTTTTCAGTCATTCCGAGGCGACCAAGACGTTTGTCGACAAATGATGCATACTCGCCAGCATCGTACTGGCCAGTCGGAGCAAAACGCGGAGATGTTTTGAGGAAATCGGTCACTTCTTCCTCGCTCGCGTAGAGACCCATTTCTCCCATTGAGCGTTGCAAGGTCATGCGGTTAGCAATGAACCGGTTAAGATCTTGCTGGCCGATGTTACGGCTCATTGTGACATAATAATTGGGATATCCCATACGCATGAGCTGATTCGCTTGCATTAGCTGCTGAATATCTGGAATGATCAGGAAGTTAACGTAGTTATGTAATCCGAGTTCGCTTGCAAGCTGCAAGGTGCGATCACCTCGGCGGTAATACTCCTGCTCGTCAATCGACTGGCCGTACACTTCAAGAACAGCTGGGCCACTTCCACCACCCGAGCCACTACCGGTGCCGATGTCGTTCATAGTGAATAGGAACCCTGCACCGAGCAGGATGAAAACGACGATCATAAGACCAGTGTATTTGCGCATGCTTTCAATCATGATAGAAAAATGGGTATGGTTTGCTGCCACGGCGATGCGGACAGGCGCGGGAATCTAGTGAGAGAAATGCGATGTAGCAACCCTAAAGCCTAGTATTTCAGGCAAAAATGATCGTTTCACGCCTAGTGGCAGTAATCAGCCCTATGACGACCTCATCATCTGATATCTGGATACAAAAAAACCCCAAGGAGAGACAGGAATCTCCTTGGAGCCGATTTTTGAATCTTACTCTGCCTTGTGTTCTCGAGAGGGGACTCTTTGAACTCGGGCTAGAGCATGAAACTATGATTTCACCCTTACATGAAATGTGGTGCGCATTGCGTCCCACGTTAGCCATAGACCCTCGACTCGAGAGTATGTTCAAAGTTTTTCGTGTTTTTTTTCGATTTGTGAGAAAATCAATGAATCTAAAGGGATTCTGCACTGAAACGAGAGCTGTAAAAACGTAAAAGCCCCAGGAGTTGGAGGACTCCTGGGGCTTTTTGAATCAACTTCCTGGTGTTTAATCGTAGGCTGGAGGGGGTTACTTTGGGAGGGAACCTAGTCCGGCTGATTGTTTTGCTCAGTGACGCTGACAACATCACTTCGCGAGAAGCTGACAACTGCTTTAGTTCACCCGAATGATGCGACACAACTCGCGTCATTCAGAAAACATAGACCGTCAATGTTCATAGACGTTCAAACTTTCCGTAAAAAAATTTCAGATTCCTTGGGAATGCTGTATTTCCTTGCGCAAACAGCTTGCTAGCGGGCTCTTGGTTCGCTTCATTAGCGGCGATGAAAATTCTCGTAGTAGGAAAAGGAGGGCGTGAGCACGCATTGATCACCGCATTGGACGAATCTCCCGTGGAGACAGAAATTTACTGTTTTCCCGGAAGTGATGCCATTTCAGCATTGGCACAGAGCGTTGAGGTGGATGGATTGCACAGTTTGATTGACTGGATGAGTGAGAATGAAATCGATCTCTGTGTCGCAGGTGAGGAAAGCTATCTGGTGAAGGATGAAGGACTCGCCAACCTGTGTGAAAAAGCAGGAATTCCATGCTGGGGGCCACATAAGCAGTCGGCGCAGCTTGAGGCGAGCAAGGAGTTTGCCAAGGAATTCATGCTCAAGCACGGAATTCCGACTGGAGCGGCGACAGGATGCGCGGACATCGACGAAGCACGGACGGCGATTTCTGGGAAATATCCTACAGTGCTAAAGTTCGATGGTCTGGCTGCTGGAAAAGGTGTTGCTGTCTGCGAGGACGAGACGAGCGCCGAGGAATTTCTTAACGAGGTGCTGGTTGAGCGCAAGTTTGGAGAAGGTCGGCTGCTAGTCGAAGAATGCCTGACTGGTCCAGAGGTATCTATTTTCGCGGCTGTCTGTGATGACAAGTATTTGATTTTCACACCGGCTCGCGATTACAAACGCATCGGTGATAACGATGAAGGCCCTAACACAGGTGGCATGGGTGCGGTGGCGAGCAGGCAGCTAATCGATGCCGAAACGCTAGCGACGATTGAAAAAACAATCGTGCAGCCGACAGTAGACGGCTTAATCAAGGATGGGCTACCCTATCGCGGTTACCTTTACTTCGGTCTGATGATGACGCCAGACGGCCCAAAAATTATCGAGTATAACTGCCGCTTTGGCGATCCCGAGTGCCAGGCCGTCATGCCGTTAGTAAAAGGTGACATCGCATCATTCTGTCTCGCTGCGGCCAAAGGCGAGATGAAACCTGAGCTGCTCAGTTTCGACGAAGGCTGGAGTGTCTGCCTGATACTCGCCAGTACAGGGTACCCCGCTAGTTCACGCAGCGGTGATGTGATTTCCGGACTTGATGAAGTTTCTAACGCCCGTGTCTATCACGCAGGAACCCGCCGTAATGAAAACGGCGACTGGGAAACAAACGGCGGTAGAGTGCTTGCCGTGGTGGCTGGTGGGGAAGACCGGATCTCAGCGGTTGATGCCGCTTATGCTGAGTTAGAAAAAGTCAGCTTCGATGGTGCCCAGAAACGCACGGACATTGGGCGGATGAATTTTTAGGGACAGCCCCGTGCTATACGGCCTCCACCGTAGAAGAGCTTTTCAAGCTCTTGCCGGTTCGGCAAAACGGTTGAAAACCGTTTCTACGGCACTACTCGCACGACAGTGAGCCGGGGACAAGAGTGTCCCCACTCCTTAGAAGATGCCGTTCACGAAATCCTCTTTCTCAAATTTCTGAAACTGCTCAGGTTCTTCGCCGAGGCCGATGAAATGAGTCGGGATGTCCAGCTCTTGCTGAATGAGCACTGCGACGCCTCCTTTTCCTGATCCATCCATCTTGGTGACGATCAGGCCGTCGAGTTCGATGGCTTTGTTAAATTCCTTAGCCTGAGCGAGTGCATTGCCACCAGTGGTCGCGTCCACGACTAGCAGCTTTACGTGCGGAGCATTTTCGTCCTGTTTGCTGATGGTTCGTTCGATTTTTCCAAGCTCTTGCATCAGGTTGTGGCGGGTGTGAATCCGTCCGGCAGTATCGCATATAAGAAACTGTGTGCCGTTGGTAATGGCTTGCTGATGAGCCGTGTAGCAAACCGATGAAGGGTCGGCATTGTGTGCACCCTTGACCACTGGGATGTCCAGTCGCTCACCCCAGGTGGCGAGCTGCTCAACGGCTGCTGCACGGAAGGTGTCAGCGGCGGCAAGCATGACTGAGTGACCTTGATTCTTGAGCAGATTGGCTAGTTTCGCCGATGAGGTAGTTTTTCCAGTTCCGTTCACCCCGACCACGAGGATGACGACCGGTTTTCCATCGCTGCGTGGAGTCAGGGCAGGGGGTGCGTCTTTCAGGATCTTGGCGATGTGCTGTTTGCAAACATCCACCACGTCCTCACCGGAGATCTTGCGCCCCATGTCTTGCAGGTCATCGATAATCGCCATCGTCGTGCGCGCACCCAGATCAGCGCCGATAAGGTCGGCCTCGAGTTCGTCCCAGTCGATCTCCGCTGTATTGGTGACCTTGTTGAGTAACTTCTTAAAAAATCCTGCCATGTCTGCGCGGATTTAGTCGTCTCAGGCAGAATTCGCAAGACATTTGCGGTTCATCCCATACTCTGTAGCCATGCGTATTCTGTGCATATTGCTTTTGATGATGACATCTCTCCAAGCCAAAGAACTGAAAGTCGTTTCCTACAATATCCATCACGGCAAGGGCATGGATGGGAAGCTTGATCTCAAACGTATCGCGGACGTGATCCGTAAAGAGAAGCCGGATCTGGTTGCCTTACAAGAGGTCGATATCAATGTGCCGCGTAGCGGAAATATCGATCAGGCTAAAAAACTCGCCGAACTGCTAGGTATGCATCACGCGTTCGGTAAAACGATCGACCTGGACGGAGGTCAGTATGGAAATGCTGTGCTCTCCAAGTTTCCAATCAAAAAATCTACGGTGCATAAGCTTCCCGGTCCAGGTGAGGCGAGAGTTGTGCTGGAGGTTCTGATAGAGATTGATGGAGCCTTCATCTCATTCGCGAGCATCCACTTTCACCACAAGGATAGAGAAGCTCGTATGCTTCAGGCGATGGCAATGAACGGCGCGCTTCATCCGCGTAAGCATCCATTGATCGTGGCAGGCGATTTCAACGCGAAACCTGACTCGCGGACGATGAAAATGATTAAAGAATCATGGCATATCCTCCCTAAAGTTGGTTTATCGCTAACTATTCCAGCGAGTGAGCCGACTAGCGAAATCGATTACATCATGACGCGTAATCTTCAGCAAAAGGGGAGCACAAGCAAAGTGATCGCGGAAAAAGTGGCGTCTGATCACCGTCCCGTGTCGGGTATTATCCAATTATTGAAGCCCTGATGTATTTTTTTCAAGCGGAGGGATTCGCGAAATTGCTTGGAAACAAAGGGTTATCGAGTCGTTAAGACTATCATTAGACACGAAAAGAAAGGAAATCCTAATTTTCTTTGAACGGATACTAAAGTGGGGGGTCTATGTATCCTGAACGCCGTAATCTTCGGGGTTCAATCACACAAACTAAGGGTGAACACAACAGTTGCAGTTGTCAGATTTCCAAACATCAGCGTGTAAGGAACTGAAATATCCAAATGCCCCGGGATGCCTCCAAGCTCCCGGGGCCTTTTTGTCTCTGTTGAGTAGTTAGCTGAGCTTTCGCCATGAGGTCTTGACGACTATCGCAGAAACCACGGCAACTCCGGACCAGATAAATCCAAGCGTGCTCTCGCCAAATAGGAAATAGCCAGCGGAGAAAAGCATTCCATAGACCATCATGCAGCCAGCCACCGTCGCTAGGAAGGCAATCGGAAAGTTGACAGGTTTTGCCTGTACATCAATGGATTCTCCCTGGCGCATAGCTTCTTCACGCACAGCACGCCATCCAGCTCCGCCTGGATTGGTTTGTTCCACGAATTTTTTCAAGATTTTGTGATCAGTTGGCTTGGTAACGAATGTGGCGATCAGCCATGCGGTAGTCACGATAGCCACTTGAAGTGGAATGCTCCAGTGACCCGCATTGCTTGACATTTCTTGCCCGGCTGAGGCAAAGCTGAAGAATAAGGCCACGATGGTAGCGGAAATGATGGCGACAATTTCTGAAATCGCGTTGACACGCCACCAGAACCAGCGGGCAAGCAGCACTCCGCCAGTTCCAGCGCCAAGGCTGACAAGTAAATTAAATGTCTGACTTGCAGATGTTAGATTAAAGGCAACCAGCGCAGCAAGCGCCATCATAATGACGGTGGCGATACGCCCGATCCATACCAGGCGTCTTTCAGAGGCGTTCTTTTCCACATACTCTTTCCAAAAGTCATTCACCACGTAGGAAGCACCCCAGTTAAGGTGGGTTGAGATTGTAGACATGTAGGCTGCAATCAATGAAGTAAGAACCAGCCCAAGCCAACCTGCTGGCAGGAATACAAGCATCGCCGAGTATCCACTGTCTTCAGCAACATTATTCGCGTTGGGGAAAGCCGTCTGGATGTCGGCTACGGTGGGGTAAATAACGAGAGAAGCCAAGGCCACAAGAATCCATGGCCATGGACGGATGGCGTAGTGTGCCACTTGGAAAAAGAAAACTGATCCCACGGCATTATCTTCATCTTTGGCCGCTAACATCCGCTGTGCAATGTAGCCACCGCCACCTGGTTCCGCGCCCGGATACCATGAACTCCACCACTGTACGAGTAAGGGCATGAGCAGAAGTCCGCCGACCGCAGCAAATCCTGTACTGGTCGATCCAGCTTCGGCATACATCGATAGCTTGCCGACCACGTTCTCGTGGGTGATCAATTTACTTAAGCCTCCCACAGCTTCGTGGTTCACTGCAAAGTAGGCGGCACCGAATGATCCTACCATCGACATGATGAAGAGAACAAAATCGGTGATGATGACGCCCTTAAATCCACCCATCGATGAGAAGATCACCGTGACGACCATCGCGATCCCGACCGACTGATATTGGTTCCACCCCAGCATGGTTTCACCGATTTTGATCGCGGCCAAGGAGACCGAAGCCATGATGAAAACGTTGATGATAACGCCAAGGTAGATAGCGCGGAAACCTCTGAGAAAACTTGCCGACTTACCGCTGTAGCGGATCTTGTAGAGCTCCAGATCGGTTAGAACACCAGAGCGCCTCCATAGTTTAGCAAAAAAGAAGACAGTAACGATTCCAGTTACGAGAAATGCCCACCACGCCCAGTTTCCTGCAACTCCTTTTTCCCGAACAAGCCCCGCAACAAGGTTTGGGGTGTCGGTTGAAAAAGTAGTCGCAACCATCGAGAATCCTAACAACCACCATGGCATACCACGGCCAGAGAGGAAAAACTCAGATGAACTGGAACCTGCTTTTTTTGATACAGCATAGCCAATGACAAGCGCGATAACTAGAAATCCGATGATAAAACACCAGTCGATCGTTTGTAGCTCAATACTTGCCAGAGTGATCATGGGGATTAGGTATGGTGATTTTTTGGATTGCTGTTAGGTAGAGATCCTTTTTCCTAGTTCCAAGCCATTCACGATGCAGTCACCAACGGATATGCCGCCTCGGTAGTTGCCGGCAAAGTGCAGGCCTGAATGCTCTTTTTCCACATTTTCCAGAGCATCAAGCACGCTTTGATAGCCGAGTCCATACTGCGGAATTGCCTTAGACCAGGAGGTCTTATGTCTGAAAGTGGGTTTGCCATCGACGCCTAACAGGCGCTTCAGTTCAGCGAGAACGGTTTCGTCAGAATTCTCCGCGAATTCTGGGTGAATCGTTCCACCCATCATGCAGGTGAGGGTGACATGTCCTTCCGGAGCACGGCCATCAAACATGCTTGAGGAGAAGAGGACGCCTAACAGAGGGCTGTTCTCCGATTGCTTGATCAGCATGCCAAAACCATCTAACGGGTGAGTTATGTCTTCTCTCCTAAATCCAAGAACGAGGCTAGTCACTGGCGGGGAGTCTAGAGAAACGACAGGAGCGAGATCCTTAGAAACTGAGTCGGGCAGGGGGATCTCACCAAGTCGATGGTGCGGTGCGGTGCTAACGAGATTTCGGCATTCCGTTTCGTGTTGGCCGTTAGAATTGCTCCAGCAAACACGCCATCCGGTATCGGTTTTTTGGATATCGTCGATCTTGCAATCGAGTTTCAAGATATCATCCGATAGGTGGTCGGCGATTGCCTTTGGCATCGCATGCATACCAGAGTTGAAGGAAAGCATCTGACTGGGTGCTAGGCGGTGAGGATTATTTCCTCCTCCAAACTGAAGAGCGAGTGCTCCGAGAATAAATGATCGGTAGCGCTCTTCCAGATTCCACAAGCGTGGAAATGCGTGCCGGACAGACAGTTTTTCCGGGTCACCGGCATAAATGCCGCTGACAAACGGACCGGCTGCACTTGCGAGCATATCCGGGCCGAGCCGACGTCTAACAAAATCAGCAAAGCTTTCCTCACCCAGACCTTTTTCGCGACCTTGGTATCGACCGGTAAAGGGCTCGAGCGCAAAACGTAATTTGCCGCCAAAGGAAAACAAGGGAGTTTTCAGCATGCCAAATGGGCCTGCGGGCATCGCATGCGGTTCTCCATTGTGGACGATGTAGCGCTTTTTAGCTTCCTCCCTCGCGGGTAGAGTCTCTGTGACGTTTAATCCAACATCATCCAGTAGAGTCGCTACACGCTTGTCTTTAACAAGGATGCTATTAGGTCCGTGCTCTGCGAGGTAGCCATCTGCTTGGCTACTTTGGATCGCTCCTCCAACCTGGTTAGATGATTCGAGGACCAACAATGATTTGTGTTCTTTATTTAACACATGAGCAACGCATAGCCCACTGATGCCAGCTCCCAGAATGACGGTATCGGTATTGCTCTGCACGACTCAAAAGAACCACAAGATAGGCAGGACTGACGATCTTTTTTCTGTGCCGATAAAATGTTTGCTCAGAATGTGAGGAAAAAAGTGTCGGAATCACTGATTTCTGTAAAAATTTTGTACAAATATTAGGAATTTAGCCGGAACAGTAATGTTTTTAAAATTTAACTCTATATTTATTTAAATTATTGGGAATATGATCTTCAAGTTTGACAAATAGTCAGATATGAAGCCATACTATCGGCATCACTATCACCCTTACACATTATGACAAGTACACTAACTGGGCTAGACGGCGCCCATGAGCTTCTGATTAAGCTAGTTGATCAGGCACCCGATGACTGGGCGATGCGTAAAAAAGTCGCTAAAGTGTTATTCGATGCTCGCTACTATCGCGATGCCTCGCAAATGATCTGGAGTGCTCCTGAAATTCCACCGACGGGTGAGGACATAGTTTTTTCAACAAAAATCGTAGCTAAAGGTCAACCAACACGGGCGATGAGGCTCATCAATACCGTGATCGAAAAAAATCTCGGCAGTCCAGAAGAAAACCTATTGTTGGCTAAACTCTTCGTGAAATCGGATATGCCCCTGCAGGCGATTCGGTGCTACGGAGCTGCTCTGGCTCTTGATGCTAGCCTCATTGATGAGCGGTTTGAAATTTCTCTGTTGAATGCCGATGTCGAATCGCTTCCATGGGTGGATGAGGTAATGGGAGAGGATTTCCCGTGGGATGGACCGCAGATGGATGAGGAGAATGAAAACGACGATCAGCCGGAAGATGTCCACGCGGAGTTACTAAACGGACTGACTCAGCCGGTGCCGATTCGTGCTCTCATGTCACAAGTGAATAAGCAGGAAACTAAGGCTAATACTAAAAAATCAGAGACGAAGCCCGAGTTCAAGGACGAGCCTGAAGCAGAGACAAACACAGAAACTGCTACCAAGACGGTTGAAGAGTCCGAACCAGAACCTGTATCTCAGGAGGGTCCCAAGCGTGAACTCCCGACATGGAAAGTGCAGGAGGGTAGGGCAACATTTGATCCTAATAAAAAAGCTGAGGCTAAATTAGCTGAGAATGATCTCAGTGGTCAGGACGATACAACGGACACTTTTGAAGAATTAAGCAAGATTGCAGAGGTTGAGCAGGCGATAGAAACCAAGGTCGAAAAAGTAGTTAACAACGAAGTTATTGAACCGCCCCAAGCCGAATCACTTCCAGAACTTAAAGTTGAGACTGCAGCAGTCACTGAATCCACGGCTCGTGAGGTATTCGCTGCTGAGGTGCCTAAGGAAGAGACATCCGCTGTTGCCCAGCCTGCTTTTTTCAAAAGCTATGATGATGCCCATGAGCACAAAGACGAGGTGATCGAGTCATTTGAGACTGTGGATGCAGAGGATATCAGAGCAATCGCAGAGAAAGTTGATACCGAAGAGCCTGATAATGTTTTCCAGATAGATGCTGCTCAGCCAATAGGTGATGACCTCGATGATTACGTGGCTGATGCGATGGCAGAGTATGAATCGTCCGCTAAAGAGGAGGAGAAACCTCGGGAAAATGGTGTCGTAGGAGCTTTGTCTTCTTTGGTGAGCCGTTTCTGCAAGAAAAAATCAGAGATTACAGAGGATGGCATTGATTTGCTTGATGAGAATGAGCCAGAGGGCCGTCAGCCGGAGCCTGTGGTGGAAGTCGAAGAATTCAAAACGCAAGATGCGCAATCTGAGCAGCAGCATGCGGCTATTGCCGAGGTTCCTAGTCCTCCACCTGTGCCTGTGCCAGTTCAGCAGGTGCCTGCACCAGCAGCGGAAGAGGCTGTTTCAAAAGCTGTGGCTGATACGACTCCGAGCCCACTAGACAGGCCGGGTGTGCATACTTCTGCTCAAAAGCTTGTTACCCAGAGTCAGCCTGAGCCGGAGCAGCCTAAGGAACTCGATGGGCGCACCCAGCTAGTTGCTCTCGCACCCGAGGACGGTACGCCGTTCTTTGAGCAGCTAATCACTAAATATCAAAATGTCCCAGAGGGTCAGACTCCCAGAGCGGTGGTTGTAGCTCGTGATATGGCGAACGCCGATTACCTGAAATTGATCCACCAGGCATGTGCCAAAGATCTAGATTCTTTCTCTAAGTTGCTAGGGTTGCATCGTGTGATGGCGTCAAATAATTGTGGTGACTGGGGTGAGGACATGAACCTACTCCGTAAGGGGTATGGCGATGCCGTGCTTGCAACAGTAGTTTCCAAATACAGTGTCTCAGAATGCCGTGAAATTCTCAACAGTGTCTATCAGCACCCTGCTTCGGCAGCGGTCGTCTAATCATTGGCTGATCGTTTTTCGTCTGCATTCACCCTTACATACCGAGCCACACAGGTGCCATCCTGTTGTGGCTCGAATGCTATCAGGCGGTACTGTATCGATTCAGGTAAATGATCACCCTCTCCACCAAGTAGGGATGTTTCGTGACACCCGTTAGCCATCTGTTTTCCATCGATAAGTATTTCCAGCTCATCTAAATCTTCGGGTGGCTGGGAAAGGCATTTTCCATTGGCGGAGATTATGGTGCTCTTGGTAGGCTGATTCACAAGAAATTCGGTTGAAATGTAAACATATTATGGTCACTTACTGGCGGAACACAACTACTGACTATGAGCGAAAACGAACTCGATATTACATGCTACCTGAAAACCTTCTGTGGATGGAGTGAAGGCGTGCGATCCATCATGCGTAAATACAACCTCGAATTTACCGAAAAAGACATCATTAGTAACCCTGCATTTCGCTGGGAAATGGAACAAAAAAGCGGGCAGCCACTCAGTCCCTGTGTCTCCGTGAATGGACACATGCTTGCAGATGTTTCGGGTGACGAGGTAGAGCAGTATCTCACCGAAAGCGGACTCGTGGAGAGGATTGAGGAAGCTGCTGACTCACCGACGGACAGCAGCTGTCCCGGGCACTGAGTAACTAGCCCCCTTATTTCCGATTCTAGCTATTTTTTCTATAGCTGGCCTACAGAAACCTACGCTTCAAGTGATCAAGATGGTAGCGTGTGTTCGTTTCTTCACCTGTGGCTTCTTTCATGAGATCCTGCGGTAGAAGCGTGCTGCCTCTCTCGTGAATGGACTTACGCATCCAATCCAACATTGGTATGTAGTTTGCGGAGTCACTGGCCTCAGCTACCTTTCCATCTTGCATTGCAGCATGGTAGAGCTGTGCTGCGTTAAAGTTACCTAGCGTGTAGGTTGAGAAGTATCCTAACCCACCCATTGACCAGTGGATATCCTGCAGACAACCATTGGTATCGTCAGGTGGTGTCATGCCAAAGAGTTTAGCAAAGCCCTCGTTCCATGCAGCAGGTATGTCTTTAACTTCAATTTCTTGATTAAGCATTTTTCTCTCCAAGCTAAATCTGAGCATGATATGCAGGTCGTAGGTGGCTTCATCAGCTTCAACGCGTATGAATGATTTCTCGGCGCGGTTTATCGCGGCCAAAAAAACATCGAGATCTAACTTACCCAGATTTGGAAATATCGCCTGCGCCCGTGGTAGCCATTTTTTCCAGAAGGCGCGTGATCTTCCGATATGGTTTTCCCAGAGGCGTGATTGTGACTCATGGATGCCTAGGGAAACCGCTTTGCCAGCCGGCAAGCCATGCTGATCTTCGAGTAATCCCTGATTATAGAGTCCATGGCCTGCTTCGTGTAGAACACCAAACATCGACGATGCGAAGTTGTTTTCTAGGTAACGAGTCGTCAATCGCGTGTCACATGGTCCCAGGCCTGTGCAGAATGGGTGCGTCGTTGTGTCGATTCTTCCCTTGTCGAAATCAAATCCCATGTCCTCGGCGATTTCACGATTTAGCAGTTGCTGTTTTTCGATGGGATAATGACCATCCAGTAAATTTTTTGGCGTGTTAGAAGCCTTGTCGACGGCAGCTTGCGCTGTGTCGGCAAGCTCCTCAGACACGCTATCAAAAATATGTGCGACATCGGCTGTGTTAGACCCTCGCTCGTATCCGCATAGCAGTGCGTCGTAAAGTTCATCATCGTAGCCCCAGAGCTCAGCCTTTTCTCGGGCAACATTCAGTTGGGTTTTCAAGTGTGGCTCAAAAATTGAGAAATCCGATTCTTTACGAGCTTCAGCCCATGCTGACTTTGCAAGTGATGATGCTTCAGAGGCTTTTTCTACCAAATCTTTGGGCAGCTTTGTTGATCTGTCGAAATGATGCCTGATCTCACGTAAATTTGCGGACTGGACAGAGTCACTGGCTTCATTTTCAGCAGACTCAAGTACCTTGCGGAAATCATCAGAGGTTCCAAGCTCGTGCGTTTTTCCAGAAAGCCATGCTAGCTGCTTGGCGCGATAATCTACACCGCCGCGTGGCATGTAAGTTTCCTGATCCCAGCCAAGCACTCCTGCAGCATTTCCTATCAAGGAAATTTCTCTCATCTTTTCACACAACTTGTTGTAGGCGGTCATGTGCATGAAATAACAAGCCACGATTTACAAACCAGACGAAAATAGAGGAGCTGATTCTTAAGAAATCTGTAGTTTTACGGCTTGAATCCTATTCAGCGTCATGGTATGCGGTTCGCAATCTTCCTCACAATAAATAATGGTAAATACACTGAGTATAAACGTTCTAGTCCTTAATAAGCTCTGGCAGCCCATTCAGACCTGTTCTGTTAGAAGGGCTGTGAAGCTCCTTTGTCTTGGTCACGCACAAGTGGTGGAGGCTGAAGGTGAAATGAAATATCAAACGCATGATTTTGGGTCATGGGTCGAGGCATCGGCATCATCATTGGCAGAAGAGGCAATCCGTTCTGTCAATTTTGCCATACGGATACCCAAGGTGATCGTGCTTGCGATTTATGATCGGTTGCCGACGAAAGAGGTAAAGTTTACTCGACATAATGTTTTCCTTCGTGACCACCATACTTGCCAGTACTGTGAGCGCGTGTTTTGCGAATCGGACTTGAACCTTGATCATGTCATCCCTCGCGACAAAGGCGGTAAGACACGCTGGGATAATATCGTGACTTCATGTTTTCGCTGCAACAATCGCAAAGCTAACAAGTTGCCTCATGAGGTAAATATGCACCCTTCAAACCCTCCGAAAGCTCCTAGATGGAGGCCTCTCTATGGCTACCGGAGAAAAGGATCCGTGCTGGAAGCATGGGAGAGTTTCTTGTAAAGATTCTGCTTTAGGAGATCAAAAACGTTAAGTCGTAAGCATTGTGTGATTTTTAAGACTTCTTAGTCATGAGTTCGTCAGTCTCCGTACTATGGGTGTGGGCGTGGTGTTGAATTTCGTTCAGTTTACAGTTCATTGTCCTCAGGCTACACTCATCGGGTGTTCAATCGACGGAGAAGAAAAGTAAGCCTACGGGGCATGCAGGTATGCATGCTCGTTGTGTGCGTTTTCATTTCTGCCTGTCAGGAGTCAGATAATGCTCCTGACCGTGGAGCTTCTGGGCAAGCATTGTTAGAAGCTGTTCAAATAGGTGATAATCGCACAGTGGCGAAGCTTTTAGCTGAAGGTGCATACACGGAGGTGAGAAGCAAAAGTGGTGATACACCGCTGCTCTATGCGGTTAGAACAGGTAACGTGCAGTGTGCCCGTATGTTGCTTAACTACGACTTGAACAAAGATGCTCGATCGGGCACAGGCAAGGGACCTCTGGAGCTAGCCATAGACTCTGGAAACCAGAAGATGTTTGTTTGTTTGATTAAAGGTGGCATCCCGCCTGACGAAATTGGTCATGACGGTAACCCTCTGTTGTTTAAAGCTGTTAAATTCAAAGATTTGGAGACAATGGCATTGCTCTTGGAAAATGGGGCGGATGTTAGTGCAGAGGGAAAAGAGGGGAGAACGGCATTACATGTAGCAACAGAAAATGGGCTCAAGGAATGTGTCGTAGCTCTGGTGAGAGCAGGATCTGATGTAAATACTCGCGATGACAATGGTGTGACACCGCTTTGGCTTGCGATGCATCTATCAGGTTCTCACGATAGAGCAGAAATGCTTAAGCAGCTATTTACCGCAGGGGCAGACCCATCCGTTCCCGTAAAAAATGACAAACACCTCCTCGCAGAAGCGGTCAAAAGGGGCATGCTTAAAGAGTCAGTAGAATTAATTAACTACGGTGCTGATGTGAATAGCTCTGTCGATGAAGTCGGTAACTTAGCGGATGTGGCTTATAAAAGAAAAGACAACGTCATGCTGGCAATGCTGCTGTCTCGGGGGACGGATGGCAGTAGATTGCTTGAACGAGTAATCGAAAATGAAGACACTGAAACTCTGAGATTATTGTTCGATCATGGGTATTCGCTAGCGGCATGGCAGGGATCGCAATCCGATAGTTTGATTGCTGCGTGCGTCAGGGAATCTAAGGAATCACTGGCAGATTTATTGCTTCGTCATGGTGCAAACCCAGAAGGGCTTGGTAGGGAAAAGCAGCGTCCACTCCACATGGCAGTGGCCATGCGGAATGTCGAAATGGTTAGACTACTGCTTGAGCATGGAGCTGATCCCAATGTGTATTTTGCCCGACCAGCCTCAAAGGATTTTCTGAAACTAACGGAAAAAGAATCGATGCAGTGGTTTCTCAAGAATGAGCGAAGGCTTTCGCCACTCATGATGGCCGCGAACAATGGTGATGTTTCAATCATCGCGTCGCTACTTGATCACGGTGCTAAAAAATACGTTTACTCGGGTAAGCATCGTTTATACCCAGTGAACTTTGCATCACGCCGTGCTGATGTGAAGTCAATGCAGGTCATATTAGGGCAAGATCCTGAAAATGAGAAAATGCACGCCGTTCTTGATCTCTCTGAACAGCGTGTTCGCCTCTATAATGCCAAGGGGGAGGTTGTCTATAGCAGTAGGGTTTCCACTGGAAAACGTGGCTTTCGAACCCCCACGGGTGTTTTTGTCATTACCGATAAGCACCGATCACACAGGTCAACGATTTACGGCTCAAGTATGCCGTTTTTTCAACGGCTTAGCTGCAGTGCTTTTGGATTCCACTCGGGGAACTGCCCTGGCTACCCAGCATCACACGGATGTATCCGTATGCCATACAGCGCGGCCAAAAAGCTCTTCTCACTGACTCCAGTGGGCACCCGCGTCGTTATCCAGAAATAATCAGGGAAATCGACGCTGCTAGATCGGTGGCGCAACATCGTTCCTGTCTTTCTGAACCTCTCGCCATGAGATTAACATCTGCATGATGCAGATAGCTCCCATGGCCAGAATGATGTGGGTTTTAGGTAGCTGGAAACTCTGTAGACCTTCGTATTGATAAAGTCTCACAACAGCTGACACAATACCAAGAAGGGCGATAATCATTCCACCGTAGAGACCGTGACGAAAGTGTTTTCGCGCAAATGCTACGCAGATGATGAGTGCGCCGCCAAAGAAGACGGGCATTAACATTTCGGCAGGGCTGCCCTCTGCTCCCATACGTTCCCAGCCAAAAAATCCTCCAAGGCCAAGAATGACTAGGCACAGGCCACTTGTAATCGTCAAGAACATGGATTTAGTTAGCTCGACACACGTCAGCTTTGCAAGACCCGATTAAGCTGTTCAGTGCAGCAGATCACTTGCTAAACTAAGTTCCATGCGAGGGAAGCGCAGGCAAAAGGAGCTGAAAAAAAAGAAACTACTGCGATTCGTAGCCATAAGTGTAGGCGCTCTACTACTGCTATTTGTTGCAGCTGGTATCACAGTAAAAGCGATTATTACCGAGAAGTTTTTGGTCGAGGAAATTGAGGCTTCTATTAATAGCGATGTGGAAATAGGGGATGTGTCGGTTTCGGTATTTAGTTTTCCTGCTAGAATTACTCTCTCGAATGTCACTCTCTCACCCAGATCTACTGAGGCTGAAAAAGATGCGAGTCTCGAAATTGAGCGTGTCGACCTCAAGGTAAGCCTGCTCGCGCTGCTGACTAAGCAGGTGAACGTGAAAAGTATCACGGTCAGCGGGGCAGATATAACGACGACCTACCGTGAAGACGGGAGCACTTCAATAGAAGAGCTGTTTTCCAAGCCAAAGGATGGTGGGGCATCAGAAAATAAAGGCACGGAAGGTAAAGGCTCTGGAAATGGTTTTAACGCATTTGAGCAGGCTGATTTTGTGGCAACTCTGGGCAGCTTGAAAATAGAGCACTCACGCGTGAATATTTTATTAGAAGAGATGGATATCAAGCTCATGTGCTCAAATTTAACTGCTGAGCTTTCGGAGATACGAGTTGACCCGAATCGGCTCCAAGAGACCGATGCGGCGCACCTTAGCTTATCTGTGGATGTGCGTGCTGATTCCGTTGGCGGCTGGCCATACGGTGAAATGTTTCTCACCGGTGATGCATCTGCGAGGATTTTCAATCCGCAAACTGGTGAAGCAGAACCGGATATTGAAGGCGATTTTAGTATTTCCCGCGACTCATGGTTAAATACCCGTGTTCCATTTATCAATAAAGCATGGAGCATGCTGGGTATGTTAGAAAAAGTTGGAGTCAAAGTAGCCAAGCTGCCCGAGCGGGCTACGTTCGGCCGCAGTGAGGCAATCGCCGCGCACTATCATAAAGGTAAGATAAAGGTGCGCAAGCCGCTCTCCATTTGGGTCGGTGACTGGGAACTCGCCGTAATTGATGGTTCCTGGCTTGATTTCGGTACCGACTTACACGAAATCCAAGGTGAGCTTCTGGCATCAGAATCCGCTAGTGGTAAATTCCTAGGAACGATGGAAAAGGGGATTAGCTATCTGCCCAAGGAGGTGCGCCCGGCTGTTGTCAATAGTATCACAGATAAGCTATATCGAACCAATCGGCTGGTATTGCCAATTCAATCGACAGAGGAGTTCTCTGATCCAAAAATCCGGCTATCAGGACCAATTCCTGATTTAGCTGAATCGGCAAAAGATGCGGGCAAAAAACTTCTCGAAGACAAAGCGAAGGGACTGCTCAAAGGTCTGCTTGATCGCGATTAGTTTTCGAGTTTCCACTTTTTGACGAATCCTAACAAATCAGGCATAAACTTATTGAATATCGATTCAAAAGTCTCGTAGTTATTACGGAGGTCATCAGCTCCTCCGGCTATTTTTGTCACTCGAGGGCTCCTGCGTGATACTCCGGATAGTGTGTTCTCAATGCCTTCTACGGTGGCGTAGCGCGCAAGCCAGTCCTCGTCGCGCATCATAGGGAAGACATCAGCTAGGCGACCCGCTCGCCACTCGGGATGTTCATCTAAAGCTCGGTAAATCGATGCGATGAATTCTTCGATAGGCTCGTCGTGGTAGTCTTTCCAATGCAGGCACAAAAAATGATCAAAAAAAATGTCCACAATGATACCCGCGAACCTCCTCCGCTCAGGGGCAAGTAGCTGGCGCGACTGACGGAAAAGTTTGTGGTCGTCGGTAAAGCGATCCACCGCTCTGTGCATGCGGATACCGCGCACCACTTCGGCGGGGTATTCTTTTTCCAGATGAAAAATCGCACCACGCGTGAAGTCGCCTAACAGATTCCCTATGCGGGACTCATCCGTGTTGTCTGCAAGAAGCAGGTGGGCGAGGTAGTTCATGCAAGCGACATCATTTTAATCAGCAGAATTTAATCCACCATCCCACTGTTTGATTCTGTTGGATAGAAATTGAATCCAGCTCGGGTGATCATTCATACACGGCACTAAGGATAGTGATTCACCTCCAGCGTCTTGAAATTGCTCGACTCCTGTCATGCCGATTTCCTCGATGGTCTCTAGGCAGTCGGATACGAAAGCGGGGCACATCACTTTGATTTTTTTGATGCCCTCTTTGCCGAAGCGCTCGAGCTCAAAGTCTGTATATGGCCCAAGCCATGGATCACGAAGCAGACGTGATTGGAACGAAATCGCGGTTTTCTCTTTGGGGATGCCGGATTTGTCAAGGAATGCCCGGGTTGTTTCCAAGCACTGGTGTTTGTAACACGTCGCATGGCAGGGGTTTGGGTTTACACAGCAATCTTCTCTGACAAGGCAATGCGCGTGAGACGGATCTGATTTTCTAACATGTCGCTCAGGAATCCCGTGATAGCTAAATAACAGTAAGTCATCATCGTCTTCCATATGAGGCATGGCGCTATCGACAAGTGCCTGAATGTAGTCCTCGTCTTTATAAAACGGCTGCAGCAGCGTAGTCTTCATCTCCGGCTTGCGGGTATTGATTTCCTCCATGGTCTTCACCACTGCGGTCTCGTAACTGGACATCGCGTAGTGAGGGTAAAGAGGCATGATGAACACATCAGTAACGCCATCATCAATGATTTGCTGAACGACGTCAGCCGTGGAGGGGCTACCGTAGCGCATGGCCAGATATACTGGTGTTTCCACCTGTTCAGAAACTAACTTGTGTTGCTTTTTACTGGTAACAATCAGAGGGGATCCTTCTTCCGTCCAGACTTCCGAGTAAGCTTCGGCAGATTCTTTCGGGCGACGTGGTAGGATGATCAGCTTGAGCAGAAGCTTGCGCAGGATGGGGTTGACGTCGAGCACGCGTTCATCACTGAGAAATTCATCCAGATATTTACGAACGTCAGGAACGCTGGTGCTGTCGGGGGATCCAAGATTGAGTAAAAGGGCTGCAGTTTTGCGCATAGTATTTTCAGGTCGATTAATGAGGTGCGGGGAGCTTAACCGCGAATTTACGATTGTCCACTACCTGCGGCATTAGATGCCAAATTTCTGCATTTTACTCCAACCATTATTTCTGGCTCAATGCCCCCATGATCAGATTCCTAATATTTACTATTCTATGCGCTGGCTGTCTCACTAGCTGTGCATACCTCAGGCAATTCATCGGTAGTAATCCTAAGGTGGTGATGGCTGAAAAGGATGTTCGCCTGGCAGGTCGAGTTGAGCGAGTCGATACCGCTGGTGGATATGTCTTGATCCGGCGCTACGGTCCATGGCGGTTCGATGCTAGCGAGGAGGTCGCTGAGAGCCGTGCCGAGGGACGAACGGCTAATCTGCTCCCAACCGGGGAAAAACTTGGTGAGCATATCGCAGCAGATATTCGCTCGGGCGAGGTTGAGGTAGGCGATGCCGTGTATATTCGTCTGATCAAAGCATCTCGGAAACCAGAAACATCATCAAATCCTGAAAAACTTACACCATCTGATAATCAGCTTAAGCCCGCTGGAAACCCCTAAGACACGGGGTTTTGTTCAAAATTTATAGTAAACACACTCAGTAATCTTAAAATTATTAAAAATAATACCTTGTCAAAGCCTGATATTTTATGTATTCCTGCTTTTGCAACTGTGTTCACATTGGTCGAAACTAAACAACTAATGTACACAAACCAAAATGAAAACTAGTCCCTCCAACACTAGCCAGGTCGATACTGACCGTCTTGCAGACTTCGTTCTGTTCACGCAGCGTTCCTGCATACTTAACCTCTCCAGCGAGTTGAACCGCGGAAACATTTCGTTTCCTCAGTTCTTCCTGTTGGCCTACCTCTCTAGCGAGGATTACCTGACCATGTCAGATATCGCTAAAAAGATGGGTCACTCCACTGCGGCCGCTACCGGTCTTGTGGATCGCCTCGAGAAGCTGAGCTATGTCGAGCGTGTGCACGCAGCCGAAGATCGCCGTAAGATTATGGTTCGGATTACCCAAAAGGGTACCGAGCTGGTCGCCCGCATGCGCCGCGAAATCGCTACCAACCTCTCAGACGTCATGTCCGAGATGGACGAAGAGGAAGCTGATACCGTGGGTCACGCAAATCGTGCCATTGCTGGTCGTTCACTATAAGATACTAGTCTAAGCCCCTTCACACGGGCTTGGCAATCCAAGGCGCTTGCGTTAAGGCTTAATGCCGATGACGCAAGCGCCTTGTTACTTACACACACTCAACGCCCTTCCGGGAGTTCGTGCGGACTTTGTTAAACGTGTTCCCGGTGTTGCTGTGGATACGGATCGCGAGGCGACTTGTAAACGACTCGAGCCCGCTCATAACCTAGCAGTCGAGCGCATGGGGTTTTCTTGGCATCAGCTGCACCGTGCCGAGCAGGTGCATGGATCGGAGATTGCTGTCGTCAGAAAAAGTGATCCCGCTCAGGTGTGGTCGGGGATTGATGGCTTGATTACCGCCGATCCCGAGGTGCTTCTGGGAATTTATGTCGCCGACTGCGGTGCGGTCTACATAGTCGACCCGGTTCAGGCTGTGCTTGCTCTCCTGCATTCGGGTAAAAAAGGCACCGAGGGAAATATCACTGGGAAGGCAATTGAGTTGATGATTGAAAAATTTGGATCAAATCCCACCGATCTTCATGTGGCATTGGCTCCCTGCATCCGACCACCGGCTTACGAAGTGGATTTTGCCCAACAGATTCGCGAGCAAGTTCTCGATGCTGGAGTGCCGAAAGCCCAGCTCACCGACTCAGGTATTTGCACCAGCTCCGATCTGGAAACCTACTACAGCTATCGGCTGGAAAAGGGGACTACGGGCAGAATGCTGGCGTTGCTTGGTATGGATAGCGAGTTTGTAACTCGCGGTAGGATGTGATCATTGCGTAGGTGTGCCAAACACATCGACTTCTCGCCAGACAAAGGCATTGTTGACAGAGCCTGCGACATGGCTGGCAGTAAACTTAATCGACTCTATCCCGCTGGCGAGAACCCCGCTTTTATCCGTGAGCATGACTTTGGTCGCGCCGCCGCCGTCGAGCGGTTGCGTGGTCAGCGGGTGATAGTTGACGGTGTGGAGAATGCGGTAGTCGCCACCGACCGGTTTGACCTCCACCGTCCACGCCTGATTGCCGAAACCTGCACCATTCCAGGACGCAATCGATAGGATCGAGGTAATGTCAAAGCCGCGCCCCTTGGCACCGGTGCCCAGTTGGTATTCGGCGGTGGCACCGACCGTTGTCCAGGCACCCTGTACCGGATCGCCTGGCACTTGCTCAAACCGAGTCCCGTGAATGCCGTCGGTCAGCTCTTTTGGATCGGCATTGTTTCCTTGATTCCATCCGGTGGTGACCGCTCTTAAGCCGTGCAGAAGATCGGAATCACTGACATCGTTGGCGTAGGCAAGCTCATTGTTGCTGGACTCCTCGGTTAATACGACAGCGGGCTCGATTTTTGTGACGGGTAATTGATCCAGAAAATGGTCACGCCTGAGTGGCGTTTCTTCCCAGCGGCCGTCTGATCCGGCGAATCGCGCCTGACCGGCATTGAGGAGCTCTGTTTTTTTCAGCCCGTTGCGGCTGAGTATTTCCACCTTGCCGTCGAAAACATGCACTTCATCAAGGAAATTTGGCTCGGACATGATGCCGAATTCGGTGCCGAGATCCGTGAGTACTAGATCAGGCGTATTGACAGTGAATCCAACCGCTTTCTTTGGCACCTCGAACCAGACCGTGCCATTAGTCAGTTCGAGCAGATCCTCACGTTGTAGCGTCAAGTCGGCAGGGCCACGCACAATCCCACGCACCCCAGAGGAAAATTCGAGCTCTACGGTGCCGGTGATCACTTTTAGCCGTGAGCCGGGTTCGAGCACCAGGCCTTCGGGCATGTCCTCGCCTTTGAGAGCATGGCTCAGGCTGATTTCAGTTCCGGGTGCTGTGTTAAACGTAAGGGTCGGTTCGGGTTCATGTGAGGCGACGAGTGCCATGACCAGCAAGCCGAGAACCAGCAACGCGACCGCAGCTAGGGCGGCATTGCGCATGGTGCGGCGTTGTCGACGTTCGACGACTTGCTCCATCGGCACCACATTGAGCCGATCCACTCCCTTGGCGCGGAACTCAAGTGCGTGGTGGAGGTGAACGTATTCGCGATAGGCCTCCCGGGCCGCCGGATCATCACGCAGCGTCTGTTGCAGGCCCACGAATGCCTGTCCTTCGAGACGACCGTCGAAGAGCTCTTGCAAGTGGTGTTCGAGTTCGCGCTGGTTCATGATCGGTTACGGTAAACGGCAAGTTCGCCAGTGATGCATTTTTTCAGGGCTGCCCGGATGCGGAACAGACTGACGCGTAGAGAGTCGACAGGTCGCCCGCTTTTAACTGCATATTCGTCGAGATTGGAATCTGAAAAATACCGAAAATCGACCAGCGCACGTTCTTTTTCAGGCAGCCGCCCCAGGCAGCTTTCCAAGGCACGCAGCCGATTGGTGAGTTCCTCTGGTTCTGCCTCACACTCGATGGCAAGCTGCTCGGCAAGCTCGTCGTCAAACAACTCTGCACCTAGTCGACCCAGTTTACGGCGGTGGCCCATCACCCTGAATCGGGCAATGGCACAGGCCCAGGCACGGAAGTTGCTCCCTGGCTCGAACGTCCTGCGCTTCTCCCAAAGCACCAGATTGGTCTCCTGCAACACATCGTCCACTCCATCCATCCCCGGCATCAGCGAGATGATGTAGGCATGCAGCGCCGCCTGGTGATTGGCGATTTGACTGACAAATTCAGCCTGCTGTGTGGCATTGAGTTCCATCCTTCCTTGTTACCATATGTCGGATTCCCAGCGGCGTTAACAAATATTTTGCCAAAACCCCTGATACATAGGGCGAAACGGGGTGATTCAGGCGATTTAAAATTTTTTTCCAGAAATGTGTTAACGTAACCCCTTCTTCAGGCATTTATCAGTGTTCGATGCGCAGCTCCGTGACCGAGCGGTGTCGGCATCAAAGAGAATACACCCCAAATTATCACACACATTAAATACAAAATGAATAATACAGTAAAGTTAACGATGCCTCTCGCTGCGATTGCAGGTATTGCTCTCACTACCGCTTCTGCCAATGCTGCGGTTACGATCAGTGCCCCGTTTACCGGATCGTCATCGGAAGTTAGCAGTACTTCGGAGCTCGCTTACGATGGCAACGAGAGTTCTACTGACCTTCTCAATGGGCTTGCCGCCACTTCCTCATCTGGGTGGAATCTTTCAAATGGCTCGACGGTGCCCGAACTTAACGACGGTATCTATGGAGCCGGCTTTCCTGGTAGTAATGTTACTGGGCTGTGGTCGAATGAAGGTGCCACAGTGGAATATAGTCTCGGGGCAAATGCGCTTGGCTATGATATAACGGCGATAAAGTCCATTGCAGCATGGCAGAGTGCGGGTTTTGGAAACCAAGTCTGGACCGTGGATGTGAAAGCCGTGGGCGGATCCTTCGTGAATCTGGCGACAATTGACTATACACCTTCCAATGGAGGGACTGGAGCGACGATGGTTGACCTGACCGGACTTAACGCTACCGGAATTGAGTCGATAAGATTTACCGCGGGATCTACAGCAGGCAATTCTGTTGGGAATGATTTTGTATTCCGTGAAATGGATGTCTTTGGTAGCGCTACAGTCATCCCCGAGCCATCTTCCTCAGTCCTGCTCGGTCTCGGCGGACTGGCTCTGGTTTTCCGTCGCCGCAAGTAACCGCGGCTCGAAATTCTGATTCAAACATTATCGAAAATGCTGCGGTGACCCAAGCGATGGGATCGCCGCAGCATTTTCAGTTTCAGCTCAACGAGCAATCCAAACGCAAAAACCTTTGCATATGACCCTGCCTTCCATCTGCCAGTGGCTCGCCCTGCCCTTCGCAATGCTCGCCATGACAGGAGCCGTATCTGCCACGGTTACGATTAGCGCTCCGTTTACCGGATCGTCATCGGAAGTTAGCAGTACTTCGGAGCTCGCTTATGATGGTGATCAGAGTTCTACAGACCTTCTCAATGGGCTTGCCGCTACTTCTTCATCTGGGTGGAATCTTTCAAATGGCTCGACGGTGCCCGAACTCAACGACGGCATCTATGGAGCCGGTTTCCCAGGTAGTAATGTTACTGGGCTGTGGTCGAATGAAGGTGCCACGGTGGAGTATAGTCTTGGATCAAATCCGCTCGGTTACGACATTTCCCGCATTCAATCCATTGCGGCATGGCAAAATGCAGGCTTTGGGAATCAAGTCTGGACAGTAGAAGTAAGGGCGGTGGGAGGCTCGTATGTCACTCTCGCAACAGTTGACTTCACCCCATCTGCAAGTGGTGCAGGTGCGACTAAGGTAGACCTCACTGGACTCAGCGCTACTGGGGTCGAATCAATCAGGTTCACGGCAGGGTCAACGGCTGGTAATTCTGTTGGGAATGATTTTGTCTTCCGAGAGATCGATGTTTTTGGTGTAGAGTCCGGGCCAGACCAAACGGCTCCGATGTTGGATACTCTGAGTCCGGCAAATGGCATTTCAGGTGTGTTACCCGGCGGTAACCTTGTGGTCACCTTTGATGAGGATATCGCCATTGGAACAGGCAACATCACGATCAAAAACCTCGACGCGCCGTCGCAGATACCGATTCCAATTGGTGACGGTCAGGTGTCGGTTTCTGGCAAAGTGCTGACGATCAATCCGACCACTGATCTTGCTTCGAATACGAACTACGAGATATTGATCAGTGGAACGGCAATTGACGATACGTCTGGTAATAGCTTCGTAGGAATTGCCACAGGTGCCTGGCTTTTCATGACTGGCGCACCCGACGTCACGGCTCCTTTGGTTACTAGCCTGAATCCGACCGATGATCTTGACGATGTGCCTTTGGACAGTGATCTGGTGGTTACATTCAACGAGGATATTGCCACCGGTAGTGGAAATATCATCCTCAAGAATCTCGATACATCTGCTGAAACTAGCATCCCGGTGGGGGACGCTCAGATTTCCATCTCTGGTGCGGTTCTGACGATCAATCCGACTTCTAACCTTAATGCAAATACCGATTACGCGGTGCAGATACCGAATACGGCGATCACCGATCTTTCGGGCAATCCATTTCTCGGTATCTCAGGCGATATGGCATGGGATTTCACCACGATCGACCAGCCGTTGCGCATCATGTGCCTTGGTGACTCGATCACGGTCGGCTACACCGACAACCCGTCGTGGGCAAACCACCCGTTTATGTTTGGTTATCGTAGCGGACTCTATACTCGCCTGACCAATGCCGGGTATAACTTCCAATTTGTCGGTGCTTCAACCGAACCATGGACAGGTATCTCCGGCGACCCTACAAACGGCGGTACCTATACGCCAGCACTCGACTTGCGCGACTTTGGTCAGGATAAGCACCGAGGCTACGGTGGTGCGGGAATCTGGGGCAATGTCAACAGCTGGATCGATGCGGATAATCCGGACATCATTCTTCTTTTGATCGGCATCAACGGCATGGGTGGCGGCAGTCAGGCAGCATTGACCAACCTGGTAAACAGCATTGTGACCCACGCCCCGGACGTGCATCTCATTGTGGCTCAAATCACTCCGCGTGCTACATTCAACCAGACACTTTACGACTACAACCTCTACATTCGCGATACTCTGGTGCCGGGGCATATAACAGCTGGCAACAAGGTCAGCACCGTCGATCTCTATTCATTTTTCCTGACAGACCCTAGCACCTACACAACGATTCCTTCGACGACGGGTGCGATTGAGCCAGGGGTCTTGTCCAACAACATCAACCACCCTGACAACCCGCACTACGATCTAATGGCGCAGGAGTGGTATGAGGGAATCCAGGCGCTTGGTCTGGGGCCTGATAACTTTGCTGCCTGGATTGTTGATCCTGTTTTCGGCCTTGCCGTGGCCGACCAGGACTTCGACGATGATTCCGACGGAGATAATCTTTCCAATGGTTTGGAGGCATGGTTTGGCACACATCCTGGGCAGTTTAATCAGGGGTTGAAGAATGTATCGACGATTGGAAATGTCACCACCTTCACGCATCCGCAGAATACCAATGTGCCGGATGATCTGACGGGATACTACGAGTGGTCACCGAATCTAACCGACTGGTATGATGGTGATGGCGTAGACGGTCCATTGGGTGG
Source organism: Akkermansiaceae bacterium (assembly GCA_045106535.1). Classification (GTDB taxonomy): domain Bacteria; phylum Verrucomicrobiota; class Verrucomicrobiia; order Verrucomicrobiales; family Akkermansiaceae; genus Oceaniferula. The sequence continues at coordinate 79 of JBGCEU010000024.1, read as the reverse complement.
TGTTAAGGTTGCCATGGTTGCAACTACTACCGGTAAGACCACTACGGTAACAGCTACTCTAACTGGATCACCTCAGAGA
>JBGCEU010000236.1:0-13939 GCA_045106535.1 Akkermansiaceae bacterium | reverse complement strand
CTTCGATGATGGCGGGATCCGACGAGAGGTAGATGGAAGGATACTGAGGGCGTGCGCCTTTCAGATCACCCATGCCCACCATGTTAGACTGACCAGCGAGGATATAGACCTTCACCTTACCATCCGCAGGCGGCGTGGCGTCGGGTTTTGGAAGGGCGACTGGGATTTCAGCAGCTATCGCTTGAAAGCTTGCCAGAGAAACGCCAAGTGCTAGCGCGCCCACCAATACGTTCTTGGAAACTTTTGATGATTTATTCATCTCTTTGAAATAATGTTAGGTTTGCAGTGATCTACTCTCCACCTTTGGCCTCGGGTAATGTAGGCAGTTTCATTTCCTCGAACCAGAATGCCTTGTAGCACATGATTTTTGTGGATCGGTGACCCCAACGCAGGAACCCGTTGCAGGCGAGTAGGATTTCACCGTCATCGAAGTGTTTACGAAAATCATCTGCTATGACGACTCCCCAGGGTCGGTTGGAATGACGACCACTCCCACCCTCAATGGTCGCTCGGCCTTTTCTTCGGTTCTTGATATGCTCGCCGTCGATCCACACGTCCGTGCCGCCACCTGCGTTGTAGTGGGATCGCCCACCAACTAACAGCCGATAAGCGTAGCCATCCTTGAGCGGTGGCAGCTTGATCTGTGAGCGCATTAACAGGACTTCTTTTTCCCATAAGGTGTTAGACGGCTCACCACATCCGCAGAAGTGATCCTTGCCTTTGCAGGTGCCCAAAGGAGCAAGCTTGCCATCGACATTCGCGAATGGTGCCTGACCGGTTTTCCAGCCAGCGGCCTTGGGATTGAAGCTGGCGGCATACCAGTTCTCCGCTCCGGCGGGCCAGGTCACTTCACGAAATCGATGGTTCCCCTCCCAGAGTTTTTTCTCGGGCGGATCATAGCTGTGGTAATTCCAGGAGATTTTATCGCGTGCCGGCCCGTGAAGATTCCAGGCGTAGTCGTTGACTCCAGCCTTCTTATAAAGATCTACCAGTCCCTCAACTGCCCGACCCGGCTGGCGGGACGAGATCTCTTTTTCTAACGCCTTTCTATTCTTCTCAATATACTCTGGGATAAGGTCGTTTTTAATCAGCGGAACAATGGCGTTTCTTAGCTCGGGCCCGAACTGATCACTGTCTGCTCCCAAGAAAAGCTTCTGGTGAGGCAAGGCCACTTTCGGGTCGCGCTTTTTAGCGATTTTATAAACCTTGTCGTATCCACCGGGGACGGTGGCGAGGTTCTTGGCAACTCCCTCAAGCAGAAGTTCGATATTCTTGGTCAGGTCCTGACCACCAGGCTCGGTGAGTTCCTTGGGGTAAGAAACATAGGCCTCGCCCAGGGACTTCATCGCAAAATCCCGGATTTCAGGGTCAGCGTCTTGAAGGCGGCGGACGATACCGCTGAGTGGCGAGAAGTCGCCCATGCGGTCACTGGTTTTGATCAGTTTCCCTACCTTGGTCAGGAATGGCTTGTAGAAGCGCTTATCATTGGCCAGCGGCGTGAGGGCAAGCATTGCAGACTGGCGCAGCCACCAGTCGCTGTGATCCATCCAGGTCATGATGCGTTCGAAGTGCGGTGCGATCGTGTCGGGTTTCGCGCGACTCATCGCCTCCAAAGCACCCATGGTGACCCACCATGATTCCTCCTTGTTCTGGATCATTTTACCGATCAACTCGAAGATCTCCGGGGTCAGCTGCTCGTCTGGGAAACTAGCGCTTTTGTTAGGTCCGTTGATAGCCGACAGGCCTGTCATGCGTGCACGAGGATCCTTGGACTTCAGAAGCTGGGTCACGAGGTGGTGACGTTTGTGATTATTGATATTACCGGCTGCAATGCTACGGATGCCGTGCTCGAAGTGGTAAGCATACATCAGCAGCATCTCATCGCTAACTTTGGGGTCGCCAAGTCGGGCAAGAACGGGTTTGGAAGCATTGGTCGGGAGCCGTTCCTTGGAAACGTCTTGCCGTTTGCCGGGCGCATACTCACCGGGAATTAGGGAGAGAAAAATCTCGTCCGCCTTGTTACCCCAAGGGCGATCGGGAATGGTGTGGGTTTTAGAGTACTTTGAAGGTGGTGCGCCGTGGAGTCGAAGGGCTTTGCGTGGCAGGGTGTAGACGAGCGGGATGAAGGCTCCCCAGCCCCGGCCTCCCAGAGCGGTGTCCGTGTAGCCGACGTTCCAATCGCTGACCCAGCCAAAGACACCTTGGTGGCTACGGGCGAGTTCATACATCCAGAGGCGTTCGTCCATGAACGAGCGGCAGGGTTCTGGGCGTTTTTCCTTCACGAGACCCATGGAGCGGCCTTTCCAAAGCTCGCCGATGCCGCCACCCGTATGACCGTGGAACAGCCATGAGGTGTTGTAAAACGCTTTGTTACCACAGATGTCACGCGCCTTGGCGTAAACCGACTTTTCTCCGTCCGGGTGAAGATTGGCCGCTGCCTGCATGGTGAATGCCAGGCCTTCGGTCTTGCCGTTGCCCGTGAAGCCGCGCTCGGGCAAGTGATCGCCATATGCGACGTTACCGTGTCCAGCGAAGCGATAGACGTGAAGCAGGGAAGTCTGCAGCGTGTGCTCGTCAACATCAACGCCGCACTCCTTGGCGAGGAGCAAGAAGGTCACAGCGTGCAAGCCGGCAGCATTCAGGTGGCCACCGCCCATGTAACTGTAACTCGCGCCTCCACGACCCATCCAAGAACCGTTATAGATGGTGCGCGACAGCGAGTCGGCCACGTCCTTGATGATGGGCAACACAGATTTGTCTCCGGTACGCAAATAATATTCGCAGAAGCCTGTTCCGGTGTAGCCCGCAAACCACGGATAGGTCTCACGCCCTTCTTGGGGCTTCTTGTAGTTTTCGACAAATTTTTTCATCCAGCCTCGGACCACATTTAGATCCTTCTCTTCACCGGTCGACAGCATGAAAAGCACCGATCCGTTGAGGCCGATCCCGATGGACTCGATGTTCGCGGCAAGGGCATCGGCGTGCTGGCGGATTATTTTATCGCTCTTCGCGCAGTTGACAGGCCAAGTTTTGCTGTAGGCACCCAAATCGGGAATTTTTACGACCACTTCCTTGGCGGCTGATTTAGCATCGTCTTTGACCATGAGTTTCATGACGCCACCCTTGGCTTCAGCCTCGGTGATCCAGTTACCAAGGAGCACACGGGGATCGACACCCTTCATCGTGTGGCCGTTGACGCTTTCGATGATCTGCCCTTTTTTCAGTTTACCCGTGGCTGCGGCAGGTGATCCTTCCTCGACGTTGACGATGTGCATCGTGAAGTTCGGTTTGCGTAGCTCAAGGCCTACACCCACTGGACCAAAGCGCTTGATCTTGTAGCGTGCTGCCTCTGGATCTGGCCATGAGTGAAACTGAGGGACTTCGGTGTAGTAGCCGTCAACCGAATTATAGTCCTGAGCTGATGCGGTCGGGAGTGCCGCTAGCACAGCCGTCATGGCTGCAATGAATATGTAACGTGTTTTATGTTTCATGGTCGAAATGTTGTTCATCAAGGAATGGTGCGGAGATTAGCACTGTGGTTCGCGACAGCAATCGCTGAGTTCAGCGATACCTGTCCAGATTTGGGGTAGATTACGAATGCCGTTATTTAAGGCAAAAGCTTCACCTTGATGTTTTTAGTTAGGACGATGCTATTTGGATCATGCGCTTGAATCCCAAAAGTACCTTGTGACAGCTTGCGCCGACCTTCGATACCTGGATCCTCTTTGTAAATGACCACCGTTTTTCCATCTACCTTTGTTTCTACGGTATTCCCTTTGACAATGATTTCGTAACGAAACCACTCATTGTCCTTGGCGGGAGCTTCCAGATGCTTTTTCACGACGTAGATGCTGCCGGTTTTAACGGGGTCACCCTGCGTCTGATTGATCTGCGCTTCGTGACCTACAGGCCACCCTTTGTTCTGGTATTTAGTATGGAAAAAAATGCCTCCGTTTGAGCCAGGCTTGGTCATCACGTCGGCGATGAAGTGGAAATTTTTTGCGTCCTTAACTTTGTCCATGGTGCAGTAAAGCATCGATGGCTTCCCCTGGCATCTGATAGCGCCATCTTTGATGGTAATGCTAGCAGGGTTCCATTGATCAAGCTTCCACCCTGTAAAATCTTTGCCGTTAAATAGATTAATCCAGCCGTCCTTTTTTTCAGAATCGGATAACACATTATCCTCGGCATGTGTGACGGCGAGGTTGAGTGACACCGCTAGAGCGGTCATGTATAATAATTGTTTCATGTTTTTATATGGTTGTTTTTTGTTAGTTAGAAATAGCGGGAATTTTCAGCCTCAGAGATTCGGTATTACTCCCCCTTGAGAAGCTTGATCATCGCCTCACCCATCGCGAGGCCGATGTCCATGTAGGTCTGAGCATTACCATTGTAGTGACTGTTAGAAGCACCACCCTGACTGAGCGGGTGAGTGTAAACCGTGCTGACATTATCTTTAAACTCGGGGTATTTCCCAGTCTTGCCATCAACAGCGAGCTGACCTTTAAGAATCATCTGTTCGTTCTTTTCCTGATCATTTTCTGGCGTTGCGCCCTTCACCGTCTGACCGAGCGTGGCGACAACGAACTTGGCCTTAGGAGCCTTAAACTCAGTGCGTAGAGTCTTGATAAGGTGCACGAGATTGTGCTCATAGCGCTGGGCAAGTCCCTCGGTGTAGCGATCCTTGTCACCCTGCCACCAGGCAAAGCCAACGATTTCGTAGCCGCGGCCTTTCCAGTGCGGGAAGTTCTTATCAAAATTGTTCAGCACATCATGTGCGGCGCTGAAGCATTCGTCATATTGCTTCCCAGCATACCAGTTAATTTTTTTCGGCTCAGTTCCCTTTTCCCAGAACATCGGCGAATCCTTATAGCCGGCAAAAATTTTCCCGTCATACTCATACTGCTTACTTCCTGGGGGCAAGAAATCCCAGCCAAGTGCGCGATTGCCTTGTGATGACTTCAGGATGAGAACGGGCTCATCGATGCCGTTACCGACGACGTGACCAAAGCCAAGCTCAGGCCCAATTCTTCCACCCGCAGCGAGTGCGTTCATCCAGTCACTTCCGGTCGATGTCACAACACCCTTGTAGTAGACGTCATCACGGGAGACCCACTGACCCTTGTCGTTCATCAGGTAGGGATACTTACCTTGGTACTTAACAAGCGTTGAGAGCGCACCGGGAACATCTAACTGCGCATACCATCCGAGGCCATTCGCTTGCTTGTTCAGGTAGGTTATTTTAAACGGCACCTTTTTCCCTGCCGTCATTTTCATGTCCTTGTGTACGGCTTCCTTGCCAATCTCTCTGCGGTAAACTTCTTTACCGTCTAGTTCCATGATGTTGTAGGTCGAGTTACCATATCCAGGCCGAAACTCATACATACCAGTGGTTTTCATCTCGACAAATCCACGCACGACTTGCGCTCCGCCACCGGGGTATGGAGTGGGTTTTGTGCCACCAAAGCTCTCCAGTTTTTGGGTCTGGATCGGCTTGAGTTTATCATAATCGGCACTGGGGTCGTAATCGCCCTCGTAAACCGAAAGCTCGACTTCTGTGAACTCGGATCCCCAGCGGGAGCCTCCACCGGTAACCTTACCAGCACCTACCATATTCGACTGCCCGGAAAGAATGAACACCTTGACGGGCTTCTCGGCAGAAGTGGTGATGAGCGAAAATGCGAGGCTTACCACCGTAATTAGGCTGAGGGGTTTAATAATGCTTGGGCGCTTCATGACTAAATTGAGTGTTTGGATTTTTAGGTGTCGCTGATGAGCGCGACCAATTTTTGACAAGATAGATAGCAAAAAATAAAAATCGATAATAGTTGTTAAAAATGTATCGTTGGGGTTCGCATGCCTATTCACTACATTTTAAATCATCCACGATCATGAGCCATTACATACGAATAAGATCCCTCGTCCTTGCTACCGTTTCCCTATTCATCGCATTATTTGCCAGCAGCCATGCTCAAGAAAAAATAAGCGTCAATTTTTATGCTTATGGTGGCTTGCAAGGAGCTGACCGTGAAAAAGTAATCATGGGAGCTGCTGAATCAGCCGGAGTTGGCGGTTTCAATACAACTGGCTGGAATAACTATCAAGTCCCTTGGGCTCCATCCTCACCTCAGGCACCAGTCATAATCAATAGCACCGGCACAGGCACGGCAACATTGGTTCTCAATGATGTGCGTAATGGAGGCCCTTACAGAAACGCAGTTCATACCTTCGGCGTTGACGGTGATGGAGACATGATGAGTGGTCACTGTAACGCAACAGAGGATCCCGATGGCATATCCAATATATTCGACATGGAGGTGACGAATATTCCATACAATCTCTACACGCTAGTGGTTTATATAGGCTCCAATCAAGCGCAATTCGGCGACGGCAAAGGTAAGATTATTTTAAATGGCGGTCCTGAGCAGGACTTCACCCTCCCCTCAGGTGAATTTGCAGGATTCAACGAAATCACAAGCGGCGATACGAACGGGAACTACATCGTCTACACCAAATTGAGGAGTAATTCATTCAGACTAAAAGCATGGGGCAAAGGTTTTAATCACATTGGCCCAACCGGTTTCCAGATCATCGAAGACACCAGTGGCATTATTCCTCCTAGTCCCGCTAGTAATCCGACCCCTACGAATGGCGTTATCGGTCTCCCTGCCAATACAGATTTGAGTTGGACTGCGGGCCTTGATGCCGTCTCCAGAAATGTTTACTTCGGCACAAATCCAACTCCGGGCATCAGTGAACTCCAGGGTAACCAAACTGGAACGACTTTTGATCCGAGCGTATTGGCAAATGGTACATACTACTGGCGTATAGACGAAGTGAACGCCGATGGCGTAACGACTGGACCCGTTTGGAGTTTTTCCGTTGGATCTCCGGCAAAGGCATTTCGACCGATGCCATGGGATGGCATGGCAGCGGTTGCAACCAATGCAGAATTGCTAAGCTGGGTCAATGGCGAGTCTGCCACGCCCAGCACTAGTAACGTTTACTTTGGCACGGACTCAACTCCCGACAGCAGCGAACTCCAAGGCAATCAATCAGGCACCACGTTCAACCTGCCAGCCCTGAACCCAGGAACAACCTATTACTGGCGGATAGACCAAGTGAACGCCCAAGGCACTACCACGGGTGATGTCTGGAGCTTCACCACTCCCATCGACAATAACAGCAAAGTAAAAGTTTTCATCCTTGTCGGCCAGTCTAACACAGAAGGCCACGGCGAAATGAATCCTATCGGGACAAAAGGAACCCTAGAATATACGTACGCAAATGAAACGGCAACTTACGCGCACCTCAAAACTGGCGGTAGCTGGACAGTTCGTGATGATGCTTGGATCTGGTACAGACGTGGAGGCGGCACGCCTCTCAGTGGCGGGCTCACCGCTGGTTATGGAGCTAATGCTGCGACCATCGGGCCGGAGCTACAGTTCGGCCACACCATGGGTGATTATTATGGCGAAAAAGTTCTGATCATCAAGACAGCATGGGGTGGCAAGAGCCTTGCAAAAGACTTCCGCCCTCCAAGTGCTGGCTGGAGTCTCGATACACCCATCACTGCTGGCGATGAAGGGTTTTACTACAAAGAAATGCTCGATTTTGTTGTCCAGGCGATGGCTGACATCGACAACATCATCCCGACTTATAATACCTCCGAAGGCTATGAGATCGCCGGATTTGGTTGGCACCAAGGCTGGAATGACCGTGTCACTTCGGCATTTGCCGCCGAATACGAAGCGAATATGGAAAAATTTATCAAAGACGTGCGTTTATCCCTAGGCGCTCCCAACCTTCCATTCGTAGTGGCGACAACTGGAATGGCTGCAAATGGTAATTACAGCACAGTCGAACTAGCCCAGCTCCAAATGGAAAATTTTACTGCCTATCCTCAATTCGAGAGCAATGTAGCGGTTACCGACACACAACCATTCTGGATTCCCGCTGCGGACTCACCTTCACCTGGGGGCAATCAGGGTTTTCACTGGAATCGTAATGCCAAAACTCATCTACTAATCGGTCAATCCATGGCCACCGAAATGCTGACTCTCATCGAGGGTGCCAATCCGTATACCACATGGGCAAACGCCAACGGTATAACAGGTGATTTTGATGCGGATGATAACGGCAACGGTATCGTCAACGGCCACGAATGGTATTTCGCCAGCGGTAACCCGCAGCTCATTGGCATGGTTTCAACGGGTGCAGGCACTTCAGAATTCAACCTCGTCCGCCCTAAGAACCGAGCTGACGTGACTGAAACCTATCAGTGGTCGAAAGATCTCGTGACTTGGTATGATGCCGACGGCTCGGATACCGACGGCACCAACACTGTCAACATCGGCGACAAATCAACCGCTGCCGGCCCCAGCACCAACTACGAAACTTCTACTATGGAAATGACTGTCGGCGGCTCTGTCACACCCAAGTTATTTATCCAATTGAAGCTCCATAAGCCTTAGTGTCTACTCCGGCGACAAGATCATAACAAAGCAACGCCGGAACATAGACGGCAACCAATCTAACATAAACATGAAAAGAAACGCTATCCTCATTTTAGCTCTCCTGTCAGTCACCTTATTAGGATCCATACCAGCATGGTCTAAAGACGGATTAACCGGCGTAGTTAAGGGCTCGACCTACTACAAAGTTCACCCTCTCTTCAACCCACACCCTGTTGAGAAGCGAAATTACACGGTGACACGATTCGGCCCGGTAGGCATTGGCATTGATTTGGTGCCTCCGAACTTCACGATCAAAGTCCGTAATGTTGAAAAAGGCTCCCCTTCCGACGGAAAATTACAAGTGGGTCAGATTATTGAGTCGATTAACGGAGAGGTAATGAAGGACATCGATCCGCGTATGTGGCTGGGAAAAATGATCGCAAAGGCCGAAGCCACCGATGGCAAAATGAAGTTCAAGGTGAAGGGCGAAGCGAACGCAGTAGAAATAACAATCCCCGCGCTTGGAGCGTATAGTAAAACCTGGCCGCTAAACTGTAAAAAGTCCGACAAGATCGTGCGTAACCTAGCAGATCATTTAGCAAAAAATGGAAAATTCAATGGCCCCGCTCTCAACGGAATCGAGCTGCTCTTCATGCTGTCTACTGGCGAAGAAAAAGATCTCGAAGTCGCCCGAGGTTGGGTAAAGAACGCGGTTGAAAAATACAAGGGGGTCAAAGAGATCACCAGTGATTCATATTTCACATGGATGATAGCTTACACCGGGCCTGCATTATGCGAGTACTATTTACGAACGGGTGATAAGTCAGTGATGCATCTGATTGAACTACTGACCGACTATTCAAAACGGACCATGTATAACGGAGGGTGGAGTCAACGTGGTCTTAGAATAACTTTCCCATATATGGGTGGTGCACATATCAATGCTTGTGGCGTGCATGCAGTTACTTTCTTACTTCTTGCTAGAGAATGTGGTGCTGAAGTGGACGAATACACCTTGCAGGAATCTTTAAAACAATTCTATCGCTTCGCTGGCCGTGGTAACGTGGCCTACGGCGACCAACTTCCTGAAAAAAGTTTCGTTGATAACGGCAAGACCGGCGCCCTGGCGTTTACCATGGCAGCCGCTGCATCCCTAACACCAGAAGGTGAAAAAAGCATCTACGCCAAGGCACGCGACATCTCGGCGGTCAAAAGTTTTTATTCTACCTCTTGGCTTAACCATGGTCACACAGGTGGTGGAGTCGGAGAAATCTGGCGCGGCGCATCCATGGGATTGATGATGGAGAAAAAACCCACCAAGCATCGCGAATTCATGGACAACCGTCAATGGTTCTACGATATCTCACGGCGCTTCGACGGATCATTCGGCATCGTCGGCGGCGGCCATCGCTACGATAAAGAACCGTGGGGCACGGGCATGGCATTATCCTACACCGTCCCACGCAAGACACTACGCATGACCGGCGCGCCTCCCTCAAAATATTCCAAAAAATACCAACTACCCAAGCGCCCTTGGGGCACCGCGCTGGACGATGAATTTTATAAGCTCGATCCCGCCCTTGGAACCGTCCTCACAGCCAAGGCAGTCGATGCCGAAAGACTCGCCACGCATGGGTCTTGGCCAGTGTATCGCATCGTGATGGATCCAAAAGTGAGCGATGAAACCCTGCTCGAATACGCGCACCACCCTGACCACGGAATACGCCGCTATGCTGTTGATGCGATCTACAAACAGAAGCGTGACCACCTTATCCTCAAGTTACTCCAATCAAAGGATGTGCGGGTGCGTCACGCCGGCACCATCGCCATCCACGGCACCTTCAAACGCAGGCCCATGAAAGCAGATCGCCTGTCAGGAGAAATGATCAAGCTGCTAGAAGAAATGATCAACAACCCCAACGAATCATGGTGGGTCGTTTACCACGCAATGATGAGCTTGGATGTCTGTGACGCAAAAACCATTGAACCGCATATCGATCGCCTCGTTTACTGGCTTGAACATGAGGAATGGTGGTTGAACATGGCCGCAATGCATCTGCTAAACAAGGTGGTCACCGATCCTAAGCATTATAAGAAACTATTGCCAATTTATCGTAAGAAGATTGAGAATAATCGGCGCACCATGCCGCTGGGACCCCTCAGCGGACTTACCGCACAGTTGAAAAAAGCGAAGCCAGAGGTGCAAGAGTTTGGAACCAAAGTTCTTGGCGAGGCATATGGTAATTTTCCCGCCACTTATAATGCGCCAGGGGGAATTCACATGCACGGTGGTGCAGATTATTTCCAACGTATATTAAACAGCACACTCATCGACGCACCAGGTGGGCTCGATGTTCTAAAAACTCTCCCCAAGCGCACATCAGCTTGGCAGAAAAGTCGCCAAGAATCCGACCTCTACGTCCACGATGGCAAATTCAAGGACAATAAAAAGCTCCACGGCAAATGGAAAATTATCGATCTTGTGCAGACGACTGAGGAATTCAAAGCTGGCAAAAAACTTAATCCCGGCAAGCCTCCCTTCAAAGAAGTCGTGTTTCAAGCCGACGGCAAAACAGCCAGCCCAACTCTAACATGGTCCGGCCTTAAACTGATTGACCTCGACCGAAACCAAATGCTTCTCATGAAAGGCAAATCACTCGATGGGCAGACCTATCTCTTCATAGAGGCAGGTGGCTTCAGCAGTGGCAAACCTGCCGACTGGCATCCGGGCTGGTATGTTTTGAAGCAGGCGAAGTAAAATTTCGCATCAATTCTGAACCGCAAATCTGAGGGATCTCGTAGATCACAATGAGGCTTATCGGCAGCGGCGTAGTAGAACAAGACCACCCAGAGCTAGCAGAGCCATAGACGATGGCTCGGGCACAGCGGGTGTCACGTCGGCATAAGTTGCGCCAAAACGGATTTCATCCACCTCGGGAACAGCGTTGTCGCGATGTCCTCCGGCAAAGGAAATCACATCAAAGGCATCATCCGGATCGACGGTGCCAAGCTGGTCGAAATCGTGTGAAGTTGTAGAAACCGCAGACCCCATGTTTAGGTCAGTGTCTGGGAGGAACAGCTCCAAGGTATCGTCAACCACACCAAACTCTCCCCAGGTGATCTTGCCGACAACCAGATGGGTGCCATCCGTGATCGGCACTCCTGCACCGCCGATGGTTCCCGGACCTCTCCATCCGAATGCTTGAACGAATCCATCATTCAGCTTGATTTCGAATCCCCTGCCACTCGAATGATCGCCAACTCGGTCAAATCCGTCAGCTGTGCCATTTCCAAAAGCAATGTAAGTTCGGGAGGTGCCATTATCTCCAGGTTGGGGGTCATAGGATACAGCTAGAGCGCTAAACCAAAGCTCTGCACCGTCAGCCAACAGACCCGCTCCGGTTAGAGTCGTTCCCGGGTCAGTATTTCCCCTAGAAAAATTGCTCGCCGGTGCGCCAGCACGATTGCCGGACGTCTCGAGATTTCCATAAGACAGGCTGCCCGAAACGACATTCATACCATTACTACCCCAATTGCCAGTCAAGCCAGCTCCAGGAGCTTGACCACTCAGACCTCCTGGGGCACCGGCAAACGGTTCATAGATCAAAGCCGCGCCATGAAGCGAAGCACTGCAGGCCATCGTCAAACCAGCGAGAGTCAAGAAAGTGTGTGTATTTCCTATTTTCATTTTGGGTAGTTAGGGATGTTGTCCCTCATGGACTCATCAGCATAGAAATAGAATCAATTAAACCAAAAATTCCATGAGTTATGGTGAGTTTACCTGATCACTGACTCATGTGACAATAGTATAGTTTGTAAAAATCTATCCAAATTCGGCAAGGCACACCTTAAGACCAAAAGTAGCGTTATTTTGCCACGTGAATACCTATACCATTCACCTAGCATTCTCAGGTGCCCACTTGTTTTCATCGCGCCACCTCTTGATTTTCCATGCCTTGTTAGAGCTCTCGATGTGTTTTTTACTACGCCCTTCGAGTGGCCAGTTCGGGTCAGGCCGATGAGCCTCGGTGAAAATTTCCTGCGCGCGCTTGACCAGCTCGGGTCGAGATTTTGCCAGATTGTTAGATTCCCCTGAATCGATCTCTAGATTGTAAATTTCGATCGGGTTTTTCACCCCATTACGCACTGCCTTCCAGTTCCCCCAACGGGCTGCCTGAACCGTCTGGTTTGAAGGATGCAGCTCCCAGTAAAAGTAATCACGCTTGGGTGCCTCGCCACCCTTAAGGTAGCTGAGTAGTGACAGGCCATCAGTTTCGTATCCTTTAGGCGGCTTGGCTCCACTCATTTCGACGAATGTCGGCATCATATCCCAGAACGCCCACGGTTGGGAATCGACCCTACCAGCGGGCACGGTGCCAGGCCACCATGCAAAGGCAGCCTGACGTAGCGCACCTTCATACATGCCGCGCTTGAATCCACGCAGGCCGTTGGCCGCTTGATCAAAGCGCTTACCAATTTCTGATTTCGGACTAAACGACGATCCATTGTCGCCTGTGAAAATAACCAGCGTATTTTTGTCAATGCCGAGTTCCTTGAGCGCTGCAAGCATCTCGCCCATGTCGGTATCCACACGGGTGACTTGAGCGGCGTAGTTCTTTTGTTTCGCCGTCCATGGTTTGTCCTTGTAGATGCCGAGGTCATCAATCTCATGCCTGCCGTGTGGCAGAGTGATCGCGTAGAACAGCATAAACGGCTTTTCGGCATTATTTTTCAGCCACTTCATCATCGCTTTCTGGATCAGTTCCTGGGCGTAAGTTTTGCCAACGCCCTGGCCATCATTACCCGGCAGCAGAAACGGTTTGTCATCGTTGTAAAGATAGGTGGGAAAATACGAGTGTGCGTGGCGCTGGCAGTTGTATCCGTAGAAGTGATCGACGCCCTGCTTCATCGGGCTGCCGCTGGAATCAAAAAATCCCATCCCCCATTTTCCGAATGTGGCAGTGGCGTAACCTGCCGATTTCGCAACCTCCGCGATGGTCACTGTTTCCGCAGGCAGCGGCAACTGCCCTTCCGGCACTACCGCATAGTTTCCACGCACCGGACAATGCCCAGAGTGCAGACCAGTAAAAAACACCGACCGACAAGGCGCGCAAACCGTCGTGCCGCAGTAGGCCTGCATGTAGCGTGTCCCCTCAGCCGCCATGCGGTCCAGATTCGGCGTCTTAATCAGCTTCTGCCCGTAGACCCCGATGTCGCCCTGCGCGATGTCATCACTGAGCACGAAGATGAAGTTCGGTGGTTGCTCCTTGGCGAGAACGATATTACTAACAGCCAGCGCGGATAGAAACAATACAGCAAGGGCAACGACGGGAAACGTCCGGGATTGGTTCATCATGAGATTTTAGTAACAGCTGGAGCGGAAGCAATGCAAGTCCGCCGAAGGCAAAAAGTGCAGCAGTAGGGGCGGGATTTCAGGACTTATCCATGTCGGTGAGTATCTCCTTGGCAAAGGGGTCCCCATC
>JBGCEU010000235.1:0-17267 GCA_045106535.1 Akkermansiaceae bacterium | reverse complement strand
GCAGGTCGCCGCCATTCTCGAAGATTCCGAGGCCACCGAGAACGACCGGATGGTGGCTCTCATGATGCTCCGCAATGCCGAGATCGCAAGCCACGGCATCCTTCCCTTCTGCCAGGACACCGGGACCGCGACGGTCATGGGCAAAAAAGGCCAGCAGGTCTGGACCGGGGCGGACGATGCCGAGCATCTTTCCGAAGGCATTCACAAAACCTATCAGGAGGAAAACCTACGCTACTCCCAGGTCTCCCCTCTGACGATGTATGATGAGGTCAATACCAAGACTAACTTACCTGCCCAGATTGATCTATATGCCACCGAGGGCAGCGAGTATAAGTTTCTATTCATTACCAAAGGCGGTGGGTCTGCTAACAAGACTTTTCTCTATCAGGAAACCAAAGCTCTGCTGAATCCAAAGCGGCTGATGGAGTTCGCCATCGAAAAGATGAAGACACTCGGCACCTCCGCGTGCCCACCTTACCACCTTGGCTTTGTCATTGGTGGCACTTCGGCGGAAACCTGCCTGAAGACGGTTAAGATGGCATCGACTCGTTACTACGATGCACTTCCTACTTCAGGAAATGAGCACGGCCGTGCGTTTCGCGACCTCGAACTTGAAGAACAATTGTTAGTCGAAGCTCGCAAGATAGGCATCGGCGCACAGTTTGGTGGTAAGTATTTTGCGCATGATGTCCGAGTCGTCCGACTCCCCCGTCACGGCGCATCCTGCCCAGTCGGTCTCGGTGTTTCCTGTTCTGCCGACCGACAAGCCAAGGCGAAGATCACCAAGGATGGCATCTTCCTTGAGAAGCTCGAAAGCAATCCCGGACAGTTCATCCCTGAAGAATACCGCGACTGGAAATTCTCCGGCGTAGAGATTGATCTCGATCAGGGTATGGAAAAAACTCTCGAGACACTCAGCAAGTATCCTGTCACCACAGCACTTTCCCTAACAGGAACAATCATCGTAGCCCGGGACATCGCGCACGCGAAGATCCGTGAGAAGCTGGAAAACGGTGAAGGCATCCCAGAATACTTCAAGGACTACCCGGTCTACTACGCCGGCCCCGCCAAGACACCCGAGGGTATGGCAAGCGGATCGTTCGGCCCGACCACTGCTGGCCGCATGGACCCATACGTCGATCTTTTCCAGAGCAACGGAGCCTCGATGGTTATGCTTGCCAAGGGCAACCGATCCCAGATGGTCACCGATGCCTGCAACAAGCACGGCGGCTTCTACCTCGGCTCCGCTGGAGGACCAGCGGCGCTGCTCGCTAAGGAACACATCAAGAGCCAAGAGGTCGTCGATTTCCCCGAACTCGGCATGGAAGCGGTGTGGAAAATCAAGGTGGAGAATTTCCCCGCGTTCATCCTGATTGATGACAAAGGCAACGACTTCTTCACGCAGATCACGCAGTGCCCGGTGGCATAGACGGCATTTAAATTCAAAAAACCAATTTCCGTCCAGGCTATTGCAGCCTGTCCTCTACTTCACCAGAGGATTGATCGGAATCCGTCGTCTGCCCTCTGGGAATTTTGGTGTCACGGGTTTTTTCTCCTCATCTTGGAATGCGTCTTTGTTCTCTTTGATGAATTCAATTTGACGAGCAATGCGCCGCCGATCAAGCTCTGCCAGTTTGGCTTGCTGGGTATCGGAATAATCAGCTAACAGTTCCGCATAACCGTCACTAACCTCGGTGAGCTTTTCCACAGATCTTTCCGTGATTTCCGTGTAGAGCAATTTACGATGTTGCTCCAATGCCTTTGCCTCTTTTTTTACTTCGGCTTGAGCTTCGACAGCTTTAATGGAGGCGTCGACTTGCTTTAGCCAATCTTTTCCTAACACAACTGCATAAGGAAGCGCGCGAATACGCTTGAGCTCATTCCATTTTTTTATGCCCGTGAGTTTTATTGCGTCTGCTAGCAGTCGCTCCATCTCTTGTTCGATGACATCCGTGCCAGCAGGCTTTACCAACCTTAATGCCAGCCACTGAGTGAGTGCCTCTGAGCCCTCTTTGGGAAACGCATGCCCAAGATCAGGCCATTCTTCCATCGTCACACGTCCACCCATTTTGCGATGGTGTAGCACAGCTCTGAGTGCGAATGGATAGTTCCCGTCCAATCTTCCGACGCCAATAAACACGGGCTTTTTCTTTCGGTATTTTACCGGTGTCTTATGATATTTGTGTAAATGCCCAGCACCAAGGATCACGCCTCCCGCAAGTGATGAGTCGGATTGGAGAAACATATCCGCCAGCCAGCCACCTTTGGAAAATCCAGCGACGTAACACCGGGAAGCGTCCATACCATACTTCGTCTGTAAATGCCGCTTCACTGAGTGTAACAAAGTCAGCTCTTTGCCCATCGTTTCCCGGCTCATGTTAAATTTACCCAGCTGAAAATAAGTCATCCCAACAACGATCCATTGCTGGCCTCCGGTGTGATACTGAATCAGGCTAGTGTCCGGCTCACCTCCTATACCGTGGTAGTAGAGTATGGCAGGATACTTTTTTGCTGGGTCATGCCCTTCAGGGAGCACCACTTTCACCCGATGCTTCAATCCCGGAAAACCCAGTTCCACAGTTTTTGCCGAGCAAATCATCGGCAGCAAAAGGAGTATCAAAATTCGCATACAGGCACTTTGCCACAAATCCGCTAGCATGACACATCCAAAGGATCGGAATTTGTGGGGCTAACTTACTTTTGCCCCTCAGCTACTTCGCCACTCGCGTAGGCGTCGAGCAGTTGTTCCAGAGCCTCAATTTGTTTCAAAATCCGTTTACCCTTATCCGTATCCTTAATGAGTCGGGTATCGCCATACGCGCGAACTTGGCGCATCGTAGGAACGATGTCCTCGCCAGATCGAACCACACTCACCGGATCCTTGAAGCCATGGTGTTCTGCTAGGTAATCACCCGTGGGCGATAAAATAAGTGTGTATCCTCTATCGCCATAAGCCTCCGAAAATGCTCCATCTATCGTAACAGCGTTTCCTCCGCGCTTAACGGGAACCTCACCTTGCTCAACCCTAACAGGAACATGTCCGTTCACGATCAAGCCTCCTTCATCAACGCCCATTTCCTGACATACACGATCGCAAAATGCCGCGTCATGCAGCCACTCGAACCAGGCATTCCGGCACTCGACATGCGTCGACTTGTCTTCCACAAAATAGGTCTCGAATGTAGCCATCCTGTCTTTCCCAAACAGTGGCGACCGTGGCCCCGCCCAGAGGTAGTAAAACCAGTCTTTGTCCGTTTGGTCGGCATGACTCCCTGCGCGAAATGCACGCTTCACCACTCGATTGAATGCATCAAACTGCTCCGGCCCTGAGCACTCCTTGTCATCAATTTTCAGACTCTGATACTCGCCGTCAGCATCGACCGCCATGCAGGCATGAAAAATCACCGCCTTATCGCGAATCAATGCCATTTTCCCCCGCTGAGCCACCCAGCTCATGTGCTCCCAAAGTCTTGATGAGCTGGTGAACGACTCCACAAGCCGCTGCATGCAGTGTTCCTCCTCGGCAGACAATGTGTTAGGATTCTCAGGATCGACAGTAGGAAAATGGGCATCGCGCAGTGGGTGGACTTTTCCATCGAGGGTCACGGTGCCCGTTTCGTAGTCGATCATGGTCATCACATTCCGGTCTGCCATTTCCCACTCCGGATGGCGTTCGGCAATCTTCCCTTCCAGCTTAAATTGAATCACTGAGATCGCCTTTTGCATGCGTGCAATGAGTAGCTCATCACGCTCGCCGCCGCGTTTGGGTTTAAAATACTCTGCCGGGTCACCACCATAAACGTCCGTGGCAAGCTGCTCCAATCCCTTGGTCAAAATGCCATATCCCTCCTCGAGCTGGAACATCCGCCGGTAGCGAAGTGACACACGCAAGACCAACGCGATGAGCAGTTCATGCCCGAGGCATGCTCCCATCCAGCTCACATCATGGTTTCCCCAGACCAGACTAACATCCGGCTGTTTCATCAGGTAATCGATCACCCAATCAAGCCGTGCGCCTCGATCGCCCAAGTCGCCGGCAACTACAAGCTCGTCCACCGCGACATTACGGATGAACCTCGCCGCTGCGCGGATGGCGATGAAGTCCATCCCACGCTCAACTAGCTCCCTAACTTGCGCGTGAAGCACACACTCATCATGCCCACCGGCAGGAAAATTCAGCAGCACCTCAAAAAGCTCACGAAATTCCTTTGGCGCGTAATCCTTAAGCTCCTTGCGCCTCTTCGTCCGGATCAAATGCCGGATGACCACAAACTGCCGACGCAGCGTTTCCAAAACCCAATCGTATCGCTTCTCCTGATCGCCACCAAATTCATCTCCCCACATCTGTAAGCTCTCCGTCGGGTAGTAGAGCAGGTGCAGAAACTGCTTTAAATCATCTCCTTCAAGCTCACCTTCGAAAAGCTCAGCCACTACCGGGCGCAGCATGCCAGAGGCATTGTTAATTACGTGACGTAACTTCCTTGCCTCGCCGTGGATGTCACTGATCACGTGCACCACGCCCTTTGGCATCTCTAACTGTGCCTTCAGCGCGGCAATTTCAAAACTCGCCGCTTCCCTGCTAGGAAACTCCCTCGCCAATACCAAGTGTAACAAATCAACCATGCTACCGACATAGTCAGCTTATGTTTCTCACCTGACCAGTCTAAAGCACGCCGATGTATGACAACAGGCAGTTTTAAAATTTACACTTTCTATCCGGCTCGGTTTCATAGCCATCGATTTCGATGCGATCCGCATAGCATCGCACAACTCCATAAGCGCTCTTGTCCTTGGTTTCGACCATGCCTTTGAAGTTCACGTAATGGCAGCTCTTGTTGACGGCATAGTTTCCTTTGTGTTTGTGCCCGTTCATGTAGGCCACCACATGCGGATGCTTGGCAATCAGTTCGACCAACTCCTTATCATTCCACAGGTTATAGCCATCACCGAGAGGGAATGCCGGATGGTGGTTAAAGATGATGACACGTTTTTTCGCCAACTTTGCCTTCTCAAGCTCTGCTGAAAACCACTTGAGCTGCTCGGTTCCAATCGCACCACTCGATGGGCTAGCTTTGCTGATTTTTTCCTGCCGCATTTTTTCTCTCAATTTTCTAGCGGCGGCTGTTTCCTCGCTGTCTTTAGCATATCGATAGGTGGAGACATCCGTGCCATCGAGATAGATGAAATGCCAGTCACCTAGCGACTCTGAGTAATAATTTTTTGTCATTCCCAGATGTTTCATCACATTGCCTTTTTCTTTATCCGGCACGGAGAAATCATGGTTCCCTAAGACAAATTTACTCGGTGCCTTCAGTGGTTTATAAAGAGGCATAATATCGCCAAAGCTCTTGATTTCCCGATCAATGACATCACCGAGCGTGACCACAAATTTGAGATCATGTTTATTCAATTCCGTCACCGCCGTTTTTAACTTACCCAATGAGTCTCGGTAATATCTGGAACCCCTTTTGTCCACATCGGCATACTGAGGATCGGCAATCACGCCAAATGAGAGTAATGGTTGATCGGATTCTGCGGCACCAGCGTAGCCAGTAAGCGCGACAGGCAAGGTGATTTTCAAAAATGTTCTACGTTGCATGTTTTTAAATTAGGATGAGGTGGTGAAAATACTGATTAATTACTGGCGTAGTTACTTTGCTCAGTAGATAAATCTTGCACACTTAAAACACGAAGTCACTAAAAACACACATTATGCCTAATCCATGGACCGGGGTCGGAAACCCATACACTCGCCAAGAAGTTCTCGACCGCCTCAATGACACCATGTCCAAGGGCGAGCCTATCATCGTCGCCGGAGCGGGCACCGGCATCTCCGCCAAGTTCATCGAGAAAGGCGGTGCTGATCTGATCATCATCTATAACTCAGGCCGTTTCCGCATGGCGGGCGCGGGATCAACATGCGGACTAATGGCATACGATGACGCCAATGCCGTTGCGATGGAGATCGGGGAATTTGAAGTGCTTCCAGTTGTTGAGGAGATTCCAGTAATTTGCGGTGTTCATTGCACCGACCCACGCCGCCGTATGTGGCACCATCTTCTTAAAGTAAAAGACATGGGCTTTTCCGGGATGAATAATTTCCCTACTCACACCATCATTGATGGGCACTTCCGTCAAACGCTTGAGGAAACTGGCATGTCGGTGCAAAAGGAAATCGACACCGTAGCACTCGCACGAAAAATGGATATCTTTTCCATCGTTTATGTGGCCACTCCCGAGGAAGCAAAAGCTATGGCGGAAGCAGGCGCGGACGCCATCATCGCGCACGTCGGCTGCACCATCGGTGGATCCATCGGCGTCACGGAAGCATCAGTTTCCATGGACGATGCTGTGAAGGCGACTCAATCTATCATCGATGCTGGAAAATCCGTGCGTGACGATGTCATCTATCTATCCCACGGCGGTCCGATCCTAACACCGGCAGACGCCGCGTATATCAATGAGCATACCGACACCGTAGGATTCGTTGGCGCATCATCACTCGAGCGCATGGCGGTTGAGCAGCCACTCACCGAGCTGACGCAGCAGTTTAAGTCTATCCCCGTAAAACGTATTAAGTAAGCATGAAAACGATTGCCGTTCTTGGAACACTCGACTCCAAAGGCCACGAGCACCAGTTCGTAGCTAACATTATTTCCAAGCTCGGCCATACTCCCCTGCTGATTGACGTTGGCAGTGGAGGAGACCCACAAGTCACTCCAGACGTCACCCGGTTTGAAGTTGCTGAAGCTGGCGGACTCGACCTCCAACCCATCCTCGACCGCAAGGATCGTGGCGAATGTGTGACTGCAATTTCCCAGGCAGCCCCCATTATGTTAGCTAAACTGGCTACGGAGGGAAAAATCGACGGTGTGATCTCACTCGGAGGAGGAGGAGGCACCGCTCTCGGAACTGCAGTGATGCGCGCGTTACCCATCGGCTTTCCCAAGCTGATGGTCTCCACGCTAGCCAGCGGTAACACTGCCCACTACGTCGGCACCAAGGACATCACCATGATGCCATCCATCGTCGATGTCGCGGGGCTCAATTCCATTTCAAAAATCATCTTCACCCGCGCCACCCACGCGATCTGTGGCATGGTGGAAGCGGAGATCGACCAGTCGGATAGCAAACCGCTAATCGTCGCCAGCATGTTTGGCAATACCACCGACTGCGTTAACATCGCCAGCAAGGTGTTAGAAGACGCAGGTTACGAAGTCCTCATTTTCCACGCCACGGGCACAGGGGGAAAAACCATGGAGTCGCTCATCGAGAGCGGCATGGTCGCCGGTGTGTTAGACATCACCACCACCGAGTGGGCGGATGAGTTCGTAGGAGCCACCCTCTCCGCCGGGCCAACCCGAATGGATGCGATGACCAAAGCCAAGGTTCCCGCCGTCGTCTCGCCAGGCTGCCTCGACATGGCGAACTACGGTGAAAAAGAAACCGTGCCGAAAAAATTCGCCGACCGTACATTTTATATCCACAACCCACAGGTCACCCTGATGCGAACCAATGCCGAGGAGTGCTCCCAGCTAGGTAAGATCATCGCAGAAAAAACCAATGCTAACCCTGCGCCAACCGCCATTCTCAATCCGCTAAAAACCGTCAGTGTTATTTCTGCCGAAGGCCAGCCGTTTTACGACCCTGAGGCGGATGCCGCCCTGTTTGGAGCCATTCACGAGCATGCCAAGGTCGAAGTCATCGACTACGATGAAGAAATCAACAGCGAGGTATTTGCCAAGGCAGCCGCTCACAAGCTCCTCGAACTCATTCAAAAATCTTTATGAAACCAATCCTCGCTCTCTGCGTCACATTTTTTGCATTTCTCGCAACAACTAATGCAGAAAAGCCTAACATCATCCTCGTCATGGCAGATGATCAGGGATACGGAGACGCGGGGTATACTGGGCACCCTTTTCTCAAGACTCCCCACCTCGACTCGATGGCGAAGGATTCCGTCGTTTTCAACCGATTCTACGCAGGTGCCCCGGTTTGCTCCCCCACACGCGCAAGTGTGATGACGGGCCGCACCCCCATGCGAACCAATGTGCTCAACCATGGACACTACCTTCGACCTCATGAAGTCACCATCGCTGAAGAACTCAAAAAAGCCGGCTATCACACCGCTCACTTTGGAAAATGGCACATCGGCTCGGTGCAGAAAGATAGCCCGACCAGCCCAGGCGGTCAGGGGTTTGACGAGTGGCTGACGGCTCTGAATTTTTATGATATTGATCCCTACCTAAGTGAAAACGGAACCTACAAGCAGTTCAAAGGCCAAGGCACAGTGGTGACTATGGATAAAGCTTTGGAATTCTTGGAAAAAAACGCCAAAGGAAGCAAACCTCTGTTCACCGTTATCTGGTTTCCGTCGCCCCATGACCCGCACCCAGAAAGATCAAGCCAACCCGAACTCTATAAAGACCAAAAACATTACGGCTACTTTCAGGAGATCACACTGATCGACGAGCAAATGGGACGACTACGAAAATCCCTGCGTAATCTAAAAATTCACGACAACACCATTCTCTGGTACTGCTCAGACAATGGCGGATTACTCAAGGAATCATCCGGCGGACGCCAAAGAAAAGGCTCCATCTATGAGGGTGGTTTACGAGTGCCCTCATTGCTGGAATGGCCTGCAAAGTTGAATAACAAAACCGTCTCGCTTCCATCCTCCACCTCCGACATGTTTCCCACCCTACTATCTCTAGCAGGAGTGAAACCGGAGAGTAAAATCCCACTCGATGGCATTGATCTATCAGCTGCAATTACCGGTAATATGCAAAAGCGCAGCAACCCCATCGGCTTTTGGCATCTCCATACGAAAGGTCAATCGACGCACAGTGATCGAATCATCAAGTCACTCATGCAGGCGCAGTCGACAGGTGCTGCGAATCCTCACCCTGAACGCATCCTGAAAAACGTGAACGAGTTTCCAGAGCGCAAGCCTCTCGCGAATGGCGGCTATCCTGGGCACGCGGCACTCATCGACTGGCCGTATAAAATCCACGCGATTGGCGGCAAAAAAAATACCCGCTACGAGCTCTATGATCTCAAAAATGATTCCATGGAAACAACGGATCTAGCGCAGAAAAATCCTGAGCTCCTCAAGAAAATGAAAGTCGCTATCAAGGCATGGCAAGCCTCCGTGATGAGCAGCCTAGAAGGAAAAGATTACCCTGCTCAAAAATAACTATTTCATTTTCACCCATGAGATCTTCACTCACTTTTTGCATCGCTGTTTTGTGCCTCTGCCAGTTCACACTGAATGCAGAAATACGCACATGGACATCATCAGACGGCAGAACCACGGAGGCTGAATTTGTCAAAGCCGACACAAAGACCGTGACCTTGAAAAAGGGCAGCCGCACATTCAAACTCCCTCTCGAAAAAATTTCCGCAGCTGACAAGGAGTATATTAAAACCAAACTGGCTGAAGTGAATCAGGTTTCGGTTTCATCCCTTGGCGATCACGCCAAATACGCCAAAGCAAGCTGGGTCAAAGGTGAGCATAAAAAACTCCAGTTCCAGATCTACGCTCCTGATAGCTACACCAAAGACAATAAACTCCCCCTCGTTATCTTTCTTCACGGCTCAGGTGAGCGCGGGAGTGACAATGAGAAACAGATGGACGGCCGACCAGAAAAGTTCACCTCTGAAAAAAACCTCAGCAAACGCCCATGCATCGTCATTGCACCACAGTGTCCGTCAGGCCAGCACTGGACGAACGGTGACCTTGTCCAGGCAGTCCTTTCCCTAACAAAGGACATCACCAAAAACATGCCCGTCGATGAAGACCGCATTTATCTCAGTGGCTTCTCGATGGGTGGCTATGGGACGTGGGCCCTGTTAGCCGATTCACCCAAGACCTTCGCAGCCGCCATTCCTATCTCAGGTGGAGCGAATCCATCCATCGCCAATAAAATCAAAAACATCCCGATCTGGAATTTCCATGGTGATGCCGATAACGCCGTGGCCGTCAACAACTCACGAACCATTATAGAAGCTCTTGAAAAAGCCAAAGCAAAGATCAAATACACCGAATACAAAGGCGCCGGTCACAGTATTTGCAGGAAAGTCCTCAGTGACGAAAAGGTGATGGAGTGGTTATTTGAGCAAAAGAAGAACTGACGCCAGTCATCTATGGAGCGCGGACATTTTGTCCGCATCTCCCTGTCGAGCGTCACGCCAAGCTTGATCAGCAGTAGGTAGCCGGGAGTTACAAACTCCCACTCCATAGCCCCTCACCTGTTAAGTTCGTCCAGATGCCGTAAATAATCGTTTTTAGGCGCGGGCTTCAATGATCTTTCCTCTTCCTGCATCATCCCCATCACTTGCTCGCCGCTGGTTTGAATGAGCTCTTCAATAATTTCAGCCTCTGGCAGATTCTTCCAGTATTTCTTGGGCATCTCCGTTTGCATCATCTTGATCTTCAGCCGGGCGGGATTAAAAATGCTGCGGTAATAGCCGCGCCAAAGTTCTTCTAACTCATCACCCTCGGGCGCCTGTGATTGATCCACCCCATCGGTGTGGTGGATTGACTGCCCATTCCAGTGCACACATGCATCCGGTGTTAGAATCGACCAGTTCATCCCCCCGAACCTTTTTCTGAAAAATGGCGTGTTAACCCGAGCGATTAGATGCTCCGGCTCATACCAAGCGACGTAACTCTCCAGACCATTGTCTCCATCTTCTACTTGCCGGAACCTAACAAACGCGCGCATCTTATGAATATCACGGCTCACGGTCTTGCGCATCTGCTCGAGGCCTCGAACCGCGCTATCGGTCTGGTTTTTCATGACATGACGATCATTGCCGTGTGTCATCGCCCAGAGGATTTGATAGAGAAGCGCCCATTGATCGCCGGATCGATGACACGACACCGTCTCGGCTAGCCGCACAAAATCCCTAGGCACGTTAAGTCGTGGGGCATCCTGTGTCGGGTGAACAGGCTCATCGAACATCAGCATGCCATCGCTTTGGGCACTTTTTGAAACCCAGAGCACATCACGTGGGTGAACCTTTTCCGCCAGCAATGCGCGCGCCGCACTGCGCCATGACGTAAAATCTGGCTCTATTTTGACCGTTTTCATCGCTAAAATTCTCCGTGCTGTGCCTCCACGCCAGCCTGCTTCGTGGCGATCTTACCAACGATCGGGATGGCCGAGAAATCCAGCTCCAGCTGCTCCGGCGGCGGTGCAAACTTCGCACGCAGATCCTCACTAGATAGCTCAAGCCTTGCCGGATGATGATCAGTGCAGATCATAAATGGCATCGTCTTTTTCAAATTCACCCGCAGCTTAATCAGATCCTGCAAACTGACAGCATGATGCCTACGCAGCCTAACAATCCTCTGCGCATTCCTAACACCCAACCCCGGAATACGGTAGAGAAGCTCCAGCGGCGAGCGGTTGACATCTATGGGAAATGACTGCCGATTACGCAGTGCCCAAGAAAGCTTCGGATCGATATCAAGATCCAGATTTGGCTCATCTTTTGTGGTAATTTCACCTACCTCAAACCCATAGAATCGCAGCAACCAATCCGCCTGATAGAGTCGGTGCTCCCTAACAAGTGGCGGCGATTTCAGAGGCAACACAACTGATGGCTCGGGGATTGGACTGAAAGCCGAGTAGTAGACACGCTTGAGTTTAAAATTACCATACAAGTCCCCCGCTCTGGACAGGAAATCCGAATCATTTGATCCATCCGCGCCAACGATCATCTGCGTGCTTTGACCCGTTGCGAAAGTGGGGCGCTTGAGGCGCGACTTCTTTTTACGTAACTCCTTACGCACGCTCTGCGTTTCATCAATGCGGTGATGGATCGTATCCATCGCCTCGCGTGTGCGCTGCACGTTTTTTTCAGGAGCGAGTTTTTTCAAACTCTCCTGCTTCGGAAGCTCGACGTTGATGCTTAAGCGGTCGGCGTATTTCCCGGCCTCGGCGATCAGTTCGGGCGACGCTTCGGGGATCGTTTTCAAGTGAATGTACCCTTTGAAATGATGCTGCTCACGCAACAATTTCGCCACCCTAACAACCAGCTCCATCGTGTAGTCAGCACTCCTGATAATTCCCGAACTCAGAAATAGCCCTTCGATGTAGTTGCGCTTGTAAAACGAAAGTGTTAGATCAACGACTTCCTCCGGCGTGAACCGCGCCCGCCGGACATTGCTCGACCTGCGGTTGATGCAGTAGTGGCAGTCGTAAAGGCAAACATTGGTTAGCAGCACCTTGAGCAGCGAGATGCAGCGGCCATCCGGAGCATACGAGTGACAAATGCCCGCCCCACCTGTGGAGCCCACCCCTTTTCCCGCAGACGAATCCTTTTTTGCCCCAGCCGAACTCGCACATGAGGCATCATACTTGGCCGCGTCGGCGAGGATTTTCAATTTATCAAGTGTATTCACACGAACACAGTAATCTTGTGAACAGCTAAAACAAGTTTAATAACCTTTATTCCATAAAATTCTTGGTTGCTCATGCCGCTCCACCAATTGACCATTTTGGTTGCATGTATAACATTTCGTGTTTTATTTGGGGCAGACCCATTTAGGCACATGAAACGCTTCAAACACCTCCTCGTCGTCCTTCCCGAAGGCACCCCGGAAACCACACTTTTGAAATGGGCAGCCGTCATGGGACGGGCCTCGGAGGCAAGCTCCATCGATTTGCTGTGTTGCGAGGAGGCATTACTAGAGGAGTTCCCCGCCACTCTTGAGGATAGCAGCCCAAGCTACGCGGACCATGTGGAATCATCTGCCAAGGAAATTCTGGGTAACCTAAACTACACCATCATCCACCGTCAGGGAGGCGCACTTCGGGAAACGCTGGGCTGCCTCAGCTCCGGAGTTTATGATATTTTACTCACCTCGTTACACGATGGCAGCTCTCGGGGGCTAGCAGAGCGTCTCGCACGCAAGAGCCCGACCGGTGTGCTCGCGATCCCACCTGATGCAGTTACGCCGCCGACCACCGTCGCCACTGCCATTGATTTTTCAGACATGTCTTCATTGTGTATTCAGTGGGCTGAAGCATTCGCGACGCTGAACATAGACGTGGCGGGTGAACCAGCACGCAAGGAAGCACTGCACGCGACCGATATCACCGTCCCCACGCGCGCAACACTCACCATGTCCGAGTCCGATCTTCAAGCATGGGTCAGAGAAGGCACCGACCGCCAAATGTCTGAATTACTGAGCGAACACGCCCTAGACAAAGACAGCTGGCACAGTGAAATCATCGAGAGCCAGCTACCAGGGGTCGACTTAACCACACGCGTAAAACGAGACCCCGGCACCCTGCTGATCCTAGGCTGCCATGGACGAAATGCATTCTCAATCGCACTGCTTGGAAGTCAGGCATGTGAAGCTATCCGCAGCAGCAAGTCACCTATACTCGTCGCCAAACGTAAGAACGACAATTTACGCTTCCTCCGCGACCTGATCGGAGCTAACTGAGCATCCTCACTGACCGATCATGGATCCCGTTTTTCTAGCCATTGGCATTCCGCTGCTGCCAGTGCTGGCCTCGATATTGTCGCCAGGCATATTACGCCGCCATGCTGTTGGTGCTGGTTGGCTATTTATGCTCATCTTTGTTGCTGGTGCGACAGCCCTTCTGCTCGCAGTACCTGGTGAGCTTGAGCACAAGCTTCACATTCCATGGTTTCCAGAAATGGGAATGGATGTCTCCCTGCGGATGACATCATTCACAGCTTGGTTTGGATCACTCATTCTTGCTCTGGGCGGATGTGTTTTCCTATATGCATGCACCTATTTTTCCCAAAACCCCAGGCTACCATTTTTAATTTCGTGCCTGGGGGCATTCACCGCGGCCATGCTCGGTGTAATCTGGTCTGACAATCTCTATATCCTGTTTCTCTTTTGGGAAGCCACCTCAGCGCTGTCATTTCTGTTAGTCGGATTCCATGATGAAAAAGGGGACTCGCGGGAAAAAGCGAGCCAGGCACTGCTGGTCACGCTTGCGGGTGGTGCAGCAATGCTCGCCGGATTTGTCATGATTCATCTGCAGTTTGGCACTGCAACCATTTCCGGTATTCTGGCGCTCGATCCTGAAGTGATCGCTTCCAGCCTTCCCGCAGCAGCATTGTTACTCGTCATGCTCGGTGCATTGACGAAGTCAGCTCAGTGGCCGTTCCACTTCTGGTTACCCAATGCGATGGCTGGACCGACGCCCGTCTCTGCTTTTCTTCACTCTGCTACGATGGTCAAGGCGGGTGTATTCCTCCTAGCCACACTGGCACCCGCGTTTTCAGCACACGCCTTATGGACTCCCTTGCTCACAACGTCGGGCATCCTCACCGTGGCCACAGCCGTTCTTCGTGCGGCTAGGGAGGATGACATGAAAGCGATCCTCGCCTCAACGACGCTTGCCGCCCTGGGTTTCCTGACTATTTTAGCAGGTGTTGGAAGCCCGGCTGCACTGCTTGGCTTCGTCATTTTCCTAACAGCCCATGCACTTTACAAGGCACCACTCTTCCTAGCAGTTGGCAATCTTGAAAAACGTTTCGGCACACGCAGCTTGGATCGACTGCGTGGTTCGGTCTATCCGGCACCATGGGTAGGAGCCGCTATTGCTATTTCTGCGCTATCGCTCATCGGTGTAGCTCCCCTTCCCGGCTTCCTAGGAAAGGAATACTTACTCAAAGCTGTCTGGGCGTATTCACCGACACTGGCTGTGGCAGTGGCACTGGCAGCGGCGGGGGTGTTAGGTCTTGGTCTCAAGTTGCTAATTCCGCTCTTTGATCGTCACCAAAAGCCTAGCCTGAAGGCTGAGGTGCCAGTGGCCATGCAGTTCGCGGCACTTCTACCTGCATTCGGCTCACTAGTGCTCATGGCGGTCCTGCCACTTGCCAATCACGAGCTACTTGGATCTGCCGCCACTTCACTTGGAGCCTCGGCAGATGCTTCCTACAAACTTTGGCATGGATGGACTCCCGCACTGGGTCTCGGGCTTCTGGCTCTGTCACTTTCACTTGTCGTATGGCGTGTGCTGAGCCGTCCACGTATCGCACCACTTCCTGCGACCTTTGCTCCGCTATTCGATAATGCATTTGATAATGTCATGACCATGCTGCGCGAAACATCTGCCAGCGTGGGGAAAATGCTTGAGGCAGGGCGACTGCAAGCTCAACTCATTGTGATTCTGGTAGCCGTGGGCGCCCTCACATTCACGTCTATCAACTTTCTTGAGTGGTCTGCACCCACGCCTACTGGTGAAGGATGGATTCAGCTCATGCTCGCGCCCGTTGTTGCCGTCGCAGCCATCATGGCAGCACGAGCTAAGCGCCGGGTTACCATACTTGTGGCACTCGGATTTGTCGGGTTACTTGTCGCCCTCCTTTTCCTCTGGTTCAGTGCTCCGGATCTTGCCCTGACGCAGCTCCTCGCCGAAACACTGCTTCTTCTCTTACTCGCGGGTGTTCTTTTCAAAGCAAACCCGAATTCTGATGCGAATAACGAGAAAAAGGATCCGACCATTGGCCGCTTCCTTGTTGCGGCATCCGGCGGAGTCATCACGACGCTGCTTATCCTCAAATCCATGGCACTCGAGTGGGATCACCCGATCTCAGAATTCCATCTAACATACAGTAAGAGTGCCGCTTATGGAGCCAATGCCGTAAACGTTATCCTCGTTGACTTCCGGGCACTTGATACCTTTGGTGAGATTATCGTACTTGCCATCGCAGCACTGGGAGCCACCGCCGCGCTCGGGGCTCCTCGCCGTAGAAGCCCGCTTCCCGGCAGCAGTGCCAGCCCATGGCTAAGAACCGGGGGTAAACTCGTGGCGGTCATGCTCGTCCCCGTAGCGATCTGGATGTTCTGGCGCGGGCACAATGCACCCGGTGGTGGATTTATTGGGGCACTGTTTGCAAGTTCCGCCATCGCGCTTTGCGTGCTGAATGAGCACCCGCGCTTTCATGCGGCATGGCTGCGAAAGCGGGCGCATTTCCTCATGCTCATCGGTATGGCTGTGGCGCTGATTAGTGCGCTCCTGCCTGTGCTAGGTGGTTACGCATTCTTCTCAGGTCTGTGGTGGCACTCCGGCGACCTGCATCTGGGCACTCCGCTTCTCTTTGATCTGGGGGTCTTCCTTACCGTGCTCGGCTTCACGCTCGGGTTCCTCCGCTATTTCCAACCTAACAAAATTTAATCCATGCAGCTCATCATCGCCATCACTATTGGTCTTCTCATCGCAGCTGGGATTTACAGACTACTGGGCAGGACAAAAATAGATACCCTGATCGGCCTCATCCTGCTGAGTCAGGGTGCTAACTTGATCATTTTTGCATCCGGTGGCCTGAAGCACAACGCCCCCGCACTGCTGGGTGGAGATGGCTCCGCTCCGATGACTGACCCGCTACCCCAGGCACTGGTTCTAACTGCTATCGTGATCGGTTTTGGTATCCTGGCATTCCTGCTCACACTCGTCCTCCGCTCCTCATCGAAATGACCCCGGAAAACACACTCTTGCTCTGCTTGCTCGCACCGTTCATCGGAGCGTTAGGCTGCCTTGCGTTCGGCACTAAGTTGAAGGCCGCGGGAGTGATTGCCATTCTCGCCAGCACGGTGAGCCTCACCGCTGCCATTTTTCTGGTATGCGATACCGCGGACGGCTCGGTAATTGCCGTGCATTCAGGAAACTGGCCAGCACCCTATGGTATTGTGCTGGTAGTGGATGGCTTTTCGGCACTGATGCTTGCGGTGTGTCAGCTGGTGGTGTTGGCGGCTATTTTCTACGGCTCTGTTAGCCTGCCTGTAAGACTCAAACGCCGGCACCTTTACCCACTGACTCTTACGCTTAGCTTCGGCACTAATGGAGCGTTCCTAACAGGTGACCTGTTTAACCTCTATGTCTGGTTTGAGGTGCTGCTGCTCTCATCCTTCTCGCTGATGGCGGCGCTGAAAGGCTCGAAAGCACAAACTGCCACCTGGCGATATGTTGTCATCAATCTGGTATCCTCTCTGCTCTTCTTAGTGGCTGCCGGACTTGTCTATGGAAAAACAGGCACGCTGAACTTTGCAGATCTTCACATCATTATCCGCAATACGGAAAGTCCGTTCCTTATCGATAGCTCAGCTGCGCTGCTGCTCGGTGCTTTTGGCATCAAAGCGGCACTCATCCCGCTCGCGTTCTGGCTACCTGCATCCTACCCGCATCTCCCGCCTGCTCTATCCGCGCTTTTTGCCGGTCTGCTGACGAAGGTAGGACTCTATGCGATGTACCGTGTCTTTGTTA
>JBGCEU010000234.1:0-4333 GCA_045106535.1 Akkermansiaceae bacterium | reverse complement strand
GAGATTGATACAACCAACATGGAGGCCTTCTATGTTCTCGACGGCTCCTACATTGATGCAAGCCTTGAGGAGATCAACGCCAAGTACGGCAGCGTTGAAGAGTATGCCAGGCAGCGACTTGGGCTAAGCAACGAAGAGATTACCCAACTTCGGGAACTGCTGATTGAGTAAGCATAGTACATCGCCAATGAGCTAGTGTACGTTGTCGAATCCTTCTGGATTTAAGCCCCCCTATTTTAAGAGGCGATTTGACTCCTCAGCCTTGTTAACCTTGATTCTCCAATGACCGTATATGGACTCCTCCTCGTTTGCAAGTAAGCTGTTCACGGCTGTAGGCTCGACTGCATACGTATATCCGGCCTCTTGAGGTGGCATCCATTGATGCCGGGCCATAATGGGTTGTTCGCGCGCAGATTCCCTATTGCTATGACGTGTTGTTACACACGCGGTCATTCTCGGGTTTTATCTGCGCCGGTTCGACCTGTTTGCCATTACATCGCTTACTTCGCAATCGTCAATTGATCATTAAATCCTCATTGTTATCGATTATGTTGCCGGTGCAGCACCAAGATCCGGATCATAATCGACTCCTTTGCTCATGATGACCCAGGCCATCCTCGTCGTCTTGTTAGCCATAGCGACTGCAGCCACATTGGCGTGCCGCCTCTCTTGCAGATTCAGGATCCAGCGGCTGACACGGTCATCTTTGTTTTTTGCAGTACGCATTGCTGAACGCGCACCATGTATCAGCAAACAACGGAGGTACGCATCACCCCGTTTACTGATTCCAAGCAACCTCTCTTTACCACCCGAACTATGCTGTCTGGGCGTTAAACCTATGGCTGCGGCCATATCCCTACCTTTGCGGTATTGCTTGCCATCACCTATCGTGGCAACCAGGGCTGTTGCGATCAATGGTCCGACACCACGTAACTTCTGCAGTCGTTGTGCTGTCGGATTCTCCTTCGCAATCATCGCTATCTGCCCGTCAAGCTCTGTCATGCGGTCATCCAGTGCGCGCAGGTCTCTCCATAGCCCATCCAGCAACTGCCTGAAACACGGGGTTAAACCATTCTCACCATCCTCCAGCCACAGTGGAATAGCGCGGCGTAATGAGGCTAATTCCTTCGGCGCCACTAACCCATACTCTGCAACCAATCCACGCATCTGGTTGGCTTTGGCAGCACGATGAGTTTTGATCTCTTCGCGGACACGATGTATGGCCTGCATATCCTGTTGTTCAACCGTCTTGATGGTGATTGGATATATATTCGGTCGTGCCATTGCTTCGCAGATCGCCTGCGCATCATTCGCGTCGTTCTTGTTGCTTTTTACAAAAGGCTTGACGAACTGGGGTGGGATCATCTTCACACCGTAGCCTGCAGCCCGCAAACTCCTGGCCCAGTGATGAGCCCCTGCACAAGCTTCCATGCCGATCTCTGCGCCTGGCTTCACCTCAGTGAACAAAACCTTCAACCATTTATCTCTGGATAATTTACGCTTCCAGACGGTTTCTCCCTTGTCGTCTGCACCATGCAATTGAAAAACATTTTTTGCCAAATCAACACCAACTCGACTAATCTCCATTTTGGACTCCTCTTTCTCCTCGTTAACTGAAATTACAATCTCAGTTTGGCACATCGATGCCGGTTAGGTGAGGAGGAGTCCATCCCATTGGTTCGGAGCATCTGCTGCCGATTATCGGCTGAGAGAAATCTGGAAATAGGGTTTTCGGCGACTGACCGCTTCGGAGC
This sequence comes from Akkermansiaceae bacterium, assembly GCA_045106535.1. GTDB lineage: Bacteria > Verrucomicrobiota > Verrucomicrobiia > Verrucomicrobiales > Akkermansiaceae > Oceaniferula. Next base: position 2,579 of record JBGCEU010000234.1, on the reverse strand, counting down.
ACTATGTATAGCTATACATAGTGCTCCGAAGCAGACAGTTGATCCCAGCTAAGATAAGATACTTGCCGTTGCAGGGGAGTGGCTCGACCACTTCCAGATTCCACTCACATACCACCCCGCTCCCGACATCGCCTAACCCAACTGCTGTCCGACCCGGATTGCCGCGTGCTGGCGAGGTGCATGCAACTTGAAAAATGCCCCATGGTGGGCTAATTTCTGTTTCAGGTGGCGATTTTCGCAATAGGAGAGAGCGGGATGGCCGGTACGGATAACAGGCAGTATGTCAAATACACAATGGTGGGCTTGTTGGCACTATTGACCATCCCTTCCGCTGCGCTCGCTGAAAGTAAATTCCTATCCCTAGGGAGTGGCTATCTGCTATTAGTTTGTGCATTGCAGTTCTGTCGTTACTTCGGACTGCATCATGTAATGACAGCAGGTTTGTACCGGCATTGGCATTCGGCAGGATTAGCAATATTCCCCCTGCCGCGAGCATCTGAAATATCATCACGCTTACAGATTTAATATAGTGTCCGGTGGCCATAGTTGTTTCCTCTATTTGTTATAAAAATATGCTGTTCATCGAACCTGTGGGCTGCATGCATGTGTAATGCTAGACTGTAAAAAATACTGACGGAAAGCTGATACTTATCTGCCTTTTAAATAAACAGATGTTATTCAATGATTTATTTGTCATGTAGAACGTAGCCTGAATACGGAAAATAGGGACTGATATGTCCGAGTCACCATCAAAACTGAGCAAGGCAAAAACATTCAGTGTGGGCAATTATCGTGTTGAGCCTTCAACACTTCGTGTAACCGGCGATGGTCAGACCGTGCGTCTGGAGCCCAAAGCCATGCAGGTTCTCGTCTACTTTGCGGAACATGCCGGGCAGGTGGTCAGTCGTGCGGAACTGGAGGAACAAATCTGGCAGGGACGAGTCGTTACCGACGACGCGCTTACCAATGTCATTGCCAAATTGCGCCGTGCCTTCAATGACGATGCACATCATCCCGGTGTGATTGAGACTATTCCGAAAACCGGCTACCGCCTGATTGCCGATGTGAATTTCACAAAACCATCCAGGACTGGACCCGATCAGACCCGGGTCGGCAATCGACACTGGTTGCGTATTCTTGTCCTAGCGATGGTTCTTGCAGGCATGGCCGGGTGGCTGATCGTTCACCAGCAACACCCCAGTGATCCAGAAGTCACAGTGCGTCAGGCTGAGCCCGCAGAAAAACCATCACTGGTAGTTCAGCCATTTGAAAACCTCGGCCAGAGTCCCGAGCAGGACTATTTTGCAAACGGCATCACCGCTGACCTGATCACCGATCTATCAAAAGTGTCGGGTTTGCTGGTTATCGCACCGGGTTCTGTATTCAGCTATAAAAACAGCGCTGTTGGTGCACACCAGATATCACAGGAGATGAATGCAGATTTTATTGTACGCGGCAGTGTGCAACGCCAGAAGGATCGTGTACGTGTTAATACTCAACTTATCGAGGCATCCAGCGGACGTGCTCTGTGGGCAGAACGCTATGAAAGTGAGTTGAGTGATGTATTCAGTGTGCAGGATAAAGTTGCAACCGCACTGGTCACTGCACTCAAAATCAAGCTGGCTCCATCTGAACAAGGCTTATTTCGGATTCACCCAACAGACAGTGTGCAGGCTTATGATGCCTATCTGCGTGGGTTGGAAGACCATGGTCATCGTACTCCGGAAGGCAATCGATCCGCTCGTGCATTTTTTGAACGGGCTATAGAACTGGATCCCGATTATTCCCGTGCAGTTGCCGGACTCGCGCTCGTATATTCACGGGAAGCCATAGATGGCTGGACGGCGACTCCCTCTCTTTCGCTGGATCGTGCGGCGGAACTGGCTGAAACAGCAACAAGCATGAACCCGGACACCCCTCATGGGCACTTTGTACGTGGCCAGGTTGCACTTTTCAGGCAGCAGTATGAATCAGCCATCGAAGCATCTCAGCAAGCTATCCGTATCAGCCCTAACTACGCTGATGCCTATGCATTGCAGGCATGGATCCTGAACTATGCAGGACAGCCCGATGAGGCACTGGAGAGCTTGGATATTGCGAAGCGCCTAAATCCGATTATCCCGGCTTCATATTCCGTAGCCCTCGGAGAGATTAAATATTTGAAGGGTGACTTTGCCGGTGCCGTTGCTGCATTCGAGCGCGCCCTTGAGATCAATCCATTGCTCATGCGTGCCCGTATGTGGCTCGCCGCTACGCTTTCACGTATTGGAGAAATGGAAGAGGCGCATTGGCAAGTCGTCGAGCTGACAATGTTAATCCCAAACTTTTCTCTTGCACGCCTGGAATACACCTTTCCATTTCGTGATCAGCGGGTTCAGGAGAGACTGCTTGGTGATCTGAAACAGGTAGGAATAGAATGAATCTTTAAGGTCTGACTCGAGTTGACGAGCTGACTGAAAAGAAGGAGCTCATCAGACATACTGGTAATAACCGTTCAATACCGGATGCAGAAGGAGTCAGTCGCAGAAGGCCCTATTTCACGATTTTTCTCAGCCGATAATCGGCAGCAGATGCTCCAC